>NZ_JAQGPL010000001.1:4252500-4592500 GCF_028826105.1 Paenibacillus humicola
GAATTTCTTCAAGACAGGGGATGAACGCATGGATATGGCCACGCTGTCGAAGGGGCTCGACACGATATGGGTCGTCCTGACGGCGGCCATGATACTGCTGATGGAGGGCGGCTTCGCGCTGCTGGAGGCCGGCTTCGTCAGACAAAAGAACGCCGTCAGCATTATTATGAAGGTGTTCGTCGATATCACGTTCGGCGCGCTTATTTTTTATTTCTTCGGGTTCGGGCTGATGTACGGCAAAGACGCCGGCGGCCTGATCGGTACGTCCGGCTTTATGCTGGGCGGCGATCTGTCGCATATCAAGCTGAATATCTCTCACGATACGTTCTGGCTGTTCCAATGCGCCTTCGTCATCGCGGTCATCTCCATCGTCTCGGGCGCCGTCGCCGAGCGCATTCATTTTCGCGCTTACATCCTGTATACGATTGTGATGACGGGATTTATTTATCCGCTGGCCGGCCATTGGGTGTGGGAAGTCGACGGCTGGCTGTACAAGCTCGGGATGATCGATTTCGCCGGTTCCGCGGTCATCCACGCGCTAGGCGGCTTCTCGGCGCTGGCGGCAGCGATCTTCATCGGTCCGCGGATCGGCAAATTTATGCCGGACGGCAAAGCCGGCATCGTTCCGCCTTCGAATCTGCCGCTCGCTTCGGTCGGCGCGTTTATTCTCTGGTTCGGCTGGTTCGGCTTTAACTCGGGCAGCACGCTCAGCGCTACGAACGGCTCGATCGGCCATATCGCCGTCACGACGATGCTCGCCGCTTCCGCCGGAGGCGCGGCCTGCATCCTGTTCACCATGTTCCGGTATCAAAAGGCAGATCCGCCGATGGTCATCAACGGATCGCTTGCCGGCCTTGTCGGTATTACCGCCGGCTGCTCGTTCGTATCGGACGGCGCGGCGATCTTCATCGGTATCGTATGCGGCATTGCGATGGTGTTTGCGACCGAAATGCTAGAACGCAGACGGATCGACGATCCCGTCGGCGCCTTCGCCGTTCACGGCATCAGCGGCAGTCTCGGCACGCTCGCCGTCGGCCTGTTCGCGAAGCCGGAGCTGCTCGGCGCAGGCCACGCCTACGGCCTGTTCTACGGCGGCGGGTGGAAGCTGCTCGGCGTACAAGCGCTTGGACTTGCAACCGTTTCGGTCTGGGGCTTCGCGCTCACCTGGGCCGCTTTCTGGCTCATCCGCAAGGCAATGCCGGTGCGCGTTTCGAAGGATGAGGAGCTGATCGGTCTCGATGTCGGCATTCACGGCGTGCCGGCCTATAATCAGGAGCACGACTTTCTCGATTTGGACCGGCTGAAGGCCGAAAATTAAACAAACCTCCGCAAATCGCGCAGCCTTCGGGGCTGCGCGGCAGCGGAGGTTTTTTCATCGTTCCATGCGCTGGCGGCTAAAGGGAAGGAAGCCGGAATGCTGACGGTTTCCATTAAAAAACCGTCCTGAAAAGGACGGCTCCGGTTAACGGATCAGTTCGCCCGCCAATTCGCTCGAGACGGCGACGATTTCGGACGGATTCGGATGATTCAGGATCTCCCGCGCGTTCTCGACTTCAAGACGGAGAGCGCGAACCTTCTCCATCGGCTTCTTCACATAATGGATATATTCGAGGGCAAGATGGTGATCCGGCTTTTTACCGGATAACAGGCGGCGAAGCGCAGACATCGATTGATACGCGCGTTCTTCCAACAGGCGCCGCTTCTCGTAGCGCTCGACCATCTGCTCGATTTCGGCGATTTCCTGTTCCTTCTTCGCGATATAAGCCTCCAAAAACGGAATCACTTCCGCAGCTTTGCGATGCTTCACCCGCGAAGGCGAACCGTACGTAATCGGATCCGTCATGAGAATTCCCCTATCCCTGCATGTTATAAATCGTTACATGATCAATTTTACACGATCGGAACGGATTTGAAAACAGCTTTTTTGACGCGGACAGGCGGGCTGGAACGAGAAGAAGGCAAAGGCTGATTTTCTTATTTGATAAAAAAAGGAGCCCGTTGACAGGCTCCTCCTTTGTTCGCCAAGCGGGGCGAACGTTATTTTTGTGCGTTTTGCGTAGCGCTTTTGTTGGCTGTGTCGGCCGTATTGGCCGTGTTCGTATTGAGATCCGTTGCAAATTCGGCATCGTATTGGTTTTGGGGCGCGTTCGTTTTGTTTTTGTTTTTTGCCATGGTGATCACCTCCCCGTACACCACTAGTATGGCGGGTGGTTGGGAGCATTATGTATCGGCTTCGCATGTTCGGGCTTTAGCCCTGCTGCATCCCGCCCATCCACTGCTTCAGCTGCACCTTGCTGCGGTGAATGCGGGCTTTTACCGTGCCGACGGGGATATGCATTCTGTCTGCGATTTCCTGATCCTTGAATCCGTAATAAAATTTATATAATAGCATGGTCCTCGACCGCGAATCCAGCTGCGACAGCAGCTCCGCAATTTCCAGCATCAGCGCCGTTTCGCCGCCTCCGGCCGTTTCGCCTGCCGGGTCGAACAGCCTGGAAGCCTGCGCCCGCATCGTCTGGCGGTTAATGTTGATCGCGACGTTGGCCGTAATCGTCTTGGCCCATGAAGAGAGCTTGCTCTGTTCCCTTAACGTGTCCTGCTTCATTAAAATGCGCACCCACGCCTCCTGCACCGCATCCTGCGCATCCGATTTGTTTCTGCATTTTGAGTAAGCGACGCGAATCATCTGACTGTAAAGTTCAAGTAGTTTCTCCTCACGCTGCTGATCCTGCACGCTATCGCCGCAACCGATCGGTGAAAACTCATTGTTCATTCGATCCGCCCCTATTAATGATAACTCCTGCATTATTTTACCACATTTTCAATGCGAAAAAAAGAAGAATGTCCCGCCTTTTGAAACCTGCGGTCCCACTCTTCTGCAAAATTCGTCACGATTCCAGCCTTTTGCCGGGCAGACGCTTCTCGGCGGCGACGGCTTCGTTCAGCGCGTTCAGCGAAGCTTCGGTAAGCCGCCCGCTTCCCTGCCGCAGCACCCGCACGACGACCTTGCGCTTGCCCCACTGCTGGAAAACCTGCTTTTTCGTTTCAAAATAAAGGTCGATCTTCCGGCCTTTGATCGCTGACCCCGTATCGGCTACGATCGCATAGCCGTAACCGGGAACGTACAGCAGCGTGCCGATCGGAAACACTTTGGGGTCCGCCGCGATCGTCGATACCGCGCCGCGTCTGACTTTAACCCCGGAATACGTAATGCCGTACAGCGGATGGCCCGGTCTTTTGCCGGTCGATTCCACGCCTGCCGTGTAGCCGGTGGCGATGACCTGCACCTGCCGGGCCTTCGCGCCCGCCGTATCGTTCCAGAGAACGGCCGGCAAAGCATCTTCTTTATGTGCAGCGGCTCCCGCGCGCCTGTCGGCCTCGGACGGCTTCGCTTCCTCTTCGCCGGCAGCGGTTCCTTCCGCAGGGACGGAGCCGGCAAACAGCGCAATGCTAAGTAGCGTGACGAGACCCAGACGCCGCCGGGCCGAAAAAAAGCTTGTCATCATCTGGGATGCAGCCTCCTTAAACGAAGGGTTCCCCGATGTGACAAGCTTTATGCGGCGGGCCGGCAGGCTGCTCCGACCGCCAGCCTGCCGCCACCTCCTCAGATCGTTTTGCTGCGGATCTCCTCCTGAAGGAGGCCGATCATTTCGTCCAACGGCTTGCCGCCCAAGTCGCCTTCGCCGCGCTTCCGGACCGAAACGGTGCCCGTCTGCGCTTCGTTATCGCCGACGACAAACATGTACGGCATTTTTTCCAGCTGAGCCTCGCGGATTTTATAGCCGAGCTTCTCATTGCGAAGGTCGGATTCGACACGAATGCCGGCGGCCCGAAGCTTGTCTTCGACTTCGCGGGCATACGCCTCGTACGCGGTCGAGACGGGAATGATTTTCGCCTGCACCGGGGACAGCCATAACGGCAGCGCGCCCGCAAAATTTTCCAGCAAGAAGGCCGTCATCCGTTCCATCGTGCTTATGATACCGCGGTGAATGACGACCGGACGGTGCTTCTTGCCGTCGTCGCCGACGTATTCAAGCTCGAACCGCTCGGGAAGCAGGAAATCGAGCTGCGCCGTCGACAGCGTCTCCTCTTTGCCGAGCGCGGTCTTGATCTGTACGTCCAGCTTCGGACCGTAGAATGCGGCTTCGCCTTCAGCCTCGAAATACGGCAGCTCGAGCTCCTCGGCGACTTCCTTCAGCATTCGCTGCGACATTTCCCACATCTCATCGTTCGGAAAATATTTCTCGGTATCCTGCGGATCGCGGTACGACAGGCGGAAACGGTAATCCCGGATGCCGAAATCCTCATAGACGCGGCGAATGAGCCCGATAACCCGCGTGAACTCGTCTTTGATTTGGTCGGGACGGCAAAAAATGTGCGCGTCGTTCAGCGTCATCGCACGAACGCGGTGCAGCCCCGTCAAGGCGCCGGACATTTCGTAGCGGTGCATCGTGCCGAGCTCGGCGATCCGGACCGGCAGGTCGCGGTACGAGCGCATTTCGCTTTTGTAAACCATCATGTGATGCGGGCAGTTCATGGGCCGAAGGACAAGCTCTTCGTTATCGAGCGCCATAAGCGGGAACATGTCCTCGCTGTAATGCTCCCAGTGGCCGCTCGTCTTGTACAGCTCGACGTTGGCAAGTACGGGCGTATAAACATGCTGATAGCCCAGGCTGTCCTCGAGGTCGACGATGTACCGCTCCAGCGTGCGGCGCAGCTTGGCGCCGTTCGGCAGCCATAGCGGCAGCCCCTGACCGACCTCGCGCGAGAAGGTGAACATGTTCAGCTCGCGGCCGAGCTTGCGGTGGTCGCGCTTCTTCGCTTCCTCGAGAAAATGCAGATGCTCGTCGAGCTGCGATTTCTTCGGAAATGCCGTACCGTAAATGCGCTGCAGCATTTTGTTCTTGGAATCGCCGCGCCAGTAGGCGCCTGCGACGCTGAGCAGCTTGAACGCTTTGATCCGCCCGGTCGACGGCAGATGGGGACCGCGGCATAGATCGAAAAACTCGCCCTGGTCGTAAATCGTAATTTCGACGTCCTGCGGCAGATCGCGGATCAGCTCCAGCTTGAGCGGATCGCCGAGCTCGGTGAACACGTCGACCGCTTCCTCGCGGCTGACCGAGCGGCGGCGGATCGGCAGGTCCTCCTGTACGATCCGCTCCATTTCCTTCTCGATCTTCGTCAAATCCTCGGGCGTCAGCGACTGCTCCATGTCGATATCGTAATAAAAGCCGTCCTCGATGACCGGCCCGATACCGAGCTTGACGTCCGTGTTGCCGTACAGCCGTTTAATCGCCTGCGCCATTAAATGGGCGGTGCTGTGGCGGTATACCTCCAGCCCCTCCGGCGTATCGACGGTCAGGATCTGGACGTCCGCATCGCCTTCGAGCGGCGCATACAGGTCCACCACCTTGCCGTTTACTTTACCGGCGATCGCGTTTTTCTTCAGCCCTTGGCTGATCGAGCCGGCGACCTCCTCGACGGTCGTGCCGCGCTCGTATTCCCGGACGGCGCCGTCCGGCAGCTTTACTTGAATGGCCATTTGTAACCCCTCCACTTATTGAAGATTCAAGCTTACCCGGAGGCGCGGCCAACAAAAAAAGCACGCGCCCCCGCGAAGGGACGAGTGCTTGTGATGACCCGTGGTTCCACCCTGCTTCAACCGGCCGTCATGATGAATATGGCGGCTTCGGTCCTTGTTTCAGCGTCCGGTAACGGGGACTTCCGTCGCGGCTTACAACCGGATTGACGAAAGGTCCGCCTACTCCGGGTTCATCCGCGCAGCTTCAAAGGGGTATATCCGCCGCCGTCAGCGTGAGGAACTTGCAGCCGAACGGTTCCTCTCTCTGGCACGCGCGAATCGGCGGGTACGTGTCTTTGTCGTCGCTTTTCACCTGACAACATTATAATTCCCCGGCTGCGGGGCGGTCAAGTCCGAACGCTTCCGGCGGGCAAAACGGGCTTCGGCTCCGCCGCCTTCGCCGGCTGCGCGACGCTTTCGCCGAAGTATTCGCCGCAGCTGGCGCAATGCGTACACAGCCGCACGCGCTGCTCGAAAATCGTTTCCAGCGTGCGCATCACCTGCAAATCCGGCTGCCGGGTGTGAATGACAATATGCTGAGGCGAAACGGTAATCAGGGTGCTGACGATCATATCCTCCATATTCATTTCCGACTCGAGCATTTCGGCTACGATCCGGTCCGCGGGAGCCGAGTCGATCAGCCGGTGCTGCTCGTCGTACAAGGCGAACTCGCTTCCGCCCTTATGCAGGACGTGGACGATCGGAAGCTTGACCTCCTGCATCCGCACAAAATATTTGAGCAGCGATATAAATTCCTGGTACTGCTTATCCATGACGTATTCGTCGACCGCATAGGCCGCGATTTCGCGCAGCTCCTCCCAATAAGAAGCCAGGCGGAACGTGACAAAGCCGTCCAGGTGAATGCGCGGGCAGCCGCTTAAGAAAAGCTCCAGCTCGGCGGCGACCTTGTTGCGCCGGCGGTCCCGGTCGAGCCTCATCTCCGAAGCCGTTTCCTCGCTGAGCTGCGTGCCGCCGCTGAGCAGACCGGCGCAGTATCGTTCAATCGTCTCGATCTCGTCCTCCCGCTCGTAATGGAACTGCTTGCGAATGATCGCCTTGAGCAGAAGCGGCTCGAGCTCGGTGAGGATATATTCGGCGAAGGCGTTCGCCGCTTTTCTCATCACGAACGGGCCGGCCTCGAGAGCATTGAAGCTGCGCTGCTTGGCGGTGCAGCGAATGCGTTTATTTGGACGGTCGATTGAAAATTCAAGCGAGCAAGAGTGTCCGGATAACCCGGCTGCGCTATGTAAATCGGCGAATTCCTCGTTCAAACAGCCGTGCAGCCGATCAATCGCTTCATAAGTGGCCGACATGATCGATACCGTGAAGATTTCCATGCGCTCACTCCTCAAAGTTTTGTGGCGAAGCAGCGCCGGTTTTGGGCGGCGCGTTAAACAAAACTCTCTTCGGAAGCATAAGCTTAAGTTTTGTATGAAGATGCCGGAGTATCCGGCTTACGGAACAAAACTCACTTCGGAAGCATACGTTAAGTTTTGTGAGCAAAGCCTTGCCGGTGCGGAGCCGGCTTTATGGAAACAAAACTGGCTTCGGAAGCCTATGCCAAATTTCGCGGCGAAGCCGTTTTGTAAAGGTTCTGTATCAGTATATGGTCCTGCAAAAGCATATATACGATGCAGAAGGCTGCCGAAAGCGGTTGGGGATTGGAATGAAAGGGCATTCGTGGTATATTGGGATTTGTACGAATTTGCCCTTTGGAGTGAGCACAGCAAATGGATTACGAAACATTGGACTTTAAACGAAGTCGATGGAACCGAACGCTGCTGAACGGCTTTTGGTCGATATTACTGCTGTCGATTTTCCTGGAATGCCTTTATTTAACGATTACCGAATTGCCAACGGGCGCTTTCATACTTCATTTCATGGTGCTGCCATTTCTGCTGCAGCTTGGCACGCTCCTCGCCGCTGAAACCGCTTTACGGCTGCTTAGCGATAAATTTCAGGATTACGTCATCATACTCACCTCTACCCTGCTGGCCTTCATCATCGTCGATATCCACGATTCAATTACCTACCTACTGATCGCTTTATTTTTGCCGGTTATGGTATCGATTTTTTATTTTCATCCGAAAAAGCTCCTCATCGCCTACTTCAATACACTCTGCTCGCTTTACCTGATCTACTGGACCAACGGGGCGATCAATTCGGATATTACGATTGTCGGCATGGGGACGATCACGGTCATGTTTTCCGTTTTTACGCTGATCGCCTGGGGCATTTTGCTGCGCGGCCGCGAGCTGATGAATCACCTGAAAACGTATCTGGAAACGAACCAGGAGCTGCTGGTGCAAAATGTATGGATGGACAAGCTGTCCAAAACGGATGCGCTGACCGAGCTGTACAACCATATGACGTTTCACGAATATTTCGAGAAGCTGATCGAGCAGAACGACACGAACGAGCTTTCTCTTCAGCTTGCGATTCTCGATATCGACAACTTCAAGCAGGTGAACGATACGTACGGCCACCGGGCGGGAGATGCCGTGCTGAAATGCGTAGCGGAGCTCATTCGGAGCAGGGTGCACGCCAACGATTTCGTCGCGCGGTACGGCGGAGAAGAATTTGCGATCCTGTTTACCGATAAAAAAATGACGGAATCGCTCCATTACATCGAGCAAATCCGCCAGGAGGTCATGATCGTGCCGCACGACGCGCTGTCCGGCAAGCCGGTCACGGTCAGCATCGGATTCGGGGAATATGTGCCGTTCGAAGGAAAGGAAGCTTTTTTCAACCGGGTCGACGAATCGCTGTACCGGGCCAAAAGCAGCGGCAAAAACCGGACGGTCGTCGCCGCGCTGCCGGACGAGGACGGTTCGAGCCGGCTGGCCTGAAGGAGAAAAAGGAGCTTCACCGCGCTGTGCGGGAAGCTCCTTTTTTGGTGCCGCGTACGGCTGGACGAAGGTCAGTTCTGCATGACGAAATCGCGCTCGACGCCGTCCGTCTCGTTGTACATCTTTAAAATTTCGTACCGCGTATTGCGCTGCGCCGGAATTTTGCCCGCTTCCCGGATCAGCTGCAGGATCAGCTCGATATTGACCTTGTGGGTCGTGCCCGCTGCGGAAACGACGTTTTCCTCGATCATCGTGCTGCCAAAATCGTTGCAGCCGTAAGAAAGCGACAGCTTGCCGACGTCCGGCCCCATCGTCACCCACGACGACTGGAAGTTATCGATGTTGTCGAGCGTGATGCGGCTGATTGCCAGCGTCTTCAAATATTCCTCCGGCGTCGCTTTCTCGCGTTTCATGTTCGTATTGTCCGGCTGGAACGTCCACGGGATAAAGGCCAGGAAGCCTTTGGAGGGATAGCCGCTGCGCAAACACGCATCCTGCGCTTCCCTCACGCGCAGCAGATGAAGCGCGCGCTCCTCCATCTCCTCGCCGAAGCCGATGACCATCGTCGCCGTCGTGTTCATGCCAAGCTTGTGCGCGGTCGTCATCACGTCCATCCAATCGGTCCAAGAGCCTTTCAGCCGGCTGATCTTCCGCCGCGTTCGGTCGTCGAGAATTTCCCCGCCGCCGCCAGGCAGCGAGTCGAGACCGGCTTCATGAAGCTGCCGCACAACCTCTTCGAGCGACAAGCCGTCCGAAACGGCCTTCATCTTATGAATTTCGGCCGGCGAGAACGAATGCATCGTAATGTCCGGGAAATGCCGCTTAATTTCGCGCAGCAAATCCAAATAATAGGAGAATGGCAAATTCGGATTCGTACCGCCCTGCATCAAAATCTCCGTGCCGCCGACATCAACCGTTTCCCGGATTTTTTGCAAAATTGTCTCATTTGGCAGCACATAGCCTTCCGGCGAGCCCGGCGCGCGGTAAAAAGCGCAAAACCGGCAATAAACGTCGCAAACGTTCGTATAATTGATATTTCGGCCAACAACAAACGTCGTAATCGGCTCCGGATGCTTCCGGAGCATCAGCTCGTTGGCGGCATGTCCCATTTTCTCGACTTCATCGGATTCGAACAAGGCGACGACGTCTTCGAGCTCCAGACGCCGCCCGTTCAGCGCATCCTGCAGGATGCGGTCCACGCTGCTCATCGGTCGGACCCTCCCTCTCCGTGCTTCATGTCTCCCCCATCGTAACATAAAAAGAACGCCGCCGTCACTTGAAGAAAACGTGACAAGCGGCGGTATCTCCTGCGGCTTCAGCCGGCGGACCGGGCCGAAATCGTTTCTTATCGCTCCGCCAGGCAGGCGCGGACAGCCCGGCCGAATCGTTCTAACCCCTCGGTCAAAATCGACCGCGGGCAGGCGAGGTTGACCCTGAGCCATCCGGCTCCCTGCCTGCCGAAGACCGATCCCTCGCTGAAGGCGACGCCCGCCTGCTCGAACATCAGCTTCTTCAGCACCTCAGGCCGATCGGAGATCGCGCGGCAGTCCATCCAGACCATATACGTCCCTTCCGGCTTCATGACTTTAATTTCCGGCAGCTCCGTTTTCATAAAATCAAGCATGGCATTCAGGTTGCCTTCCAGGTAATCAAGCAGCTGCTCCAGCCATTCGTCGCCGTACGTATAGGCCGATTCGACAGCGGTAAGTCCGAAATAGCTTTCCATATGGAGTGACAGCGCCTTCAGCAGGGCATTGTATTTGCGGCGCAGCTCATCGTTCGGAATGATTACCGATGCCGCCTGCAGACCGGCAAGATTGAACGTTTTGCTCGTGGCGATGCAGGTGAACGAGATTTGCGCAAAGGCGTCCGAGATCGAGGCGAACGGTATGTGATGATGCCCGCGGAAAACAAGATCGTGATGAATCTCGTCGGCGATTACCAGCACGCCATGCCTTACGCAAATGTCGCCGATCCGCGTCAATTCCTCGCGCGTCCAGACGCGTCCGCCCGGATTGTGCGGCGAGCATAGCAGCAGCAGCTTCGCCCCCTCCGCCGCCTGCCGCTCCAGCAGCTCGAAGTCGATCGTGTAGCGGCCGTCCTTCCGCAGGAGCGGGTTGTCGACGACAACGCGCCCGTTCATTTGGATGACGTCGTAGAACGGATAATAGACCGGCGACTGCAGAATGATCCGGTCTCCCGGCTCGGTGTTGGCCATGACGATCATGCTGAGCGCAGGCACGACGCCGGGGCTCGATGTGATCCAGTCGTGCTCCACCTTCCAGCCGTGGCGGCGGGAAAGCCAGCCGCTCACCGCCTCGTAATAGGACTCGGGACGGAACGTGTAGCCGTATATGCCCTGCTCGGCCCGCTTCTTGATCGCCTCCGTCACTTCCCGGGGCGCCTCGAAATCCATATCCGCGACCCATAGCGGAAGGACGTCGGGATTGCCGAACAGCTTCTCCGACTGGTCCCATTTATAGGAGCTCGTCCCCCGGCGGTCGATCATCTTGTCGAAATCGTATTTGATGCCTGCCATTCGCTTTAAGCCTCCCCCAGCTCGCGTTTGGCGGCATCCAGCGCCTGCGCCAGGTCGGCGATCAGGTCGTCGGCATGCTCGATGCCGACCGAGAAGCGCAGCAGCCGGTCGTCCACGCCGACGCGGCGGCGAATTTCCTCCGGAATGTCGGCATGCGTCTGAACGGCCGGATAGGTCATCAGCGACTCCACCCCGCCGAGGCTTTCCGCGAATGAAATGAGTTGGACGTGCCGCAGAATCGGCTCGACGTAGCGGGCATCCTTCAGCCGGAACGAGAAGATGCCGGTGTTGCCGGACGATTGGCGGCTTTGAATGTCATGTCCCGGGTGATGCGGCAGCGCGGGATAATAGACGTCCTCTACCGCTTCGTGTTCAAGCAGCCAGCTTGCAATGCGGGTCGCGTTCTCCTGGTGGCGCTCCATACGCAGCGCCAGCGTCTTTATGCCGCGCATAAGCAGCCACGAATCCTGCGCGCCGAGAACGGCTCCGATCGAGTTGTGCAGAAACGCCATCCGCTCCGACAGCTCTTTGCCTTTCGTAACAATAAGGCCGGCGAGGACGTCATTATGCCCGCCGAGGTATTTGGTCGCGCTGTGGATGACGATATCGGCGCCCAGCTCGATCGGCCGCTGAAAAAACGGGGTCAGCAGCGTGTTGTCGACGATCGTCAGCAGCCCTTTCGACTTCGCCCAGGCGCAGACGCGCTCAAGGTCGGTAATCATCATGAGCGGATTCGTCGGCGTCTCGATCAGCACCGCCTTCGTGCTCGGCGTGCAGAGCGAGGTCATCGCGTCGATGTCGTTCGTATCGACATAGGAGGCGGTGACGCCAAACCGGCTCATGATCTGCTCGATCAGGCGGTACGTGCCGCCGTACAGGTCGAGCGATACGAGCAGGTGGTCGCCCTGCGAGAACATCGTAAAAATGGTCTGAAGCGCGGCCATGCCTGTGCTGCAGGCAAACCCGGCGTCGCCCGATTCCAGATCGGCGAACGCTTCCTCCAGCACGGTGCGGGTCGGACTTTTCGTGCGGGCGTAGTCAAAGCCCGTGCTCTGGCCAAGCTTCGGATGGCGGAACGCTGTCGCCTGATAGATCGGGAAGCTGACCGCCCCCGTTACGGGCTCCTGCCGGGACCCGATTTGCGCCAAACGGCTCTCGATTTTCATCTCGCATGTCTCCCTTTTTATGATATGGTAAGGATCCCGGTGCATCGGCTGTTCGTCCGGAGCGTCCGCTGCGGAGGCGGCTTAGATGCCCGCCCCCAAATCGTAAGGCGTTTGCTGGTAAACATAGTAGTTCAGCCAGTTCGAATACAGCAGGTTCGCATGCGCTCTCCAGCTTGACAGCGGCGCAAGCGCGGGATTGTCGTTCGGAAAATAATTTTTCGGCACGTTGATGCGCAGCCCCTTCGCTTTGTCGCGGTCATACTCGAATTTCAACGTGTACGGGTCGTATTCCGAATGGCCGGTCACGAAGATTTGCCTGCCGTTCCGGGAGGCGGCGAGATAGACGCCCGCTTCCGGCGACGTCGACAATATTTCCAGATCGGACACCGCCTCGATATCCTCGCGCCGCACCTCGGTGTGCCGGGATTGCGGGACGTAGAACAGCTCGTCGAAGCCGCGCAGCAGCGGCACGTTGCGCTTCTCGATCGTATGCGGGAAGACGCCGAACAGCTTCGCGGGCAGCTCGTATTTCGGGATGCCGTAATGATGGTACAGGCCGGCCTGAGCGCCCCAGCAGATGTGGAACGTGGACGTCACGTGGCGGACGCTCCAGTCCATGATCGTCTGCAGCTCTACCCAATAATTGACTTCCTCGAAAGCCAAATGCTCGATCGGCGCGCCGGTAATGATCATCCCGTCAAAATATTCGTGCGCGATTTCGTCAAACGTTTTGTAGAACGACGCCAGATGTTCGGCGGACGTGTTTTTCGACTTGTGCGTTTTCGGGCGAAGCAGCACCGCCTCCACCTGCAGCGGCGTATTGCCGATTAAGCGCAGCAGCTGGGTTTCGGTCGTTTCCTTCGTCGGCATCAGGTTTAGAATGGCAATGCGCAACGGCCGGATATCCTGATGATAGGCTACGCTTTCGTCCATCACGAATATGTTTTCCGATGCCAAAATGTCTTTTGCGGGTAAATGGTCCGGTACTTTAATCGGCATTTCCGTCACTCCTTTGCGTTCCATCTTCTCTGCTGCATGTAAATCCTGACGGGCGTCTCCCTGACAAATGAGAAAAGCCCCCTCTCCGGTTGAAGAGGGGGCAGACGTTTCGCGTTCCCTGCGCCTCTCATCTCTCAGAAACCTGCCGTTTCCGCAAGAATTAGCACCGTGCTTTACGCCGGTTGCCGGGCTTCATCGGGCCAGTCCCTCCGCCTGCTCTTGATAAGAAAGCTTCTTATTCGGTTGTGGTCTTGCAGCTTATCAATACTTTATCCGATTCCGCAAATCCCGTCAAGCGGTCAAATTTTACTCCGGGCCTGGCGGCCGCCGGCGGACACCGCCCCAAGCGCCGAGCATATACTGCTGTTAGAAGCGGCTGTTTTCGTTTAGTTTCTTCTTGAATGGAAAGTCGCTCTCAGAGTATACTAGACAAGGATTGCGGCCTTATGTTTGCCAAAATCCGAATTGAACCGACAAAGGGGTGTTGACGAACATGGAAGGCGACCCGAGGCCTGCGGGCAACCGCATCGAAAGCCGGTACCGGAAGACTAGGCGTCCGCTGGCGCAGCTTGGACCATGTTCGCACATCGCCGTAACCGAAACTTACGGCTAACGCCGGCATGGCGGGCTGCCGCTTGCGCCTCTTCCTTTCGTGTGGCCGGATTTTACGGGACGAACCATAACACGAATGAGAGGAGAGGGCGCGGATGAAAATCCGTCTGGTGAATCAAGGCGTCTTTACGCCGATCGAAGACATCGAGAGAACGCTCCAGCCGCCTGTCGAGGGCTTCTACTGGGTCGATGCCGACGTCGACGATCTTGCGGTGCTTCAGCCGCTCTTCTCGCTGCACGATCTGGCGGTGGAGGATTGTTTGAGCGAGGAAGAGCAGCGGCCGAAAATCGAAATTTACGAAGGCCATTATTTTATCGTGATCAACAGCATCCGTTTCGACGATGAGGAAATTTTCCTGCGGGCGCTAAACATATTTCTCGGACGTCATTTCATTATTACGGTTACGAAAACGAAAATTAACGAGCTGCGAACGTTGAAGCCGATTTTGTGGGAAGAGGAAGTGAGCCGTCCCGACCGGTTTCTGTACCATCTCGTCGACCTCGTCGTCGACAACTACTTCACCGTCGGCGACCGGATCGAGGCTCGCATCGAGAGTCTCGAGGAAGACATCCTGATGCATACGAAGAAATCGCATCTGAACGAAATCATCGGTTTGCGAAGCGAAATTTTGTGGCTGAAGAAGGTGCTCGGTCCGCAGAAGGACGTCATCGCAACGCTCAACAAGAAGGACCTGAAGCTGATCGACGACCAGCTGCAAAAATATTTCAGCGATATTTATGAAAATGCCGTGAAGATCGCCGAGACGTTCGACACGTACCGCGATCTGATGGCGAACTTGCGCGAGGCGTACCAGTCGAGCCTGGCCAACCGGGCCAACGAAATCATGCGCGTCTTTACGGCGCTGACGACGATCTTCATGCCCCTCACCTTCATTACCGGCATTTACGGGATGAATCTTGAGGACATCCCCGGCATGCACGTGCGGCACGGTTCGTACATCATTCTCGCCGTCATGCTGCTGCTCGGATTCGGCATGCTGTATATATTCCGCAAGAAGGATTGGCTGTAACGAGACGGCGAAGCCGGAAGCGGTCGTGAACCACGACGCTTCCGGCTTTTTTATTTTCGCACGCTCGTTTTTGGCGCGGCGGCCGGCCGGTCACGCTAAACGGACCGTCTTAAAGCGCTTTATGAATCCGCCAGCGCCTCTTGCCGCCCCTTCTCCATATTGACGGTCGCCAGCAGCGCAATGCCGATGACGAAAAAGGCGACCAAGGACAAAATCGCGGCCCGGCTGCTGCCCGTCAGCGTGCCGACCACGGAAAACACAAGCGGCCCTGCAACTGAAGAGAACTTGCTCGACAGGCTGAGAAACCCGAAAAATTCCGCCGCTTTCGCCGGCGGCGTTAAATTGGCGTACATCGAGCGGGCGATCGCCTGGCTGCCGCCCTGCACCAGCCCGACCATGACGGCCAGCGCGTAAAAATGCGCGGCGCTCGTCATGAAAAAGCCGAGCACGACAATGACGATATAGACGGCCAGGGAGACGTACAGCGCTTTCTTCGAGCCTAACCGCCTGGCCACGCGAATGAACAGCAGCGTGCTGGGATACCCGACAAACTGAGTAATGAGCAGCGCCAAAATTAAGTCGGTCGTGTTGATCCCGATCCCGCTTCCGTAAATCGTCGCCATGATGATGACGGTATTGATCCCGTCGTTAAAGAACCAAAACGCCGCCATATACTTCAGCAGCTCCGGGTAACGTCTGACGGTCCGCATCGTCCGGCCGATCCGGCTGAAGCCCGTCCGGACGGCATCGCCGAAGGTGACGGGCGCTCCCTTCTTCCGCTCCTTGACGCTGCGGATCAACGGAATCGAAAACAGCAGCCACCAGACGCCAACCGTCACGAACACCCACTGCGTCGCCTCCGTTTTATCGGCAAAGCCGAGCCGGCTCCAGCCTTCGATCATGACGACGTTCACGAGCAGCAGCAGTCCCCCGCCCAAATAGCCGATCGCATACCCCTTCGAACTGACGGAGTCCCGCTGCTCCGGCGGCGCCAAATCGGTCAGCAGGCTGTCGTAGAACGTATTGCCGGCCGAATAACCGATCGTCCCGGCAACGACCAGAAGCGATGCCAGCAGCCAGTCCCCTTGGCCGACCAGGCCCATTGCCGCGCAGGACAACGAGCCGATGACGGCAAATGCGGTCAGAAACCGCACTTTCGACCCCGAATAATCGGCGATGGCGCCCAAGATCGGCGACAGCACCGCCACGCAGATCATCGCGGCCGTCTGTGTATACCCCCAATAATTTTCCGCCGTGTTGCCCGGCAGGCCGGCGCCCGCCGCCGTTTTGTAGAAGATGGGCATGACGGCGGCCATAATTGTTGTGGCAAACGCCGAATTCGCCCAGTCGTACATCAGCCAGCCGCGCACCGCTTTTCGATCCACCTTTTTTCCCGCTCCTTCCGCATGATGCCCCTGTGTGATTGCCGCCCCCATTCTTTCGACAGGTCGGCTTTTATTCCTCCTAAAATTCCTGTAAAGAAAGGCTCCGGCGCCCGGATCGGCGCATGTTTACAATCTTTTTATCCGTGTGCCGGCCCGCCCGCTTTGCCGCCCGGCTGAAATTCCTTTATAATCAATTGTAATGTGATAAAAAACTTTAATCGACAAAGGAGGGTTTCCGTGAATATTAACCAGCTTGAAACGCTGCTCACCATTTCCAAGACGATGAGCTTCCGCAAAGCGGGAGAACTGCTCAATTTGACGCAGCCCGCAGTATCCGCGCAAATCAAAAGCTTGGAGGACGAATTCAAGACGGTTCTTATCGACCGGAACCAGCCCGTCACCCTGACCGATCGCGGGCAGGTTTTTTTGGAGCATGCGGAGAAAATACTAGCTATCGTCGAAGAGCTGAAACAGAAGCTTTCCGACCTCAGCCATACGCCGCAGGGTCATATCGTGCTCGGTACGACGGCGTCGATGGCGGTTCAAATTTTGCCGCGGGTGCTGTCGTATTTTCAAAACCAGTTTCCGCTCATCAAGACGACGATCCACTCCATGCCCTCTTCCCAGGTGATGGCTTCGGTCGAGAACGGCACGGTCGATATCGGGATCACCTATTTGTCGGAAAAAAATCCGAATGTGGAAACGTCCATTCTATACTATGATACGTACGAGCTCGTCGTTGCGCCCGATCATCCGATGAGCCACCTGAAGCATACGACCGTCGAGTCGCTGCGGGACATCCCGATGATCATGCTGTCGCCGGATACGCTCGGAAGGCGGTTTCTGGATCAAATTTTCCGCAAATACGGCATTCAGCCGAATATCGTCATGGAGCTGTCGAGCAGCGAGGAAGTAAAGCGGATGGTCGAAATCAACCTCGGCGCGGCCGTCGTATCGAAGCTGTCGATCGCCGGCGAGGTGCGGCTCGGTACGCTGAAGATGATCAAGGTAAACGAGCTGGACCCGAGCCACCCCGTCGGCGTCGTGTACAAGTCGGGCCGGTATTTGAATACGGCGATGAAGCAGTTTCTAAGCGACCTCAAGGGCATGCCGGAGGACCAGTTTATCAGCAGCGAGTAGATCAGGCTTACGAAGCGAGTTTTGCTTCGCAAAACGAAGATCAGGCTTACGAAGCAAGTTTTGCTTCGCAAAACGAAGATTAGGCTTACGAAGCGAGTTTTGCTTCGCAAAACTTTGAGGAGGTCTCATCCATGAAATTCGATTTACATACGCATCACTTCCGGTGCGGGCATGCGGACGATACGATCGAGGCTTATATTCAAGCCGCCATCAAGGAAGGAATCGGCGTGATCGGCATATCCGACCACTCGCCTTATTTCGCGAACGAAGACGACCATCCTCTTCCGGGCAATGCCATGGCGAAAAGCGAATTCGCCCATTATGTGGATGAGGTGCTGCGGCTCAAGGCAAAATACGAAGGGAGGATCGACGTTCTGCTCGGCGTCGAATCCGATTTTTTTCCGGAGCACGCGGAGCTTTACCGGGGCATGTACGACCAATACCCGTTCGATTACATCATCGGCTCGGTGCATCAAACGAGAGGCGTCAGCATTTTCAACCGCAGCCGGTGGAAAAAGCTTGCCGCCGACCGGCATGCCGACGAGAAGCGCCATTATTACGAGCTGATCGGCCTGTCGGCGCAGAGCGGCATTTTCCAGGTACTCGGGCATATCGACGCCATGAAAGGCTATTATCCCGCTTTCTCGGACATTCCGGCGGACGATGCGATTGACGAAGCGCTGAAGCTCATTGCGGATTCGAGCGCCGCGATCGAGATCAACACATCCGGCAAGACGAAGGATTGCGGAGGCTGGTATCCGTCGGACACCATTCTGGAGAGGGCGCTTCATTTCGGCGTCAAGGTGACGTTCGGCTCGGATGCCCATAAGCCGGGCCGGGTCGGCGACGAATGGGAGCAAGTTGCGAAAAGGCTGAAGGAAATCGGATTTACGGAATGGTATTATTTTAAACAAAAGCAGCCGGTTAAAGTGCCGCTTTAATACCGGCGCACAAGGAATCGGCGAAACCCGGAGGGCAAAAAAAGCGGACTTGCGCGCGGCAGGTCCGAAAAGGATATATAATAAAAAGGGGGTCTTGTCTCTTATCATAGCCCGGTAATATGAAAAGACGATAACAAAACGATTGCAATTCGATAACAATTCGTTCAAGCTATTGTAAACTGGGCTTTGAAGGAGCGGGGATTTATGTACGATTACCATCATTTGAAGCATGTCAAGGAACAGGAAACGTCCAAACGCTCGCTATGGGTCACGCTGATCCTGACCTTTTTTTTCACCGTTGTCGAAATTATCGGCGGACTCCTGAGCAACTCGCTTGCGCTGCTGTCCGATTCCGCCCATATGATATCCGACGTCATCGCGCTCGGCCTCAGCATGGCGGCCATTTATTTGGCGCGGCGCCCGCCGAATGCCCGGTATACGTTCGGCTACCTGCGCTTTGAAATCATTGCGTCCTTCTTGAACGGGCTTGCGCTCGGCATTATCGCGATCGGCATCTTCGTCGAAGGGGTGAAGCGTTTCATCCATCCGGAGGTAGTCGATTTTCCGCTCATGCTGACGATCGCATCGATTGGTCTGATCGTCAATGTGACGCTGACCATCGTGCTCAGCCGGAGCATGAAGGAAGAAGAAAATTTAAACGTGCAGAGCGCGCTATGGCACTTTATCGGCGACCTGCTCAGTTCGATCGGCGTTATTATATCCGCCGTCATCATTTATTTCACGGGCTGGCTGCTGATCGACCCGCTCATCAGCATCGTCATCGGCGGCATCATTTTCATCGGCGGATTTCGAATCATCCGCGAGTCGTATATGATCCTGATGGAGTCGGTGCCGGGCAAATTCGACCTCGACGAGATGCGGGCCAGCCTGCTGAAGGTCGAAGGCGTCCAGGACGTCCATGAAATGCATTTGTGGGCGATCTCGACCGATCATTATTCGCTCACCGCGCATATTTTCATGCCGGCCGATATGCAGCCCTTTTGCGTCATTTTGGCCGTAAACGAGCTGCTGCGCGACAAATACGGCATCACGCACTCGACGATACAAACCGAGCACGCCACGATTCATCCGCACGGCGAATACGGCAGGCAGTTTTTGCAGCAGCAGCGCGACGAGCGGAACGGGCAAAGACACGAGCCTGCGCCTCAATCGGAGTCATAGAGCCGCTTTCCCCGCCCAATGCCGATCCCGTCCGAAGCGTTACCGGCGGGTCGAGCTGCTTCTTCGAATATAAGCTTGAGTCGCGTCCATCATTTTGCGCATCTGCTGCCGGAGCCGCCCCAGGCCCGTCAGCTTGAGGACGGATCCCCAGCCGTCGTACCGTCCCCCCGAGCCCGAAATAAGCCGGTACAGCTCCCGCACCCGCTCGTTCACCGTATCGAGCCGTACATCCTCGAACTTGCTGATGACGAGCGGATAGGGAAAGCTGTCGTCGGGGCTGCCTTCCTTCTCCCGCTCGATCCGGTATCCAAGCCCCCGCAGCGCGGACTCCGCCTGCCGGCGGTCCTCATCCTGCCGGAACAGCAGCCAATGATACACGTGCCGCGGACGTTTAATATCGTCGCCTTTATGAAGGAGCGCATAGATCATTTGGGCGTTATGCATGAACAGCTCCTCAAGCGCGTCCGGAAGCAGGTACCGGTACAGATCCCACTCAGGATCCGGCTTTACGTAATGCTCCGCCCGGAAGGGCCATGCCGTTTTGATCCATTGCTCGAAATTCGCCTTGTCCAGCATCTCCGCACGAACGTAATAATAAAATTCCAAACGCGTCGCCGCGTTGATTCGCCCGATATAAATGCCGTCCGCCGTCGTTTTCAGCCGCTGCTCAAGCTGCGTCTCCAGCCGTTCGAGCTGCCGGATGAAATCGCGCTTCGACCGGTTGCGCTCCCGGACCGGGTACAGGTTGACCGTCACCGAAAGCAATGCGCTGCGGCCCGGCAGCGGAGCGGAGGCTTTGTAGCCGACGTTGATCAGGACACGAAGCTCCTCCGTATCCGACCGCCTCTCGTAAAAACCCCAATTGTCCGTCATGCAGCACCTCGGTCATCGTTTAAGAATAGGAAGAAAGAATGATATACATGCCTCCTATTATAACGGTTCGGAAGGCAAATGTATCGCTCTCCCGCCCGTTTCCGCCGGCTCTGCATACGCCGCGGGCAGCACGACGGTGACGGTCGTACCGAAACCCGGTTCGCTTTCGAAACGGAGCTCGCCCTGGTGGGCGTTAATAATCCGGTTGCAAATCATTAGTCCCAGCCCCGTCCCGCTGCTTTTCGTCGTATAAAACGGCCCGCCGAGCAGCTCGAGCCGGTCTTTTGCGATCCCTTCCCCGTAATCCTGGATCGAAACGGCAATCTTACCGAAACCGGAGCTGCGCAGCACGATATGTACCTGTCCTCCGCTCGGCATCGCTTCGATCGCGTTTTTGAGCAGGTTGATAAACACCTGCTTCAGCTGATTTTCGTCGCAGTATACAAGCGGGAGCCTGTCCTTGACCTCCATTTCGATTTGCACATTGTTCATGACGGCCTGCGTTTCCAGCAGCGTGATGACGCCTTTTACCACCTGAACGATCTCGCAGTTCTCGAACCGGCTGGCCTGCGGTTTGGCGAGGGCCATAAATTCCTGCACGATCGAATTGATCCGGTCGAGCTCGGTGAGCATAATATCGAAGTAGGAATGATAGCCGTCAATTTTCTTTTTCAAAAATTGGCTGAAGCCTTTGAGCGATGTCAGCGGGTTCCGAATTTCATGTGCGATTCCGGCTGCCATCTGGCCGGCGACCGAAAGCTTTTCGGATTTGATCAGCGCCTCTTCTTCGCGTTTGCGTCCGGTAATATCGCGAAACACCGTCTGCACCACGTGTGGCCGCCCCAAAAAATTGTGAATGCGGATGCTGGAGCACTCCGCATCGATAACGCTGCCGTCCAAATTGATCAGCTTGGCTTCGATAAACCCGAACGGTTCGTCCGATGCCATCGCCTGGTCGATCTGCTGCCGGATTGCATTGCGGCTGTCGGGATGAATAAAATCGAGGTATGGCCGGGTCAAGATGCTTTCCGCTTCGGCCGAACCGAGCAGCTTGATCCCCGCTCGATTGACGTAAAGCAGCGATGCGCCGTCATGAACGAATATCGGCTCGGGCAAATAGGTAATGAGCCGTTGGTAGCGGAGGTCGTTCTCGTGGCCCAGCTCGTCGGCTTGGATCTTGCTCGTCATGTCGAGCACCGTTCCCAATAATGCCGGAGCGCCTTTATAGATGATTTTTTGGGCATGGATTTCATAATAAAAATACGTTCCGTCCTTGCGGATGCCCCGTATCCAAAACGGGGACGTCCCTTTCTCGCCTTCCATTCGCCGCTGCATCTCCAGGACGACCAGTCCGCGATCCTCGGGATGGACCAGGTGCATCGGCTCCGCGCGCATCATTTCCTCCTGCGTATAACCGAACATATTGGCGAGACGCGAATTCAAATAAAGGACCTTCCCCTGTCTGGATAGAAAAATGCCGGTCAGCGACTGCTCAAGCAAGCAGAACAGCATCCGTGAATTGACGATCGGCAGCGGCATGCTGCCCTCCGTCAGCCATTTGCGGTTATATTTTTTGACAAACGGCTTGTTGACCCACACGACTCTCCTTTTCATTCATCATCCTCCGTTAGTGTCCAGGAAATCTACTAATTGGAAGACTTCGCTTTCGCGCCTTGAAAACCCTCCATGTCTATTCGCCTAATTCAAATTCCATATCCTGAAATATAGGGATAAAAATAGTTCGATTGCACTAAAATCATCTATAACCGGGTCCCGGATGTTCGCAGATTACCGAAAACCTCTCCCTTTTGAAAGCGCCTTATGCTACAATAAGATAAGCTATGGAGGGGTGATACTGTTGGATTATTCCAAAATGTGCCCGAAATACGAATGCGCAACGGAGCTGCTTGGGAAGAAGTGGACCGGACTCATTATACGCGTACTGCTTGGAGGGCCTAAGCGGTTCAAGGAAATCAAAGAGCAAATCCCGGAAATGAGCGATAAAATGCTGACCGATCGGATGAAGGAGCTCGAGCTCAGCCAAATTGTTAACCGCCGGGTTTATCCCGAAATGCCGGTCCGGATCGAATATGAATTAACGGAGAAAGGCAAGGCGCTCCGGCCGGTGATCGAGTCGATTCAAAATTGGGGCGAAGTGTGGTGCTAAGGCACCGCTTTTCGTGAATTTGCCGCATGCACCGCAATGATGGGACGAACAAATAAGGGGCTGTACCCGATTCCGTTTACGAACGGCGATCGGGTACAGCCTCTTGTTGTGCGGGACGGCGAATTACATGCCGAACCACGATTTGAACAGATGCTTCGTCGTATCGCGGTTGATCGCCGCAATGGAAGTCGTCAGCGGAATGCCTTTCGGGCAGGAGCGGACGCAGTTCTGCGAGTTGCCGCAGCCTTCGATGCCGCCGTCCTCCATCAGCGTCTCCAGACGTTCCTCCTGGTTCATTTCCCCTGTCGGGTGAGCGTTGAACAGGCGAACCTGCGAAATCGCCGCCGGTCCGATAAAGCTCGTGCGGTCATTGACGTTCGGGCACGCCTCCAGGCATACGCCGCATGTCATGCATTTGGACAGCTCATAGGCCCATTGGCGTTTCGTTTCCGCCATCCGCGGACCCGGTCCGAGGTCGTACGTGCCGTCGATCGGAATCCAGGCTTTCACGCGTTTCAGCGCGTTGAACATCCGCTCGCGGTTAATGACGAGATCGCGGACGACCGGGAACGTGCTCATCGGCGCCAGCCGGACCGGCTGCTCGAGCTGGTCGATCAAGGCGCTGCACGCCTGGCGCGGCTTGCCGTTAATGACCATGGAGCAGGCGCCGCATACTTCCTCCAGGCAGTTCGACTCCCAGCATACCGGAGCCGTCGCCTGCCCGTTCTGCTTCTTCGGATTGCGCTGAATTTCCATCAGCGCGCTGATCACGTTCATATTCGGGCGGTAAGGCACTTCGAACTCTTCCGTATACGGCTGCTTATCCGGCCCGTCCTGGCGGGTAATGATCAGTTTGACTGTTTTCGCTTCAGTTGCCGTTTGCGCCATCGCTGCCAGCTCCTTTCTAATGATCCTTCGAATAATCGCGCTCGCGCGGCGGGATAAGCGACACGTCGACCGGTTCGTACGAGATTTCCGGTCCGTCCGGCGTCCACTTCGCTTTCGTCGTTTTGAGGTACTGCTCGTCGTTGCGTTTCGGGAAATCCGGCTTGTAATGAGCGCCGCGGCTTTCGTCGCGGAGCAGCGCGCCGAGCGTCATCGCTTCGGCCAGCTCAAGCATATTCCACAGCTGGCGGGTAAACGCGACGCCGGCGTTGTTCCAGCGCGCCGTGTCGTTAATGTTGATGCTCGAATAGCGCTGCTTCAGCTCTTTGATTTTTGCGATCGTTTCTTCCAGCTTCTTGTTGAAGCGGACGACGGTCATGTTGTTCGTCATCCATTCGCCGAGCTCTTTATGAAGCACATAGGCGTTCTCGGTGCCGTTCATGCTCAGGATGCTTTCGTATTTGGTTTCCTGGCGCTTCTTCTCGCGGTCGTAAACGGCCGACGATACATCCTCCGCAGACTTCTTGAGCCCCTTGATATATTCGACGGCTTTCGGACCGGTTATCATGCCGCCGTAAATGGCGGACAGCAGCGAGTTGGCGCCGAGCCGGTTCGCGCCGTGATACTGGTATTCGCATTCGCCGCAGGCGAACAGCCCGGGGATATTCGTCATCTGGTTGTAGTCGACCCACATGCCGCCCATCGAATAGTGAACGGCCGGGAAAATCTTCATCGGGATTTTGCGCGGGTCGTCACCCATGAATTTCTCGTAAATTTCGATGATGCCGCCGAGCTTGACGTCCAGCTCCTTCGGATCCTTGTGCGACAGATCGAGATAAACCATGTTCTCGCCGTTAACGCCGAGCTTCATGTCGACGCAGACGTGGAAAATTTCGCGCGTAGCGATATCCCGCGGCACCAGGTTGCCGTAAGCCGGATATTTCTCCTCCAGGAAGTACCACGGCTTGCCGTCCTTGTACGTCCAGATGCGGCCGCCTTCGCCGCGGGCCGATTCCGACATCAGCCGCAGCTTGTCGTCGCCCGGAATGGCCGTCGGGTGAATCTGAATGAATTCGCCGTTGGCGTAATGGACGCCCTGCTGGTAAACCGCGCTTGCCGCCGTGCCTGTGTTAATGACCGAGTTCGTCGTTTTGCCGAAAATAATGCCCGGGCCGCCGGATGCCATAATAACCGCATCCGCCTTGAACGTCTCCACGTGCATCGAGCGCAAATCCTGCGCCGACACGCCGCGGCAGACGCCGTCGTCGTCGAGCACCACACCGAGGAACTCCCAGTGCTCGTACTTCGTGACGAGCCCAGCCGTCTCCCAGCGCCGTACTTGCTCGTCCAGCGCGTAAAGCAGCTGCTGGCCGGTCGTCGCGCCCGCAAACGCGGTACGGTGATGCTTCGTGCCGCCGAACCGGCGGAAATCGAGCAGTCCTTCCGGCGTCCGGTTGAACATGACGCCCATGCGGTCCATCAGGTGAATGATGCCCGGCGCCGCTTCGCACATCGCTTTGACCGGCGGCTGGTTGGCGAGGAAGTCGCCCCCGTAAACCGTATCGTCGAAGTGCAGCCACGGAGAGTCGCCTTCGCCTTTCGTATTGACCGCGCCGTTAATGCCGCCTTGGGCGCAGACGGAGTGGGACCGTTTGACCGGCACAAGCGAGAACAGATCGACGTGCACGCCCGCTTCGGCCGCTTTGATGGTCGCCATCAGTCCGGCCAGGCCGCCGCCGATGATAATGATTTTATTGTTAGCCATATCGATTCACTCCTTCTCCTTCACTTAAACAATATTCCGAACAGCCTGAGCCGCCGATGCCGCCGCCGCGAACTCCGAGCTCCGGAACGACACGAGCGAAAGGATGAACAGCAGCGCGACGATGACGAAAACGCACATCCAGATGCGGGAGGAGATGCGCTGCGCGCGCGGCCCGACCGTGATGCCCCAGCTGACGAGGAACGACCACATGCCGTTGCTGAAGTGGAACGCTACGGAAACGATGCCGATCAAATAAAGCACGAAATAAAAGTTATTCGTTGTAATGCCGTGCATCAGGGCGCCGAGCTCCTCGTGCGTCACCTTGCCGATCATGACCTGAAAGCGGGTCTGATACAAGTGCCAGAACACGAAAATAAAGGTGATGACCCCGGAAATCCGCTGCAGCGTAAACGCCCAGTTGCGGCCGTATTGGAACCTGCCCGTATTGGCATTCGACTGATAGGCGACATAAAGGCCGTACACCCCGTGAAAAATAAGCGGAAGCCAAATGCCGAACAGCTCAAGGAAAAAAACGAGCGGCAGATCGTTCAAGAACTTCACGCTGTCGTTAAATCGTTGCGGCCCGCCCTCGAAAGCGGAGTAATTCGTCAGCATATGTTCGATGATGAACAGGCCGAGCGGGATTACGCCGAGCAAAGAGTGGATTTTGCGGGATAGATACGAGTTTCCTTTCATAATCCGTGCGTTCTCCTTTCAAAACTGGGTCTCATTCGCCAAACTTCGCCAAAATCATTTTTCATTGTAACGCTGCCCCCTGTAAGCGTCAATAAAATTACCTGTCACCAATTGTTCACCGTTCACATTGTACTCCTCTTTCGCTTATAATGGAATTGCCGTTTTTTCATTAAAAATGATGCATATTCTGCATATGCAGCCGGAGGAAAAAGAGATGTTGGAGGAGTTAAGCATATTTGCCGCCGTCGTCGAGCAGTCAAGCATGAACAAAGCGTCCGCCGTGCTTAATTTGTCGCAGCCGGCGCTGTCGCGCAAAATCGCCCGGCTCGAGCAGGAGCTCGGCGTGGAGCTGTTCAACCGCGTCGGCAAGCGGCTCGAGCTGACGCGGATCGGGCAGCTGACTTACGATTACGCGGTCGAAACGCGCCAGCAGCATCTCCGTTATTTGAAGCTGGTCTCGGAATACAAGGCCGTCGGCCGCACGACGCTGACGATCGGCGCCAGCCTGACCACGCTGCAGACGACGCTGCCGGACCTGATTCAGGCGCTGACGGACCGCAGCCCCGAGCTCGACATTAAGGCGATCACCGGCAAAACGCACGAAATCGTCACGCTGGTCCGCGAGAAAAAAGCCGATCTCGGCATCGTCGCCTCGCGCATCGACGACCCGGCGATCCGCTGCGTGCCGCTGTTTGACGACCACCTCGAGCTGGTGCTTCCCCGCGGACTGTTCGTCGCGGACAAGGGCGGACCGGAAATCAGTTATTTGAACGGTCTGCCGATGATTTTATTTTCCAAAGGCACGTGGTACCGGATCCTGACGGACGAGCTGTTCGAGAAATACCGGCTGCTGCCCGACGTCCGGATGGAAATCGACTCGTTCGAGGCGATTTTGCGCCTGCTGCATACGTGCCGTGCCGCCACGCTGCTGCCGAAATCGTATTTGCGTGCGCAGCTGCTCGAAGATAACGAGCTGATGACGCTTTCGATTCCGGAGCTCGCCGAAACGAAACGAACGACGGCGCTCATCCATGCCGAAACGGAAACGCCAAGCCTTGCCGTCCGGCTGTGGATCGACGAAATCTCCGTTATGTACAAGAAGAAGCCGCCGGCCGCGGATATTTCCAAAAAGTGACGCCATCCCTAGAAGCTTTCGCTTATTCCCCGCAGGGTCCCCCGCAAAAAAACGGAAGCCGTTTAAAAAGGACAGCGCCGGCAAAATCGGCCTGTCCTTGTTAGTGTTGGCTATTTTTCCATTTCCAAATCCATACCGAGCTTTCTTGCCATCCAGGCGGTCGAGCTGGCCTGCAGCAAAATCGTCAGCATGATGGCCATGAACGTCACCGAAGCGATGACGTCGGCATGGTTTACGCCCATGCCGGCAAGCATGCCGGAAAGCGCAGCCGGGATGACGCCCGTCTCCCTTACCCAGCACATGAACCCCATTTCGCGCAGCGTCCACCGCGATTTCGCATCCGGCAGCGCGCTTGCCAGCACCGTCAGGGGGCGCGCGATCAGCATCAGCACGGCTACGGCGATCAGGCTCTGCCACCAGAAGCCGGCCAGCAGGCGTAAATCGACCTGGCTTCCGAGCAGCACGAAGATGAGCATCCGCATGATTACGGTGATATTGTCGGAAAAATGGGTCATTTCCTGGTCTTTGTCGGTCAGATCGAGACCGAACGTACCGGCGTTCCCCCAGATCAGGCCGGCGACGAAGGTCGCCATAAAACCGCTCACGTGAAGAAGGTCCCCGATCAGGTAGGCGGCGACCGCCGTCCCGATCATCGCGATCGTCGTATAATCGCGCAGGATGCCGAGCCGAAAATGGCCGACGAGGTACACGACGAGAAAACCGAACGCGATGCCGATGACGATGCCTCCGAGGGCCGTAATGAGAAAATCGCCGATCAAATGCCCGGCGTTCAGCGCGGATTTGCCCGTCGCCGCTCCGAGCAGCGCGAACGTGACGATGGATCCCGTCGCATCGTTGAAGGCGGATTCGCTTTCGACCGTTTCCCTTACGCGCTCGCGGATTTTGACCTGCCGGAACACCGGAATGATGGAAGCCGGATCGGTGGAGGCGACGACGGAAGCCGCCAGCAGCGAATAAAGCCATTCGATCCCGAACAGCAGGTGAATTGCGGTTCCGACGACGGCGACCGTGATGAGCACGCCCGGCACGCTGAGAAGGCCTACGGTCCACCCAACCTGCCTCAAGCCGTGCAGCCGGATATTGCGCCCGCCGTCGAACAGGATGATGGCCGACCCGGCCACGAGGATGAGCTGGTTGGTCAGCGAGCTGCTCGTCTCGTTGATCCAGTGCAGTCCTTGTCCGAGCAGCATGCCGGCGACGATAAACAGCGCCACATCCGGAAGCTTCAGACGGGATGAGACAAATCCGGCGATCATGCCGGAGCTTACGATTAATAGGATCAGTAAAAGCAGGTGGTGAATGATATCGGTCGTTGGCGTTTCCATGCATGTATTCTCCTATCCTATCCGATGGTCATTTTGCCCTCGGGGTAGCGGTACAGTTCTTTCTCCGTGCGCGGACCGAGCGCGTATGCGAGCGTCAGCGGGCCGAGCCGTCCGGCAAACATGGTGAGGCTGATCAAAATTTTGCCGACCAGCGACAGGTCCGGCGTGATGCCGGTCGTCAGCCCGACGGTGCCGAAAGCCGAGGTCGTCTCAAATAAAATGCGGATAAACGCCTTATCCTCCGTCGTCGACAGCACCATCGTGACGAAGATGACGAGCGCCAGCGACAGCATCGTGATCGTCAGCGCCTTGAAAATCCGCTCGCGCCCCAGCCGGTAGCGGAACATCACGATATCCTCGCGGCCGCGGATCATGGCGATGACGGCGCCGACCAGCGTCGTGAACGTGGTCGTTTTGATGCCGCCGCCGGTCGACCCGGGGGAAGCACCGATAAACATCAGGATGACGATAAAAAACTGCGTCGCCTGCCGCATCGAGCTGATATCGATCGTATTGGCGCCCGCCGTACGCGGGGAGACGGACTGGAAAAACGAAGCCCATATTTTGCCGCCCCAGCTCAACGATCCGAGCGTGGCGTCGTTCGTAAACTCAAACACGAAAATCACGAATGCGCCGACGCCGATCAGAATGCCGGTCGCGGACAGCACGACCTTGGAGTGAAGCGAAAGCCGTTTGTTTTTGCGATAGTCCATCAAATCGGCGATGACGATGAAGCCGAGTCCGCCCAGGATGATCAGCAGCATCGTGACGAGATTGACGATCGGGTCGTGGACGTAACCGACCAGGCTGACGAATGGCGTGCCGAATTGGCCGAACAGGTCGAAGCCGGCATTATTAAAAAAGGAGACCGCATGCCAGACGCCGAAATAGACCGCTTTTCCAAGCGGCATGTCGAACGCCCAGCGGACCGAAAAGAGAACGGCCCCGGCCAGCTCGATGCTGAGGGAATACAGGATTACCCTGCGGATCAGCCGCACGATCCCTTCCATGCTTGTCTGGTTAAACGCCTCCTGAAGGATTAACCGCTCCTTAAGCGAGATTCGTTTTCGCAGTACGAGAGCGAAAAGCGTCGACATGGTCATGAACCCGAGTCCGCCGACCTGAATGAGCGTAATAATGATGATCTGACCCGGGATCGAATAATGGCTGCCCGTATCCACGACCACGAGCCCCGTCACGCAGGTAGCGGAAGTGGCGGTAAAAAGCGCATCCATAAACGGAGTCGAAACGCCGGCGCTCGACGCGAACGGCATCGACAGCAGCAGACCGCCGAGCAGAATGATCAGGGCGAAGCCCGTGACCAAGATTCGGGGCGGGGACCATTTTGCCACGTTCAATATCGATTTGATCTTCATTCGTTCCCCCCACTGTACGGCTCCGTACGCACAAAAAAAAGCACTGGAATCCGAGTGCTTGTATGCGGTCATTCCTGTTCGTTCCAGCCTGCGAGGTTAGCTGACGGATTCGGGCCCGGACAGGCGGCCCTATTAGCCGGGAAGACTGCGGCGGCAAATATGCAATCCGCGGTGCCCGTCCTTGGCGAAATTCACCCCGTGCCGCCGGCAGCATGCCTGAATAAGCAGTTCGCGTCCGACAGCAGTATGGTTCCCCCGTTTTCAGTTTGAAATTCGGCTGTTTTATTCAATTGATTCACATTATAAAACGGAAGACGCGTAAAATCCAACCGTCAATACGGAAGAAATCCATCCGTTTTGCTTCAAATTGAGCCTTAGGCGTCCGCAAATCGGTCGGTTGCGGGCTTTCTTGTCCCGTTATCTTATCCTCCATCCGCAGGCTGCCCATTCGCATGGATAATTTCGGAACAACTATGATATGGTAGTTGTATAGCCCTTTTTTGTCCCCCAATTCAGCCGACCGAGGTGCATGTATGAATGACGATCAGAAGCAGCCGCGCCGGAACCTGTTCGCCTGGCTGGGCGCCGCCGGAATAATTCTCTTTTTGCTGGTGCAGGTCCTTCCGTCCACGTCCGAAGCTTTTTTCGGCAATTCGAGCGAAAAGGTCATTCCGAAAAGCGCCGCCGAACGCACCGCGGCCGATTTCGCCAGACGGCAGTTCGATCAGGCTCCGCTGAAGATGGAGACAGTTTACCAGTCGGACAGTCTGTTCTACGGCTACCTGGAGAAAACGAAGTTAACCAAAGCTTACGACAAAAAATACGACGTCAAATTTCCGACCGACACGTATCAGGTGAACGCAGACATGCCGGGTGGCGGCACGTTGTTCGTCTATATTCACATGGAGCACGGCAATATCGTCGGCTGGAACCGCGTTCCAGACCCGCAGCCGGCGAAGGCTCCCGGCGCGGGAGAAAGCCGCGACGCCGCCGTCAAATTCGCCGTCTCGCAGGGGTTCAAGGCGAATGCGTTATCGGTGAAGCGGGAGGATGCGAACAACGGCACCGTGTGGCTGAACGTAAACGGCTATTCGGCGGGGGATGCGAAGCTGACGCTGCAAATCCGCACCGAACGGACCGCGGACGGCCGAATCCGCGTCGCCGGGTATAAACCGGCGTTTACCGTGCCGCAGAGCTACTCGTCCTATGTCGACGCGCAAGAAAGGCTCGCCGGGAAGCTGTCTTTTATCGGCAGTCTGCTCATGTCGCTGGTCATGTTCATCCTCGCGATTATTTATGCCGTCCTGTACCGCAGGAACACGTCATTCGTGCGCGGACTCGTGATGGCCGTTTTGTTTCTCGGCATGTATACGGCGAACAACTTCAATATGAAGGATGCGCTGCTCGCCAGCTTCGGCGAAGATCCGGACGCCGCGCTTCAAGCGGCGGTGGCGGTCGGCTTCACCTGCTTTTTGACGGCCGGAATGGCGCTGGCGGCCTATTTCTCGCTTGTAGCCGGGGACGGCTTGTGGCGGTCGATGGGACGCAGCCTATGGCCGAGAGCGGCCGCGCCCGGGTACGCCGGACATGTATGGTCCAGCATGAAGCTCGGCTATTTGTTTGCGTTCATGCTGCTCGGCCTGCAGACGATCATTTTCATCGTCCTGATGAACGCGACCGGCGCCTGGTCGACGACCGACGTGACGCAGTCGCCGTACAATTTCGCCTATCCCTGGCTGTTCCCGCTGCTGGCGTGGTGCGCGGCCATATCCGAGGAGGCGGTTTACCGGCTGTTCGGCATCGCCCTGCTGCGCAAATGGTTCAAGAATACGTTTGTCGCCGCGCTCATTCCGACCGTCATCTGGGCGCTCGGGCACGTCACGTACCCGATATTCCCGTCGACGACCAGGCTGATCGAGCTCACAATTATCGGTCTCATACTGAGCGGATTAATGCTCCGCTACGGCTTTATGACGGTCCTGTTCGCTCACGCCGTCATGGACAGTGTCATGATGGCGGTGTCGCTCATTTTCCTCGGCGGGGCCGGCAATATCGTCATGGGCGCCGTTTATGCCGTACTGCCGGCTGTTATCGCTTGGGTCATCGCCCGCTTCGCCCGCTGGAGGTACCGTACCGCATGACGGCTCGGCTGCAGGGCCTGCGGCCCTTTATCGCCCGGCGCCGCCAGAGCGGCGTCGAACGGTCCGGCCGCAGAGCTTATGGCTCTTCGCGCAGCGCTTCGATAATTTGAACGGCGAGCTTCTCGCCGATGGACAGAGGCCGGAAGTCTTCGACGGAGGCCTCTTTAATTTTTTTAAGCGAGCCGAAATGCTTCAGCAGCGCCTTGCGCCGCTTCTCGCCGATGCCGGGGATGGCGTCGAGCCGCGAGGCGACCATCGATTTGGCGCGCTGCTCGCGGTGAAACGAGATCGCGAATCGGTGCACCTCGTCCTGAATGCGCTGCAGCAAATAAAACGGCTGACTGTCGCGCGCGAGCGGAATGATTTCCATCGTATCGCCCGCCATCAGCTGCGCGGTCTTGTGCTTGTTGTCCTTGACCAGTCCGCAGACCGGCACGTTCAGGCCGAGCTCGTTCTCAAGCACGTCCAGCGCGGCGGAAATCTGCCCCTTGCCGCCGTCCACGATGATGAGGTCCGGCTGCTGCAGCCCTTCCTTCAGCACTCGCTCATAACGGCGGCGGATCACCTCGCGCATCGTTTCGTAATCGTCCGGCCCCTGCACCGTGCGCACTTTATATTTGCGGTATTCCTTCTTGTCCGGTTTACCGTCCGCAAACACGACCATCGCCGATACCGGGCTCGCTCCTTGGATATTGGAGTTGTCGAACGCTTCGATGCGCCGCACCTCCGGCAGGCCGATCGCCTCGGCCAAGCCTTGGGACGCCTTCAGCGTCCGGTCCTCGTCCCGCTCGAGCAGACGGAACTTCTCGTCGAGCGTGACCGCCGCGTTGTCCGCCGCCATTTTCACCACGTCCCGTTTCCGGCCCCGCTGCGGCATGAAAATCTTGACCTTCAGCCAGCTTTGCATCGACGAGCGAACCTCATCGCCGGCCGTTCCCGGGGCGGGTCCCGCGTCTTCATCGCCGCCCGCGACAGGCGGAGCTTCGTCCGCCTCCTGCAACGGAGCAGGAAGCAGAATCTCCTTCGGCAGCGCCGGATTGTCGCTGTAATACTGCGTCACGAACGTGACGAAATCGTCGTACGCTTCGCCGTAATAAGGGAAGGTCGTCGCTCTTCGCTCGATCAGCTTCCCCTGACGCATATACATGATCTGGACGCACATCCAGCCTTTTTCCGTCGCGTAACCGAACACGTCGCGGTCCATCGCGTCGTTGATCGTTATTTTCTGCTTCTCCATCACCGCGTCGATCGCATTCAGCTGGTCGCGGAATTCCTTCGCCCGCTCGAATTCAAGCGCCTCTGCCGCCGTTTCCATACGTGCCTTCAGCGTTTTGCGCACCTCGTCGTGTCCGCCGTTCAGAAAGCGGACGATTTCCTGAACCATCGTATCATACGTCTCCTGCTCGACCTCGAATTCACACGGGGCGACGCATTGGCCCAAATGATAATAGAGACACACCTTATCGGGCAGCGTGTTGCATTTGCGCAGCGGATACAGGCGGTCCAGCAGCTTCTTCGTCTCCTGCGCCGCGTAGGCGTTCGGATAAGGGCCGAAATATTTTCCCTTGTCCTTAACGATCCGGCGCGTTACCTCCAGCTTCGGATGACGCTCGCCCGTTATTTTAATGTAAGGGAACGACTTGTCGTCCTTCAGCAGCACGTTGTAGCGCGGGTGGTACTGCTTGATCAGGTTGCACTCGAGGATGAGCGCTTCCATGTTGCTGGCCGTAACGATATATTCGAAATCGCGTATTTCCGATACGAGCCGCTGCGTTTTGCCCGCATGGCTGCCGATGAAATACGAGCGTACGCGATTTTTCAGCACCTTCGCCTTGCCGACGTAAATGATCGTGCCTTCGCCGTTTTTCATCAAATAGCAGCCCGGCTTATCCGGCAGCAGCGCCAGCTTGCTGCGAATCCGTTCGGCTGCGGATTTTCGCCCGGACTTTACTTCTTCCATCCGACTAACTCCTCCTCCATGCTGCGCTCTCCTTATTGTAGCACAGCGAAGCGGGAAAACGGATAGCGGGAGCGCCCTGCGCAGGCCGCTCCGATTGTTTGCAAAATCGCCTCACAATTGTCACGCGCGAAGCTTTACAACGTTTCGGAATTCTGGGTATACTAGGAGAAGCAATTTTTGTCTTCGAGGAGGAAGTTGAAAATGGAAAATGTTAGAGACCCTCGTGAACACGTAAACGAAGAACCGCGAGACGATTTTGGCGACGTATTTATGGGCTTCAGCGTCTTTTTCGGCTTTCTGTTCGTTGTGTTCGCCATCGCGGTGATCATTAAGTTCGCGATCTCGTAATTCCAAGGCTTCGCAGCGAATCTCCTCGCGCGGGGCCTTTTTACTTGCCGGTTGCCGGCCGGCCAAGTCCGGCAGAAATCCAGCCGAAATAAACAAAGACCGGGAAGCAGCGTGCTCCCGGTCTTTATCACGTTTAGCGCTGGCCGCGTTTGTTGTACCCCGACACGTAAACCGTCTCGACGTACGGGCGAATCCGGTCCATAATCCGCTGCCCTTTGTGAAGCTCGTCCCCGTCCTTGCTCGTAAAGCTGAAATGCCGCTCCAGCGCGTCCAAATCGTAATTGGACGTATAGAAGGTCGGCTTGCGGTTCATCCGGTAGTTGAGAATCGAGCCCATCACGTGGTCGCGAACCCACGGATTCAGGTTCTCGGCTCCGATATCGTCGAATATGAGCAGGTCCGTCTCCTTCATCATGTCGACCGTTTCCTTCAGCTTGCCGGGCTCGAGCATCAGCGATTTCAAATCCTCGACGAACTCCGGCATATAAACGATCGCGCCCGTGTAACCGGATTTCGCCAGCTCATAAAGCATATAGCACATCAGGAACGTCTTGCCCGTGCCGAAGCTGCCGGCCAGATACAGTCCTTCCCGCCCCAGCCCGTGTTCCTTCGTGCGGTCGATATATTCCAGCACCCTGCCGACCGCTCCGATCCGTTCCGTATCCTTCGTTAAAATCTCGTCGGCCGAATAGCCCTGCGACAGCGCCCGGTCGTCGATATAGAAGCTGCGGACGCGGCTGCGGATCTGCTCTTCCGACCGGCGCGCAAGGAGCTTCTTGCACGGCACCTTCCGGTCGGTCAGCTGGACCGTCCCGCCCGTCTTATCGCATGAAAGCAGCGTATAGTGGCCTTCAAAATCGTTCGGGCAGCTGCCAAGTCCCGGGCAATTCGAGCAGTTGCGGTACTCCTTCACGTATTGGTATACCCGGTTCAAATGAAGCCGAACGGTCGCCTCGTCCAGCTCCGGATGCTTGCCGCGCAGCTTCTGCACAAGCGGCTCCGCCAGCAGCTCCTTCATCAGACTGTCGGCCCGGCGCACCGCTTCGCTGCCGCCCGGCCAACGCTGCAGCAGTTCGCCAAGCGATTCCATGGCCATATCCGTTCACCTCCTAAGATTTACCGTCCAGTTTGCGCGCCAGCTTCCGCAGCTCCTCCAGCTTCTCCGGCGACACCGCCGCGCCCGGCGCGTCCTGGATAATGGAGATCGGCGGCTTCGCCGCGCTTCTGCGCCCTCTGCCGCTCCCCGCTGCGGCGCCGCGGCTGCCTGCGCCGCCGGCTGCTCCGCCGTTCTCGCTCCGCCGCTCCTTGTCCGCCTCGAGCCTGACCTGCTCCCGGACGTAACGGACCGCCTTCTCAAACGTATCGATCCGTTTCACGAGCATATTGGACGCGACGGCGTCTATGTAGGTTTTCGTCACCCGCTGGGCGTCGTTAATGCCGAGTACGTAATGAATAAGGACATTAATAACCGCGCCGTCCAGCCGGTAATTGAGGTCGACCACCTCAAACACGCGCATGATCCATTCCGGCACCGCTCCCGGGAAAAAGCGGGTAATAAACCGCGTATGCGGTTCGTTGCGCATCAGCATATTGTACTGGTGAATGTCGCATCGGTCCGCGAGCTGCGCGGGAACGTCCAAGTAAAATTCGGCCTGCACCGCCGCTTCCTCGGGCACATCGTCCGCTGCGGCGCCGCCGTCCGCCGGTTCCGGCTCCGTGTCCGCGGCGCCGCTGCGGCCGAGAAGCCGCTGCCGGTCCCCCTCCCGCTTCCGTCCCTGGCGGAAAAGCTCGTTCGCCCGAAGCTGAAGCTCGTCCAGCATCAGCTCGCCGCGGGCGTTAAACGCTTCGTCCTCGTCCAGCAGCCGGCACAGATCGACCACGGTCAGCCCGTATTTGTACGCGATGTAGTTCAGCTCGGCCAGCCGCTCCTCGTCGCCTCGCAGTCCCTCGACATGCCGCCGGTTCGACGCATTGCGCGGAAAGCGCATGATGATGTCGGCATACCGGATACCCGCCGTTTCGGACGAGCCTCTGGCTGCCGCCGGCTGACGCGACGGCGCCACCTCGGTGAGCGCCTGCTCGAGCTCCCGGTCGACCGACTGCGCGTTCAGCCGGAACAGCTCATAGAACGGCACGGAAATGTTTTCCCGCATCAGCTCCGTGCCGGCCAACTCGTCCGCTTCCTTCTCGTAGAACGATTCGCGCAGCGCGATGACCGCATATTTGCCCACCTTGTCGCGCAGCAGCAGCGTCAAATGCGGCGTCCGGAAAAACTCGTCGGGCGCCAGCGGTTTTGCCAGCTCGTATTCGTATATGAAATCGTCGTGATCCGGGACGCCGAGCCGCGAAACCTGCAGCAGTCCGACCGCCTCCAGCCGCGACGCCTGCTCGGCCAGCCCCTGGCGGCCCTGCTCGTTCATCTCCAGCCCGAGTCCGAGCAGAAGCTTCCGCTGCGGCTCAAGCCGGGAATAGCCGATCCTATCGTCAGCCACCTGCTGGAACAGCAGCTCGTACAGCGCGGCGGCGAATGCGCCGATCATCGGCTGATAGATGATACCGAGCATTTTCCGGTCGACCGCGCTCAGCGAAAAATCGCGAAAAACGTAATACCGGTGATGCTCCGTAAATTGATGCAAGTTTCCGATCCGCATCGTGCTTTACCGCTCCATCCCTTAGACTGTCCTCCTATTCTATCATAAAAAAGGCCCGGATTTGAGGCGCGAAAAAAAAGAAATCCCCCCGAATTTTCTTTCGGGGGGATTCTGCTTCAGGGCTGACGCACGCCCGGCCCTTCCTCTTCGAGACCGGCCGTCACGCCTTGTCCGGCGATTTGCTTCAGCAGCTCCTCGCGTTCTTCAAACGTATCCGCAACCTCCGGACGCTCCTGCTTGTCGATCCACTGCCGGATGACGAACGCCGTCCGCGCCGGCTCCTTCATAAGCAGATGGCGGCCGGCCTTCAGCACGCCGTACAGCTCGCTGTCCGGCAGTGCGCGGTGCAGCTCACGGGCGTACATGGCGCCGCGCATATCCGCCGTCCCGTAAATGACCAGCATCGGCTGCCTGATCCGGCCGAGCTCGCGGGCGAACGAAGTGTCGAGACAAGCCGACACATATTCCTTCCAGCGGACGGCGCTGCCCTGTTTCGCTTCCTCTTGCAGCGCTTGGAACGCCGTCCGATTGTCCGCTTCCTGCCAGGCCGCTTGCAGCGCAACCAGCTCCCTCGCTTTCAGCAGGCTGGAAACGTAAGCGGCCTGCAGCTTCGAACGGCTGACGATATCCGTATAAGCGGCCGCTCCGGAAATCAGAATCCCTCCGCAGAAACGGTCCGGATAAGCCAGCAGCGCCTGAAGCGCCGGAAGCGATGCCGGGCCGTAGGCGCACAAATACGCCTGCTTCGCTCCGCTCCAATCCAATATGCGCCGCATGTCTTCAGCCAGCAGCGGCAGTGTGAGCCGCGCGGTTCCCGCTTCACTGTGCCCGTGGCCGCGTGCATCGAACGTGATGACGCGGCGGGTATCCGCCAGCTCCGTCCTCACATACGTGAACAGCCTGCTGCTGATGCATGGCGGATGAACGCACAGCACCGGCGTTCCGCGGTCCCCCTGCTCATGAACATGGACGGCCGTATCCCCGATTTGAAAAAAAGGCAAGGCTCAACACCTCGGATCTGTCAAATTTGGCTGACGAATATCCTTAGTATGGCCCTGCCGCCGTGCGAATCATCATTAGAACATTTTGTAACCGCCGCGCCGCAGCGCGCGAATGGCCGATCCGCTGATATAAGCGCCGATCAAAGCGCCGATCGCCGGCACGATATCGACAATGGTGAATGCGGTGAAATTGCCGATGATCGTCTTCGAATGATCCCACGTCTGCCAGATGAAAATCGGAATCAACACGATGACATACAAATAAATGGGAAACCAGGTCGTCTTCAGCAGCATGTTCAATATAAACCCGATCCCGAACATCATGACGAAAAACAGAATCGTCGCAATAATGAGCTGAAGCATGGTATTCGTTGTCCCCTTAACGTTGAATTGCCGGCTGCCGCCTTCAGAAAGGCGGATTTTCGCTACGATTTAGTTTAGTGGAACCCCCCAGGGAAGTCAATTGATGCGGCCCGTTTGTCACAAGTCCGCCATTTGCGCCTCGTAGCGGCGTTACGATACAATGGGAAGGACACTTACGCGACGGGAGAGATGACCCATGAGTGAAGCGGCTCAAACGCTGGAGGGCTGGTACGCCCTGCACGATTTCCGCTCGATCGACTGGAACGCCTGGAAGCGCGCGGACGAGCATGTGCGCCGCGCCGCATCGGACGAGCTTGAGGCGCTGCTGAAGCAGTACCAAGCCGCCGAAGAAGCGAAAACCGGCAGCACCGCTTTTTACGCGATCGTCGGCCAAAAAGCCGATTTTGTCTTTATGCATTTGCGCGAGACGCTGGAAGAACTGAACGAACTCGAGACGGCTTTCAACAAGACGTCGTTCGCTTCGTTCACCGTCCCGGCCCACTCGTACGTCAGCGTCGTCGAGCTGAGCAATTACATGGCGGCGCCCGGAACGGACCCGATGCAAAATCCGGACATCGTCGCACGGCTGAAGCCGATTTTGCCGAAATGGAATCACATCTGCTTTTACCCGATGAACAAGCGCCGTCAAGGCGGCGACAACTGGTATATGCTCGGCATGGACGAGCGCCGCGCCATGATGCGGAGCCACGGCATGATCGGGCGCAGCTATGCCGGCAAAATCAAGCAGATCATTACCGGCTCAGTTGGCTTCGACGACTGGGAATGGGGCGTAACCCTGTTTGCCGAAGACGCGCTTCAGTTCAAGAAGCTCGTTTACGAAATGCGCTTCGATGAAGTGAGCGCCCGGTTCGGCGACTTCGGCGAGTTCTTCGTCGGCAACCGGCTGGACGAGGAGAAGCTGCACCGGATGCTCAGCCTCTGAATAGAGTCATGCAAAAAACGGATGGAGCCGCGTCTTGCCGGGCTTCATCCGTTTTTTTATGTTCCGTTAATCCTCGTCGTCCTCTTCCATCAGCCGCTTGGCTTCCAGGTACGCTTCCGTCTGGCGGTCGCGTTCGCGGCTTTTCTCCTTCAACCGCTCGATCGCCGGCAGAATCAGAATGTCGACTTCCTTCTGCACCGTATAAGCGAGATCGTGCCGTCCCTGCGATTCCAGGAAGGACCCGACCTCCATCAGCGCATTGTATCTGTCCAGCTCCTCGCGCGTCAGCAGCCCGCGAACCTGCACGCTGCAGTGGCGCATCAGAGAAACTTTCCTTTACGTATAACAAGCGGAATACCGCCAATAATGTACAAGTAACGGATGTCAATCGCTTTTTTGATCATCGCGGCAAATCCGCCTTTATATTTTTTGCCGAAAGCGATGCCGATCGCTTCACCTTTGCCGAGCGAGGCAACCGTGCCTTTGTTCTTGAACTCGAATTTCTTCAGCGGCTGGTTGCGGATCGAGGCGACCAGATTGTGCGCGCACGTGACGCCCTGCTGCATGGCAATCTGAGCCGTCGGCGGGTACGGCCGGCCCTCGGGATTAAACATGAGCGAGTTGTCCCCGACGATATAGATGTTCTCATGGCCCGGCGCACGCAGAAATTCGTCGACCTTGACCCGTCCGCGCATCGTCTCAAAGCCCGCTTCTTCGATGAGCCTGCTGCCGCGGACGCCGGCCGCCCAAACAACCGTGGCCGCACGGATTTCTTCGCCGTCGCCGACGATGACGCCGTCCGGCGTGCATTCCTTGATCGGCGTGCCGATGCGGAAAGTAACGCCTTTCTTCGCGAGCACCTGCATCGCGTATTCCACAAGCTCGGGATCAAAGCCCGGGAGCGCCGTCGGCGCCGCTTCAATCGTATAGATTTTGACCAGCTGCGGATCGACGTCGAACTGCCGGCACAGCTCGGGAACGCGGTCGGCCAGCTCGCCGACGAATTCGATGCCCGTGAAGCCTGCGCCGCCGACAACGAACGAGAGGTAATCGGTGCGGTGCGGCTCGCGCTTATAGCGGGCGAATTGATATTCGATATGCTCGCGGATCAGGCGGACGGAGTTGATGCTGCGGATGTTCATGGCATATTCGTTCATTCCCGGAATGCCGAACGTCTCGGGCTCGCCGCCGACGCCGATAACCAGAAAATCGTAGGAAAGGGTGCCGTCTTCGAGTATGACTTTTTTGTCCTGCGTGCGGATTTGCACGACGGTCGATTTGACGAAATCGATCTTGAATTCATCGATTAATTTGGAGATGCTGACGCGGGCGTTCTCCGCCTTGTCCGTTCCGGCGGCAGGCATATGCAAATGCGTCGTAATGTAATGGTAGTCATGCTTGTTGACAAGCGTGACGTCGGCTTCGTTGTAGTTCAGCTCCTTTTGCAGGCGCAGCGCCGTAAGGATGCCGCCGTAGCCGGCTCCCAATATGACGATTTTCGGTATGTTGCTCATCGCAGAATCCCATCCATTCCTGTTTCTTTTCGCTTTGTGAAAAAATACACAATCCTACACAAAGCGTTAAAGGCTATCTCTGTAATTTGTGAAAAAAGCCGGTTATCTATGCATGCCTAACCGACACGAATTCGACAAATTCGTTCACTTAATACCTCACATATTACAAACTTTTCATTAAAAGTTCAAGGGTAAAATATACGAAATTCTTTAGAACAACATACAAAGTTCTTGTTTCATTATAGCTTGTCGAAACGATATAATGAACAAATGATAATGCCACTTTTTGGAGGTGCCAACCGTGCTGCAACAACCCGATTCTTCAGCCGTCGTCGACATTGCGATCATAGGCGGTGGCCCGGCCGGCATGTTCGCCGCTTTTTACGGCGGGATGCGCCAGGCTACGGTAAAATTAATCGAAAGCATGCCCCAGCTCGGCGGACAGCTCGCCGCGCTTTACCCGGAGAAATATATTTACGACGTGGCCGGATTTCCGAAGATAACCGCCCAGGAGCTCGTTGATCAGCTGAAAAAGCAGATGGACCATTTCAAGGCCGAGATTTGCCTGGAGGAGAAAGTGAAGGACGTCGTCAAGCGTGACGAGCGCCTGTTTGAAATCGTGACGGACAAAACGGTCCATTTCGCCAAAGCGGTCATCGTGACCGCAGGTGTCGGCGCCTTCGAACCGCGGCGTCTGGAGCTGCCGGAGGCTCCCCGGTTCGAGAACCGGAATTTGCATTATTTCGTCAGCGACCTGAATCAGTTCAAAGGCCAGCGCGTGCTGATCAGCGGAGGCGGCGATTCCGCGGTCGACTGGGCGCTGATGCTGGAGCCGATCGCGGCGAGCGTAACGCTTATCCACCGCCGGGACAAATTCCGCGCGCACGAGCACAGCGTGGAGAACCTGATCCGCTCGCGCGTCGACGTCCTGACGCCGTACGAAATTACCGGGCTGCACGGCTCGGACCGGATCGAACAGGTCACCCTGCAGGAAGTGAAGTCGAACGAAACAAAGACAATTCCCGTCGATACGGTCATCGTCAACTTCGGCTTCGTCTCGTCGCTCGGGCCGATTGCCGAATGGGGGCTCGAGATCGACGGCGGGTCGATCGTCGTCGATTCCCGCATGGAAACGAGCGTGCCCGGCATATTCGCGGCGGGCGACATCACGACGTATCCGGGAAAGCTGAAGCTGATTGCCGTCGGTTTCGGCGAAGCGCCTACTGCCGTAAACAATGCCAAGGTGTATGTGGATCCCGGCGCGAAGCTGTCACCCGGCCACAGCAGCAGCATGAAACTGTAATTTCAAACAAATGAGGGTATCCTAAGCTTTGCCGGATCGGACGTACAGCGTCCGAAATCATGCAAAGGAGGATACCCTTCTATGTTATGTCCCATTTGTAACGGGCTCAGGCAGCTCACCGCCGATTGTCAGGTATGTGCAGGGCCGGCCGCGGATTGCGGGCGCACGGTCGACTATTTCGGTCCCTACGCTCCCTATCAGCCGTACGAAGAAACGAACGCATTGACGGATGAAACGGAAAAGGCGTCCGAATGCTGCATGCATGTTTTATATTGTCCGAATTGCGGGAATTTGTCCGAAGTTTCCATAGCGGAATGGGATCAGCCGGTCCAGGAGGCGGTTAACGGGAAACGCGCATCGGCAGCGCAAAGTTTTATCTAAGCGGTGTTCCGGTACGTGTCGGGATTGATCTGCCTGCGTATCATTTCCGCCGCCAGCAATTTAATGAAGTCGGCGTCCAAATTGTATTGGATGGCCGAATGATATGCGTCCACGAGCAGTTCGTCAGACAGCAGCTCCATGGTCCTCTCTCCCTTCCTGTTTCTTCCTTGTCCATCTTAGCATGCCCCCAAGGAGCAGAACAAGCGTTCCGCTTATCCACAGCCGGATGTGGACAGGGTGTGAGCAAGTTGTGGGTAAAGGTCGAAAAAACAGGAATATCAATGAGGATATTGTGGATACGCTTATACACAGCTTGTGAACCCGTTCATGCAATAAAAAACTTTAATAATAATCTAGCATCCTATCAACCAATTATATGAGCCTCTTTTCCGATTGCTTTAATGAGGCCGGGTGTTCACTTCAAAAATCCAAATTTTCCCGCTTTTGTCGATGCCGAAATCGAATCCGAGCTGGCCGATTCCGGGAAACCGGCTTTCCAGCACACTTGTCGATATTCTCGCCAGGTTGCGCATTTGCCGTTTTTTCCCTGTCACCGCGCCGGCTGAGAACGAGCGGCGAATACCTTCCGAGCCGGAGAGCAGTGAGCCGCCCCTGCACAAGTTGGTGACGAACAGCCCTTTGCGCGCCAAGCGTCCGACGAGCGCGGTAATCGCCCACCTGCCGTCGGGCTGCTTCACGTATTTCAGCCGGTAATCGATCGGCCGGCCGCCAATCGTCGCGAGACGGATTCCTTTTTGAATCAAATATTTGCGCTTGCCGCGAATGGCGTTGATCGAACCGAGCAGCCCGGAGAAGCTCGAAAAACGGCGCGTTTTCGAATAATACGTCTGCTTGTAGCCGGCACCGTCCCGCGATACTTTGATGACGCCGACTCCTCCCGTGCCGCGAACCGGTTTAACGACCACCATCCCGTGCCGGTGGAGCATGCTCCGCAAATTGTCCGGCGTCATCATCCGGGTCGGCGGAATATGCGGCGCGATTTGCGAATGCGACAGCAGCGCCTCCGTCTTGGCCCATTTGCTTGCCAATTGCCTTCCCTGTCCCTCACCCATCGGTTCATTGCCCCTTTCATATCAACCTACTATCTACGATATGCCGGAAAGACAGTTGTCTCTTGGATGAATGACCTCGTCTACCCGCCTGATTTCGTAAAAGATTAATAGAATGAGGATACCGGTGCGTTTAAGCCGGCGCCGAAAGCATCCGCTTTCGTACTGGCCGCGGTCATCCGGGCTCTTGGTCAGGGATGTACTGGCAGAAATGGCGACGGGAGCTTGAATGCAGCCGTTTTCCGGTGCTCAATCGGGTAAACTCCAAGTAAGTAGGTATCCCTATTTTCAGCTCTTTCCGCCGGCGGCGGCGTTCCATTATAATGAGGACGACGATAAATAAGTCAGGAGCTGATTAAATCAATATGAAAACGCGCAAGCTGGGAAAAAACGGTCCTGAAATTTCGGTTATCGGATTCGGCACATGGGCAATCGGAGGCGGCGGATGGGCAAGCGCCTGGGGCGAGCAGGACGATTCGCTTTCCATTGAAAGCGTTCGCGTCGCGCTTGATGCCGGCGTCACCTTTTTCGATACGGCGGCGGTATACGGGCTCGGACATTCGGAGGAAGTGCTCGGACGCGCGCTGAAGGGCGACCGCGACAAGGTGGTCGTCGCCACCAAATGCGGTCTGGTTTGGGACGAGGCGGGCAATGTGAGCCGCAGCGGCGCCTACGACTCGATTTTGCGCGAGGCGGAAGCTTCGCTGCGCCGGCTCGGTACCGATTATATCGATTTGTATCAAATGCACTGGCCCGACGCGGAGGTGCCGGCCGAAGAAACGATGCGTGCGATGGACAAGCTGGTTCAGGACGGCAAAATCCGGTACGTGGGCGTCAGCAACTACAACGTCGAGCTGCTGACCAAGTCGCTTTCCGTGCGTCACGTCGATTCGCTGCAGCCGCCGTATTCCATTCTTCGACCGGCCGTTGAAAAAGAAATTTTGCCGTTCTGTCTCGATAACGGGATCGGCGTCGTCGCCTACAGCCCGCTCACTTCGGGCCTGCTGTCCGGCAACTACACCTACGACACGACGTTTTCCGAGGGCGACTGGCGCTCGCGGAACGCCGCTCACACCGGCGAAGGACTTCGCAAGAACGTCGACCGTGCGGAGAAGCTGAAAAAAATCGCCGCGCGGTTCGACATTACGCTGCCGCAGCTTGCCGTCGCCTACGATTTGGCGCACCCGGCGATTACGAGCGCAATTGTGGGCGTTCGCAAGCCGAGCCACATTACCGGCGTGCTCCCTGCTGTCGACGTGACGCTCGACGAGGCGACGCTGGCGGAAATCCGCGAAATTGCCGTCTCGGAATAAGTACGGGATTGCGGGAAGGAGTACGATATGAATATTGATTTACACGGCAGAAACGCGCTGATCACCGGCGCGACGGGAGAACTCGGCCGCGTCATGGCGCGTACGCTCGCGTCATGCGGCGCCAACATTGCGATCAACTATTTTCATAATGAAGCAAAAGCGCTGGAGCTTCGCGCCGAAATCGAAGCGCTCGGCGTCAAAGCCGTTACGGTTCAGGCGAACGTAGGCGAGCTGGATTCGGTGCTGCGCATGAAGGAAGCCGCCGTCACCGCTTTAGGCCCGATTGATATCGTCGTCGCTAACGCGGTCAGCCAGTACAAATGGACGTCCGTGCTGGAGCAGTCGTCCGAGGATTACGTCAGCCAGTTCGAATCGTGCGTTCTGCAGGCGGTTCATCTGTCCAAAGCATTCGTGCCGGCCATGATCGAGCGCCGCGGCGGCCGCGTCATCGCCATCAACACAGAATGCGCGATGCAGAATGCGCCGACTCAATCCGCTTATGTCGCCGGCAAGCGAGGGATGGACGGCGTGTATCGCGTGCTTGCGAAGGAAATCGGCGAACATCAGATCACCGTGAACCAGGTCGCACCCGGATGGATGATCAGCGAGCGCGACCGGCTGGCGCACAGCGAGTATAACGAAGGGTATCAGAAGAGCGTGCCGCTGGCGCGCCGAGGTACAGATCAGGAAATTGCGAACGTTGTCGCGTTCCTCGCTTCCGATCTGGCCAGCTTTATAACCGGCGCCTTTATTCCGGTTTGCGGCGGCAACGTGATGCCTACCATCTAAGAATGGGTAAAAGCGTTTGAAGCGCTTATCAAAGCATAAGCTGCAATCAAGAACAAAAGCGGGCCGCATCTGTATGCGGCCCGCTTTATTGCCATTCCACGATCAGCACTGCTCCGGATTCGGCTTACCCGCTTCGGTCGCCGTGCGGAACGACTGTCCGCAGCCGCAGGTCGCGACCGCGTTCGGGTTTTGAATCGTAAAGCCTCCGCCCATCGCGGATTCTTTGAAGTCGATTTCGAGGCCGTTCAAATATTTCATGCTGTCCCCGTCGACGACAACCTTAAGGCCGTCGAACATCAATTCCTCGTCTCCCGAATGCTTCTCGTCGTCAAAGCCCATTCCGTAGGAAAAGCCGCTGCAGCCCCCTTCTTTGACGCCGATGCGCAGGAACAGGTCGGGCGTTTCTTCCTCCGCGAGCATGGCTTTTATTTTTTCATTCGCCGTTTCGCTGATGGTAATCATGTCGGTCCCTCCTTGAAATCGGATAAGTCAAACGGTCATGCCACTTTATATAGTAAAGTATACTCCACTTCCCGCCCGTACTCAATAGATGACCGGCCTCCGCCTCCCTTCCGGGCAGGGGTTTTGACTTTTGTATTGCCCCTTGCGGCCGGGGAGGTTTATAATAAGTTCAGTTCTTGTTCGTGAACGGTGACAAAGCAGGCAGCACAAGTTACTTTTTTCACAAAGTTAGGGTGAAACCGGACCGACTGACGCGCCCGGCACCGATGAGGAGGAAAGCCGTCATGAATATCGCCATCCAGACGGAAGAGAAACAAATGCAGCAGATCGCGGAGAAAGTGCGCTCGGGCGGGCGGCTGTCCCGCGAGGACGGCGTCTTTTTATATCAATCGGACGACCTGCTGACGATCGGGCAGCTTGCGAATGAGGTCAATCTTCGCAAAAACGGGCGTAAGGTATATTTTACCGAAACGATGAGCCTTTATTTCACGAATATATGCGAGGCTCACTGCGCGTTTTGCAATTTTCGGAAAGACCAGGGCGAAGAAGGCGCTTATACGCTGACCGGCCCGGAGATGATCGATTACGTCGAGCGGCACATAACCCCCGGCGTGCGCGAATTTCACATTGTAGGCGGCCATAACCCGCATGTAGCGTTCCAATATTACGTCGATTCGCTCCAAGCGCTTCATGAGCGTTTCCCGAACGTAACGCTGAAAGCTTATACGGCGGCGGAGATCGACTTTTTCTCGCGCATCAGCGGGCTCAGCTATCGCGAGGTGCTCGAGCGGCTGATCGAGGCCGGCCTGGAAAGCTTGACGGGCGGCGGCGCGGAAATTTTGTCCGATGATTACCGCAAGAAGATGAAGGTCGATAAAGCGAACGTCTCGCAATATTTGGAGGTACATCGCACGGCTCACAAGCTCGGCTTGCGGACACCGACGACGATGCTGTACGGCTCGGTCGAGAAGCACGAGGACCGCATTCACCATCTGGTGCAGCTGCGTGAGCTGCAGGACGAGACGAACGGATTCGCGGTGTTCATTCCGCTGTCCATGCAGCCGATCAGCCCGAATGCCGGCATCCGCAGGCGCAATTCCGCGTTCGAGGATCTGAAGACCATCGCCATCAGCCGTCTTATGCTGGATAATTTCCGGCATATCAAGGCGTATTTCATCAACATCGGCACTCAGCTTACGCAGGTTGCGCTCACGATGGGGGCGTCCGACGTCCACGGTACGATCGTGAAGGAGCGGATCAGCCACGCGGCCGGCGCGTTGACGCCGGAGGGCATTACGCGGGAAGATTTGATCTGGCTGGTCAAAGGCGCCGGTCGCATTCCCGTCGAACGCGATACGTTCTACAACGAAATCCGCGTATACGAGTAAGGAAGTGCCATTATTAAGCTGCTTGCGCCGGTGATGCACCTATGAGGATTCGAGCATACTACCGGTTAAGCAACCTTCACAACGTTATTTTGCGCAAAGGTTGGGATATCCCATGAAACGATTTGTTATTCTAGGCGGCGGATACGGCGGATTAACCGTTGCAAACGAACTGCTGGAAAACCATCTGCCGGAAGATGTCGTCGTCGTTTTGATCGACCGCATGCCCTTTCAGGGGCTGAAAACGGAATATTATTCGCTCGTGGCGGGGACGTCGGCCGATATCGACCTGCGCGTCAGCTTTCCGTCGGACCCTCGTCTGATTGTGACCTATGGCGAGGTTACGGATATCGATCTGCACGGCAAGCAGGTGATTATGGCCGGACAAGAGCCGCTCGATTACGATTGGCTCGTCATCGCGCTCGGCTGTACGGACAACTATCACGGCATCGAGGGGGCCGAGCTGTATTCCCACAGCATCCAGACCTTCTCGTCGTCGCGGAAAGCGTATCAGGCATTGGGGGATGTCAAGCCGTACGGTCAAGTGACGATCGTCGGCGGAGGCCTGAGCGGCGTCGAAGTGGCGGCCGAGCTGCGCGAAGCGCGTCCCGACCTGAACCTCCGCATTCTCGACCGCGGTCCGAGCATTTTGTCGGCGTTCCCGGGAAGGCTGCAGCATTACGTCTCGTCATGGTTTAACGAGCACGAGGTTGAAATGCGCGGGCGCGTCGCCCTTCACAAGCTTGAGGAAGGCTTGCTCCACGACACGAACAATCCCATTCCGATCCGGACCGATGTCACCGTCTGGACGGCGGGCATTCAGCCCGTCGGCATCGTGCAGCGGATGAAATTGCCCAAGGATCATCAAGGGCGGCTGATCATTAACGAGTTTCACCAGCTGCCGAATCATACCGAAGTGTTTGTCGTCGGAGACTGCGCATCCATGTCGTTCTCGCCGAGCGCGCAGGCCGCGGAGGCGCAGGGCAAGCAGGTCGCGCATGTCATGCATTCCATTTGGCATAACGAAACGCCCCATCTGCCGAAAATCAAGCTCAAGGGCGTTCTCGGTTCGCTCGGCAAAAAAGCCGGCTTCGGTTTGATGGGACGCACCCCGATTATGGGACGCGTGCCGCGTATTTTGAAAAGCGGCGTGCTTTGGAGATCGAAGCGTCATTCCGGCTGATGACGGAACCCGGAGAAGCCGCTCTAACGTCTACATGTCATCAATAAGACGGTCGAGCGCTTCGCGTTCCTCCTGCTGTTCCTCGACCGCTTCCATAATGCGGTCGTACAGCTCGTCGGCCGTCGGAGCGGCAACGATTTCGCCGCCCACCATTCCGAACGGGAACAAATAACATTCGCCGCAGTTGCCCAAACAGCCGTATTCGATCACTTCGAGCTCGGGATCCTGCTCAAGCCGCTTCATGACGCGATCGGTGCCGTGGTGCATATTGCTGGCGCAAAATTCAATGATCGGTTTCAGCATGGTCATTTCTCCCTAATCGTAATGATATCCATTTTCAATTGCTTCGCTTTGTACTATAATAGGATAGAAAGGAGTGGATTGCAATGAGCGAGAATGCACAAAGCACGATGTACGACGAAGTACTTGATGTCCTGGATAAGCTTCGCCCGTTTCTACAGCGCGACGGCGGCGACGTTGAACTCGTCGACGTGGAGGATGGCATCGTGAAGCTGCGCCTGATGGGCGCATGCGGCAGCTGCCCGAGCTCGACAATCACGCTGAAAGCGGGGATCGAGCGCGCCCTGCTCGAAGAAGTCGAAGGCATTGAAGAAGTTGTACAAGTGTTCTAAGCCGGATTTTCCCGGCTTACCATAAGAGTCTTGCCGAAAGGATTCGGCAAGACTCTTTTTCTGTTTCTCCGGTCAGATCGTCGTTTTGATCGGGTCGAAGCCGCCCGTGACGTCGACGATATTGCCGGTCAAATAATCCGACTGCGGCAGGCACAGAAATGCGATTACCCGCGCGATATCTTCGCCGCTGCCCGGGCGGCCGCGCGGCGCTTCCGCATCGCGTTCGCCCGTCACCTCGGCGATCGTGCGCTCCTTATTCATGCCCCGAATATCGCCCGGACAAACCATATGTACCGTGATGCCGTTGCCCGCTTCCTCGACGGCAAGCGTTTTCGTAAAGGAAACGAGCCCGGTTTTGGCCGTCGCATAAACGGCGCGGTGCGGCCAGGCGCGGCCTTCGCCCGCATGGCCGAAGCCGAAATGAATGATCCGTCCCCAGCGGCGCCGGCGCATCCCCTGAATCAGCTTATGGTCAAGCAGCATAACGCCGAGCAGGTTGCCGTTCACCAGCCCGATCAAATCCTCTTCGGCATATTCGGCGAACAGCCTCCGTTCGCGGATGAACGGGCCGGCGTTGTTGATCAGGATGTCGACGACGCCGTCTCCGGCCCACGCCTGCGCTTCCGCGGCAAGCCGGTCCACGTCTTCGCGCACGGCGATATCGGCCTGGAAGGCCGTCGCCCGCACGCCCATCCGCTCGATCCGGGCCGCAAGCAGCCTCGCCTCGTCCGCGCTCCTCACATAGTTGAGGATAATATCGCACCCCATGCCCGCCAGCGCCAGTGCGGTCATTTTGCCGAGCCCCTTGGCGCTGCCGGTGATTAAAGCGGTTTTCCCTTTCAGCTCCATTGGCACACTCCTCAGAGTTGATGCTACTTCGTCCTTTTCCTCAGCAGCCGGCCGGTGTAGTCGAACGAAATACGCAGCGAATCGAGAACCATCTCTAACCCTTTCGACAAGTCATCCTGAAGCTCCTGCAAATTTTCGAGACGATGCTGTTCGCCGTAAGCCTGATCGTTCTGCGCCAGATCGTCCTGCATCTCCGGATTCATATAATGGATTTCGGTGTTCCGCCGTTTTCGCAGACGGCCCATCGGCTCGGAGAAGCCTTCTTTCAACTCGTTCAACGCTTTCGACAGCTCGGGATGGGCGCCGCGCTGACGCATCGTGCGAATGACCGTGAAATAGGAAAAATGCACTTTAATCCGTTCGGTGCCCAGCCCGAGAAAGACGTTCAGCAGTGTTCCGAGCTTGTCGAGCACGGCAAACAACCGGATAAACGCGTTTTTGTCGAAATACACGTATCGTTTATAGTCGAGCGTCTCTTCCGGCGTCATCTCCTCGATCGTGGCGGAGGCGATCCGCCCGGCAAACCTCTGCGCCGCGTAACGGCTCTGCTCCAGCTCATCCAGCGACGCGATCAGGCCGAGGGTATAGATCTCTGCTTTGCGCAGCCGATGGTCCTTGTCGTCCCCCTGCACGATCCGATCGTGAAGCATTGCCGCAAACTGTTTCATCTTCTCCACCGTCTCGCCCCATTTGCCTTCCGGCTTCCCCGGCGGTTCCCCAAACAGCATGCGCAGCATTCCTAGACCCCCTCAGACGTTAAAATAGGCCTTCCATCTGCGGTCGACGAGCTTGACGATATCGTCCTGCGGAATCAGCTCGTCCGGGTAGCCCGGCTTCATCCGCGCATCGATGACGATCGGCAGCTCGTACCCGATATGATGACGGCTCAAATGCGTCTTTGCATATATATCGTCGGCCGGGTTGAACCGGGTGAATACCGTCCACAGAAAAGAAGTTTGCCCGCGGGCGACCGCCGCGTCGTCGGCCAGAACGACAAGCGGCCAGTGCGTCTCCCGTTGACGGAGCCGGGCGAGCAGGCGCTCCGCCAGCTCCGGCTCCTCCGCATACGAAGCGCCGGATACGACGAGGCAGCCGCGGCAGTACACCTCGGCGGCGGTAATTTCAGGGATCGGCCCTTCGTCGTAGACGGCCGGCAGCTCGCGGACCGGCTCGCCGACGCCGAGCATAACCGCCTTGCTGCCGTGGTTCAGCCGGCCGCCGGTGTAATCGAGCGTATCGTGCGACGTCTTGTCGATGACGAGCAGATCCGTCTCCGGCTTGAAGCGGGCGAGCACCGTCTCGAGCAGACCGCCGAAGTCCGCCAGATCGAGCGGCCGGTCCGTCAGCATCAGGAACTTGGTCAGCGTCAGCTGCCCTTCTCCCAAAATGCGGAAAGCGGTGCCGATCGCCTCACGGGAATAGCTTTCCCGAACGACGGCGGCGGCAAGCGCGTGGAAGCCGGTTTCGGCATACGTCCACAAATCCGAGACGCCCGGCATCACCTTCGGGAAGGCGGGCGACAGCAGACGCTGCAGGAAGTCCCCCAAATAATAGTCTTCCTGGCGCGGCTTGCCGACAACCGTCGCCGGATAAATCGCGTCTTTGCGGTGCCACAGATGGCTGACCTGAAAGACCGGAAAATCGTGCGTCCACGAGTAATAGCCGTAATGGTCGCCAAATGGGCCTTCCGGCCGGCGGACATGCGGCGGTACGCTGCCGCCGATGACGAATTCGGCCCCAGCCGGTATCCGGTGCGGGCCGTGCGGATCCTGCACGAGCGGGAGCTTGTCCCCGAGAATGAACGAAGCGAGCAGCAGCTCGGGCAAATGCTCGGGAACCGGCGCGATCGCCGAGGCGACGAGCGCCGGCGGTCCGCCGAGAAACACCGAAACCGGCAGAGCCTCACCCCGCTTCTCCGCTTCGAAATAATGGAAGCCGCCGCCTTTATGGATCTGCCAATGCATGCCGGTCGTCGATTCGTCGAAAATCTGCATCCGGTACATGCCTAGGTTATGCTCCTTCGGATGCATAGGATGCTCCGTATAAACAAGCGGCAGCGTAATGAACGGCCCGCCGTCAAGCTGCCAGCTCGTCAGCGCGGGCAGCCCCTTCAGCGGCTGTTCCCGCCTGCAAACACCAAGTACCGGCGCCGAGGACGCCGGTACTTGCTTTAGCCCTACTTTCAGCGCATCCCACAGCAGCGAACGCTCTCCCCACAGCGCCCGCGGCGTTGGAGGCAGGATGCGGTCGAGCGCCCCGATCAGCCGCTTCATGAACGCTTCCGGCCGCGGTCCGAACGCCAGATCGACCCGGCGGATCGTCCCGAACAAATTCGTAACGACGGGAAACGGACTGCCTTTTACGTTCGTGAACAGCAGCGCCGGCCCGCCTTCGTCGATGACCCGCCGATGAATTTCGGCCAATTCGAGGTAAGGATCGACCTCCGCGTCGATCACGGCCAGATCGCCTTCGCGCCGCAGCGCTTCGATCCAAGCGCGTAAATCGGCAAAACTCATGAACCTTCCCGCCTTTCGGACCATTTCCAGGATCGGATCGTCAGATCGGCCAGCACGCCGAACATTGCCGCCACGATCAAGTTATGAAGCATGCTGGTGAAAATAAACCAGTCGGTGTCGGTCAGCGTATACGTCAGCAGCGCCCCGCTCAGCACCTGACAGCAGACGAGGATAAACGCCGCCTTTCCCGACCGCCTGATTCCCCTGTCGACCCGGTCGGTGCGGACAATAACGATCAGCAGCCACAGGATGAGCAGAAATAATGCCGCCGCCCCGAGACGGTGCGTAAAAACGATCCGGGTGGCTCCCTCCCATGCGGGAATCCATTTGCCGTTGCATAAAGGCCATCCCAGACAGCCGCCGTAGGACTGCGTATGCCGGACGAAAGCGCCCAAATAGATCACGACATAGCTGAACACAAGCGCCGCCAGCGAAAGTCCGTAAATGGAGCGGGGCAGCCGCGGTTCGATGCGCATCGACGCTTCGCCCCTCTTCAGCCGCAACGCCCACAGGACGAGCAGCAGCGTAAAGGCGAACGCCAGGATGGAGAAGCCGAAATGGAGCGCGAGCACCGACGACGATTGCGGCCAGACGACCGCCAGCGCGCCCATCACAGCCTGCACGATCGTAAAAACGCCCGCGCCGGAAGCGTAAAACACCGGCTCGCGATGCTTCCGGTAGAGCACCAGGGTAGCGATAAAGGATGCCAGAACGAGCAGGCCCACCGCTCCGCTGATCAGCCGGTGGGAATATTCGATTAAGGATTCCACGGTATATGCCGGAATGAATTTGCCGTTGCACAGCGGCCAATCGTCGCCGCAGCCGCGCCCCGACCCCGTATTCGTCACGAGCGCGCCGGCAAGCAGCACAAGCAGCATCCCGATGCATGTCACAACGGCGAGCACGCGATACCGGCCCTCATTCATGTCCATCACCTTGCTTCCAAAAGAAATGCCGAGCGCTTAGCGTCTCTTGGCTTTCCCATTATATCGAACAAAATCGACAAATGCCATGTTGAAAATGTGAACAGCCGCCCGCCGCAGCGGCGCCTTGTCGGTATTGTGAACGGACGCCCCCTATTCCCGTTAAGCCTTCCCCAGGCATCACAAAAAATCCGCAGAACGTCCGGGAAAAACCCGAAACGTCTGCGGAAAGTAAAGGCCGCCGGCGGCAGCGGACGCTTACCCCAGAACCGGCGGTGGCCTTTACTAGGGTAATACCCCAACACCAGGCGGTAGCCAGTATAGGACCTTCTCCCCAGCGCCGGGCACTTGCCGCTACAGAGCCTTGCCCCGGCACCCGGGCGGCCAGCCGCGCTGCGGCTTTAGCCCTGTTTCAGCGCCTGCGAAACGTCCAGCGCGCGGTTCAAAAACTGCTCGATCTCTTCGCGCGACTTGCGCAGCTTGCTGACGAAGCGGACGATCTCGCGCCCCTCGCGGAATGCAATAAAGCTTGGGATACCGAGAATGTTCAGCTCCGCGCACAAATCCGGCAGGTCGTCCCGGTCGATTTGCACGAACCGGATTTTGTCGGCGTATCGGGTCTCGATTTCCGGCATAAACGGCTCGATAAAATGGCAGTCCGGGCACCAGGTCGTCTTAAATACGGCAACGGTCAGCTGCCCGGAAGCGATCGTTTCGCGAAAGCTTTTCTCCGTACGAATCATTTCCATTCTGCGCGGCACCCCTTTTCATTGTAACCCGCACGTCGCCCGCGCGGTTTACGGCTCGCGCTCGATAACGAGAATGCGGTCGTCCGGCCCGAAGGATTCCCAGCGGAGCGTCGCTCCCAGCGCATGGGCCAAATCCCGGGCGGATACATAAGTGACGCCCTGGATGACCGTGGCGGGGAAAGCCCAATTCCGGGCCGTTCCGTTCACGACAGCCGTCCTGCTGCCGGCCTTGACCGCAATCGTCGTCGCCGTCGCGTCGTCGTATACCGTTATCGTACCCGAAGCGGCGTCCTTCGTCAAAGCGGCACCCAGCTGCTCGACGGTTTCGCGCAAAGGCACGATCGTAATGCCCGCCGGCGTCACGATCGGCGCGTTGTCGCTGTAATAAGGAGCGAGCAGCACCTGCTGCCGGCTGATATGGAATTGGTTGCGAAGCAGCCCGTAAACGACCGAATCCGCGTTAAAATTGCGCAGCAGCTCATAACCTTGCATATTGGCCGCAGCTTTCAGATCGAGCACCGGGCCCGCATCGGACGGGGCGTCCGGCTGAACCGTGCCGTTGACGTTCCAGATCTCGCCTTCCGAATGAAGCGTAAACCCGAGCACAGGCGAATCCGCCATCGATTTGTCTTTACTCTTCGTAAAGTCGGGCTTGAAGACGGCATCCAGCGTCGTTTGGCGGACATCGAGGCCGCTGTCGACGAACAGATCGGCTTTCACATAAGACTGGTCGTTGACGAAAACGTTCAGCGTGTTCTTCTGCTCCGTCTCGGCTTTCGTCATCTCGTTCTTCAGCGACAAGAGCGCGCCGGTTATGCTGTCTGACGTCTTATTGACCGCATCGGCCTTCTCGTCGCCGGCCGGCAGCGAGCCGAAAATACTTTGCCCGGCTGCGGCGGCCGGCCCGCCTTGCTGGCTTTCGAGTGCATCGATCAGACTCGACAGCATCGTTTCCAGCCCATCCTGATCACTGAGCAGGGCGTCGATGTAGGTTTTAAACCACGTCCACAGCTGCGTGCCGGTCAGCTGTGCCTGTACGTGCACGCCCGATACGGTTTCGCCATGTACGCTTTCCTGTCCCGGCTCGACCTTGAGGCCGTCCGGATTCGGCAGATTATCGATGGCATAGCCGCCGACGATATCGACGATTTGCTTGCCGAGCTTAATCATGCTCTCCCGATCTGCCGAGCTCTGAGCCGGCAGCATCGACGGATCGACGCCTTCGAGCTGCGCCAAATCGTTCAAATGAAGCACGAACGGCTTTTGCGCGCCTTCGAGATCGATTTCCAGCAGCTCGCCGTCGGCCTTCACCCCGAAACCGACGGACTTCCCGCCGAATAACACTTTGCCGCTTGCCGACATGCTTCCGGTATCGGCAATTTTCAGATCGTCCAGCTGCAGCGTCACGTCGGATAACAGCTTCAGCGCTTCCGCCCCCTCGGGCGGCATGCCGCTGAGCGCATTATCGGCAAGGAGCAGTTTGAACTGCAGCGTTTGGCTGCTTTCCGCCGACGTTACCTTCAGCTTCTGCTTCAGCATTTGGTTCAAATCGACCCCGCCGAGCGCCTGACAGCCGGCAAGCACGACCAGCAGGACGGCAAGCATGGCCGCAAAAATCATTTTGTAACGCCTCGACCATTCTCTCAACACAGTAAAAAATCCCCTCCCATGGGTAAAAAGACTAATGCCTATTTTACCATGGGACAGGGATATTGGGAATGAAAAGTTTCAGCCGTTCGAATTGGCCGCATGCCGCGCCGTTATGCGGATTATCGGGCTCATCAGCTTGCGCAGCGGACCCGGAAACTGGCGTACGTCTTCGGCGGTCACGACCCGCAGCAGCGTCAGCAGCAGCATGTAGAGCGCGAAGGATACGAGCCCCGCCGCCGATGCCGAAACCAGGTACATCAGCTTCGCCGGCAATCCGCCCAGCATCGACCGGAAACCCATATCGACGAGCCAGCCGGCAGCGGAGGCAACGGCGATCGTCGCCAAATAGCCTCCCCAGCGGGAGCCCAGCACCGACAGCGGCACCTCCTGCCGGATCGCCCGCAAATTCAAGGTCGCGATCGTCAGGAAACAGAGCGTCGAAGACAGGATCAGGCCGTAAACTCCAAGCAGCGGCGACAGGATCAGGCTGGCAATGACCTTGACGCCGATCCCGGCGAACGTATGCATCATCGGCCGGCGAGGCTTGCCCATCCCGAACAGCACCGAGCTGCTGGTCATCATCGTAATTTGGAATATCGTTCCCGCCGTCAGGGCGGCAACCGCTCCGCTGCCGTATGTGTTCGGGAACAGGAACCCGGTGATCGAAACCGAAGCGACGGTCATCATCAGCGCAACCGGCACGCCGGTAAAGACGACGATGCGCATGACGAGCGACGTCTGCCGTTCCACTTCCTTCATATTACGGACGGAATAGGCCGACGAAATGACCGGAATGATCGACGTGCTGAGCGCAATGGCCAGAATCGGCGGGATGCCGGACATCGCCTGCGCTTTAATGGAGAAAGCGTCCAGAATCGCTTGAGAGCGATCCAAGCCGCCGTAAAACGAATCGGTTAACCGATGGAAAAACATCGTATCGAAATTATAAATGAATTGCACGGTCATGGATGCGATGACGATCGGAACCGAAATTTTGAAAATATCTTTGTAAATCGCCATGAAAGGCGCTTTTGCCGCAGCCGGATCGCTCCGGTCCTCCGCATATCGGGAAGCCGCCTCGGCTTTATCCAACCGGCGCAGCTTCCTTGCATTAATGAGCATAATCGCAAAAGCGCCCACGCTGCCGAACACGCTGCCGAACATGGCGGCGGCGGCGATCCAGCGGTCGCCCCAGCCCCACGACAAGACCACGAGCGCCAGGCCGGTCGCCGTCAGCACGCGCAGAATCTGCTCGACGATTTGCGACATGCCGCCTGCCGCCATCATTTGACGCCCCTGGAAATAGCCCCGCATCATCGCAATAAGCGGAAACAGCAGCAGCGCCGGTGCGATTGCCCGGATCGAGGAGCTCGCATCCTTGTCGAGGAAGATATGCGTTGAGATAAACGGAGCCAGCACATACAGCAGGACAGCCGATAGGACGCCCGTCAGAATACCGAACCAGATCGCGGCCCGGTATATGCGCCGGGCTTCGGCGAAGCGGTTCGTCGCATACCGCTCCGAAATCATTTTGCTGATCGCGCTTGGAATACCGCCCGTCGCCACGATCAGCAGCATCAAATAAATGTTGTTGGCTTCCCCGTAATAGGAGCCGCCCGCTTTTCCCATCATATAATCGAGCGGAATGCGCTGGAACAGCCCGAGAAACCGGGCTACCAGCGCCGCAGCCGCCAAAATAAGCGTGCCTTTGATTAAGGAGTCTTTTTTTACCATAGCCTTTCAAAATCTCCCAACGTGAAAAAACATGGATTAGGACCGGATTTCCTCCAGCGGCTTATGGTTGCCGCGCACCGGCTTCGCCGCGCCCGACGGCGCCGCCCAGCGAACCCCGTTGCGGATGACCTTGCGAACGTTCTCGTCGTAATAGGTCGGGAACGTCTCGTGGCCCGGACGGAAATAGAAGATTTTCCCCTGGCCGCGATGGAACGTGCAGCCCGAGCGGAACACTTCTCCGCCCTCGAACCAGCTGATGAACACGAGCTCGTCCGGCGCGGGAATGTCGAAATGCTCTCCGTACATTTCCTCGTGCGGCAGCTCGAAATATTCCGGCAGGCCGGACGCGATCGGATGCGCCGGATTGACGGTCCAAATGCGCTCTTTCTCGTTCGCCTCGCGCCATTTCAGGTCGCAGCCGGTGCCCATGAGCTTTTTGAAAATTTTCGAGAAATGGCCCGAATGGAGCACGATCAGACCCATCCCTTCCATTACGCGCGCATGTACGCGTTCGACGATCGCGTCGTCGACCAGATGGTGACCCATGTGTCCCCACCAGACCAGCACGTCCGTCGCCGCCAGCACCTCGTCCGTCAAGCCATGCTCCGGCTGATCCAGCGTCGCCGTCTTCACCTGGAAGCCGTCCGTCCCGATGCCGTCCGCAATCGCTTTATGGATGCCGTCCGGATACACCTTGCGTACTTCCTCGTGCTGCTTCTCGTGCAAAAATTCGTTCCATACCGTCACTTTGATCATGTTTGGTTCAGCCTCCCGTTTTATATCCAAATGAAAAATACGATAATCATGACCAGCTGCAAAATAAACTTGACGACCGTGCTCGTAAACAGGCCGACGACCGCGCCGAGCCCCGCCTTCAGCGACGTATTTACGTCCGAACCGGCGAACAGCTCGCCGATCACGGCTCCGAGCAGCGGCCCGAGGATCAGGCCGAAGGCCGGGATGACGAACGGCCCGGCGATAATGCCGATCGTGCTGCCGATAATCGAGGCGCGCGAGCCGCCGTACCGCTTCACGCCCCAAGCGCTTACCGCATGGTCGGCGACAAACAGCAGCGCGACGATCAGCGTCTCAATCGTCCAGAACCAGAAGCCGAACGGCTTGAAGGAAATAAAGAAGCCGTAAACGAAAAAGGCGGCGTATATGGCAAGCGCCCCCGGTAAAATCGGAATTACGGCTCCGGCCATGCCGACCGCGAACAATACGGCGACGATTATCCATCCGGCGATTTCCACCGGCTGCTCACTCCTTCAGCACGTAGTCGCGGATCAGATGCGCCACGGCATCTTCGTTATGTCCGGTCGTAATCGCATCGGCGATCTCCTTGACAGCCTCCTGCGCATTGCCGACCGCGACCCCGAGCCCTGCTTCGCGGATCATCGCGATGTCGTTCAGGCTGTCGCCCATGGCGGCGACCTGGGACATGTCGATGCCAAGCATGGCGCACAGCTCGCGCAAGCCTGCCGCCTTGGAAACGCCCGCCGGGTTCATCTCCCAGTTCCAGGGGGACGAGTTGGTGATTTCCAGGCTGCCGAAAGCCGCAGCCTCCTCGTAAATCCGGTCCAATACGGCTCGGTCCTCCAGGTAATACCCGAATTTGAGCCAGCTGAAGCCTTCGTAGCCGGATCCGGGCTCCAGCCATTTCTCCTTGTTGTAGACGCCTTCCGCCGTATAAGCCCAATACCAGCACGCCGGGTATTTCTTCGCGATGCCGTGCAGCCGTTCGATGGTCTCCGCCGGCATCAGCGTCCGCTTGTGCAGCTCATGCGGCCGGCGCCAAATTTCGCTCCCGTTCACCGTCACCATCGGCGTGTCGAGCCCGAGCTGCTCCGCATACGGCGCGGCGCTTTGGAATCCCCTTCCGGTCGCGAACGAAACGGTGATGCCCGCATCGAGCGCGCGGCGGATCCACAGCGCGTTCGTTTCGCTGACCTCCTGCCTGTCGTTCAGCAGCGTCCCGTCCATATCGAGCGCCACCAGTTTGATGTCTCCCATTTGCGCCTCCCAGCAATAACAACCTCACACCGATTTTAGCACAAAATCGGACGATTCCAAACTTCGATTACACGACACAGACAAGATTTACGAGCAGTGCGCCCGTCAGGAAAAGGATCGCCCAGAAAAACCGGCGAAGCGGAGACGGTGTTTTATATCGCATCAAACGTGCCTCCTTTCGCGAGGAAATGCCGATTAGTCATGCCGAAAGTCGATAATTTATTTGTATGCAAAAAAGTTTCCTGAGTGCAAATTTGGACAAAGAAACGGCTGAGCCCCCTCTTTTAGCGGTGAAGCAGATTTCTTCCGTTCGATCGAAGCGATTGATGGGCGCGAAAAATAAACCTTTGGGTGCTCGAGATCGATCAGCGCATTTCCGTCTTGAATGACGCCGATTGCTGCGTACAGTGTGGAAAGGAGGCCGAAAAAAAGCGAACGCGATCGATTCGAAAATCGATGCGTTCGCCTTTTCGGCACTCGTATATCCGAGCTCACCTATTTAGTTGTTCGCCGTTGAAGTATCCGTTCCGGCAGTCAATTGCTGCTCATTGTTTTTCGGGACGCCGTGCAGGCCGACCGCTTCGTCGTAAGCGTCGATGATTTTACGGGCGATCGGTCCGGCGCCGCTGGCGCCGAATCCGCCCTCCGGCACGACGACGGCGACGGCGATCACCGGATTCTCGGCGGGGGCAGCCGCGATAAAGACGGCGTTATCGACGATTTTCCCGCCGCTCACCTGCTGCTCGGAGGTTCCCGTTTTGCGCAGCACCTTGTACGGCGCGTCGTTGAAGGCCGGCACGCTGACCTTCGACATGCCCGTAAACACTTCGTTCCAATATGATTGCGGAAAGTTGACGGTATTCAACACAACCGGCTTGAAGGACTGCACGACGTTACCGTTCGCATCCTTGACTTCGCTCACGAACTGCGGTTTCATTCGTTTGCCTTCGCTTGCCAGCGTTGCCACGTACTGAGCCAGCTGAAGCGTCGTATAGCGCCCCATTTGGCCGAACGCGGAGAAAATAAGCGCCGATTGCGCACTGGCCGCCTGCCGTTCATGGAAATATCCGATAATGCCGTTATTCTCATGCGGCAGGCCGCTTCCCGTGCTGACTCCGAGCCCGAACTGCTTGACGTAATGGTCCCAAATATCGACGCCCTTGTCGCCATCCTTCCGGTAAAGCGCATCGCCGACCATCTTGGCCATCCAGGGATTGGACGACTTTGCGATCGCCATGGACGGATCGAGCGTGCCGTAGGCATGACCGTAGGCGTTGCCGATCCGTCGGTGGTCCTTGCCGTAATAAAATGCCCCGGTATCCGTCCATGTCGACGACGTCGTAAACAGCTTCTCGTTCAGGCCGATCAGCACGGAGAGCGGCTTTTGCGTCGACCCGAGGAAGACGATGGAGGACGGATGCTTATTTTGTTCTTTCGGCGTGCTGTAAGGGTTGACCGGGCTAATTGTGCCGTTCGGCAGCGAGTATTGGATTTTGTTGTATTCGTCAGTAGTGATCCGTCCGCCTTCCCAAATGTTCGGATCGTAATCCGGCATGCTCGCCATGGCGATCACTTTGCCCGTCTTCACTTCAATCGCGACGGCATAGCCGGTTTTGGCATTCTTCGCCTGATCGCTGCCGCCCGTCGTCTGCAAATGATGCAGCTGATCCGTAATGGCTTCCTGCGTCTTCAGCTGGACGTAACGGTTGATCGTCAAATAAATGTCGTCGCCCCGCTGCGGCGGCGTCACGGCCGGAGCGCCGACAACCTGACCGAGGGAATTGATCGGATACGTCTTCAGCCCGTTTTTGCCGCGCAGGAAGTCCTGATACATATATTCCAGGCCGTCGAAGCCGACGTCCTCCGTCGGCAAATATTGCAGCTGCGGATCGGTCGGCTTCGGCTTGTCTTTATACATCGTGCTGTCTGCCCCGCCGCCGTATTTTTTCAAATAGCCGACCAGCTGCACCGCAATCGGCTCCGGATCGCGCGTGTAGTGGCGAACGCTCTCCTCGATAATGTCGATCCCTTTGAATTTATCGCGGTTTTCCAGGAAATAAGCGACTTCCCGGTCGGACAATCCGGTTTTGATACGCCGCGGCGTCCCCGCGCTGTACTTCTTGTAGTCGAGATCCATGTTATCAATGATATCCTGAAGCGTGATCGATTTATCGCCGAGCTTCGTAAAGACGTCCATCAGCTGACGGGCGACCGCTTCGGAATCCTCCCGGTCGGAGCCAGGCTGGATCGTATAATACAGCGACTGGGTCGCCGTCGAATAGGCGATCGGCTGCCCGCTCGAATCGTAAATGTTGCCGCGGATCGGCGGTGTCGGAACCGAATGCGAGGAACGGTCTTTTTCATCCACTTTCAGCGTCGGCCCTTCCACGAACTGAAGAATGGCCAGACGCACGATCAGCACGCTGAACAAAAAAAACGTCGCAAAGAAAAATAAATTAAGCCGGAACGAAAAATGGCGCCGGTTCGCGATTTCCCGTTTCTGTGGATCGTCCTCCACGAAAGCTGCCTCCTTCTAATCGTCATGCCTGCCTGACATGGGTGCTGTCAAAGCCGCTCGGGTCGAACCAGTCGCCCGACGGCGCCCAGGTGGCGTCAAGCGGAATCCACACGCCTCCCTGGTCGGCCAGGCGCACTTCGTTCCACGCGTGAGGTCCGTAGGTTCCGTCGCTGATCTCGCCAAGCCCGGTCACGACCTGGACCTGAAGCCCGCTGGCACGCGCCATCACGGCATACAGCCGGGCGATATCGATGCAGACGCCTTTGCGCGTCCGAAACGTATCCTCGGGCGTCTGTTCTTTCCATTCGCCGTGCTTCTCGTAATTGTCGGCCTTGTCCCAGTCGTACGCGATGCGGGAGCCGATCCAGTCGTACAGGGCGCGGGCCTTTTCCTTGTCGGTATGGGCATTCTTCGTCACGGCGACGGCCGCCTGCGCGATATCGTTCGGGATGGCCGAGTCGATCACTTCATATTTACGCGACAGCACACGCTGGAATTCCGCCTGCACCGCCTCCGCAAGCACCGGTCCCCGCTTCAGCACATCGCCGGCTACCGGCTCGATGAGCTCGCTCGCCGTCTTGCTGTAGAAGGCCGACGCTTTGATCGAGTCGGCAAAAGGGCCGCCCGGCAGCAGCGATACATAGACAAAAAGCAGCGCGATCACGATAAACGCCCTTCCCGCGCCGAGCAGTACGCCAAGCAGCGCACCGGTCGTTCTGCTGGCCGTATGCGACAGGAACGTGCCGCGTCCGGTGCTCCGCTCGCCGCCGGCAATCAGATCGAAGAGCGCCATGACGAACGGGAGCATCCAGCCGAGCAGGATGCGCAGCAAGAAATATGAGGCGAGAAACAGCACGCCGAAGCGAAACAGCTCGAAGTCCCGGAGGCTGGTCACGATCGTGTACCAGGCTTCCTTCCAGGCGGGAAGCTGCTCATTCGGAACGGCAATATGGCGTTCCGTCAGCCAATCATGGACGAGCGGCGACAGCCAGGCGGCCGTCTTGCCGGCCAGCACGAGCGAGACGACGGCTGCAATCGCCTGCCATACAAAATAGAAAAGGCGCTTCGCGGAACCCGATGCGCCTCTCGTCATCCCTTGAATAAGCGAAACAAGCAGGACGAGCAGCACCAAGAGGGCAACCGGTTCCGGCTTCAGCAGGGCATGTACCCATGTCATGGCACTGTCTCCTTTAACCATGGATCATCTATCCGTTCCGTTTCGCCTGATCGATCAGCGTCCGGATCGTATCGTCGATTTCCCAATTGCCGAGCGAAGTTCCCCGGTAGGAAACCTTCACTTTCGTGTCTCCCGTTTTACCGGACAGCTCCAAATTGCGTGTCTTGATCGTATAGGTTCCGTCTCCGTTATCCGTATAGGCGGCGTCTTTCGCTTCTCCGGCCATCGCCGAAATCGCTTCCTGCTTGACGCTGTCCGCCACCTTGCCTCCGATATCCGTCACTTTGCTTCCGATGTCCTTCAAATCCTGCAGCGTATACCCGCTGTATGCGACGATGCCGATCACAATAACCGCGGCAATCAGCCATTTGACCACGGTGTTGACGATGCGGACAATAATAAACAGCACAATGAGGGCAACAAGCAAAAGGATCCAATTATCCTTAAAAAACGTCATCCATACGTCCGAATCGTAATTGAAATTCCAATCGCCAACGTTCATACGCCTGAAGTCTCCTCCATTATACGCCTTCGATGATTCTAATACAAAATATTATATCCCATGCCCGGCGGAGCGTAAACCGAGCTGCAACCACCTCCCATCCTTATGACGAACGAGCGGGGCGTTTGGCAGACATAACCCGGCAAATCCATGCGTACAAGTAGTAACAACGCGTTAAAGATGGCCATGCCGCCCCGCTCCGGCCCGGTCCATAAGGGAGGTCCGTCTGTGAAAACTGCAATCTGGCTTTATTTTTTCCTGTTCGTCGCCTTTTTCGACCTGCATGCCCAGTATCCGATCCTGACGCCGTTCGCGGTCTCGCTCGGTGCCGCGCCGTCGTTCATCGGGCTGATGATGGGCCTCTATTCGATTACGCATTTGCCCGGCAACGTCATTGCCGGCTACGGCGTCGACCGGTTCGGCAGCCGGCTGTTCATCGTGTTCAGCCTGGCCGCAGCAGGTGTCGTGCTTGTGTTCCAGGCAAGCGTCACCAATCCCTGGCAGCTGCTGATTCTGCGCTCCATCAGCGGCTTCGTGCTCGCCTTTCTGTCCCCGGCGTGTATGTCGCTGCTCGCGCGCATCACAAGGGACCGGATTCAGCAGGGCAAGCTGATGGCCGGCAACGGGCTCGTCCACACGGTCGCTTCCGTCGTATCGCCGGCGGCCGGAGCCTTCCTCGTGGCGCAAATCGGCTTTACGACCTCCTTTCTCATCCTCGGCTGGGTCCTTGTCGCTACCGCCGCCTGCGCGCTGTTCTTTATCCGCGACGTGCCTTTAGACGCATCGGCCGCAGCGGACGGACAGGCGGGCGCCCTGCACGGCGGAGGTCACGCTTTTCACGGCGCCGCCCCGCATCACGGAGGGCCGGAGGGGGAGCCTGCCGGCACGCCGGTCAAGGTGCCCTGGCTCGTCTATACGCTGCCGATTGCGATGAGCTGCGCGCAGGGCATTCTTTCCTTCGAGCTGCCGCTGATGGCGAAGACGCAGGAGGCGATGATGACGACCGGCCTCCTGTTCTCCGTCGTCAGCCTCGGCGCGCTGCTGACGCTCAGCATGCTGTTCCTGAACAAGCTGTCCGCCTATATGAGGTCGCTGTGGGGGGCTTTCGTCCTGGCGCTCCTGTATTTTGCGATCGCGGCCGGCGTCCCGGCGCCCTTTTACCTGCTGCTGCTCCTGCTCGGCATGGCCAAGGGCGTCATTTTCCCGGCGCTGTCCACGCTGCTGATCGAGCTGAGCGGCGGCGCGCGCTACGGCCGCACCTTCTCGATCCTGTCGATCGCCTTCTCGGTCGGCGCATTCATCGGGCCGCTGCTGGCCGGTCATCTTCGCGACTACGTCTCGCCGTATTACATCGCCTTTATCGCGCTCATGATCGCCGTTTCCCTCCTGCCTTTCCACACGATTCGAACCAAAGGCGCCGGCGCCCATTTTTCCCGGATTGGGTAATTGCACAGGGCGGTTATCCTTCCTCGACATAAAATAGGGTGTGGCAGCGGCTGGGCCGGGCTGCCGGCAAGTCCGCCCGCCCGGATGCGTAACGAAAGAGGGGTGTAACGCAATGTCTGAAGAACGTGGCTTAGGCGGATTGTGGACGTCGACCGGCACGATTCTCGTGCTGTTCATCCTGCTCGTTATCGTATTATGCGGCATGTTCTATTGAACAAATAACCGGTGCAAGGCTTGGCGGTCTGCCCTTCGCGGGGCGGGCCGTCTTTCCGTTTCGGCCGGGCCTCTGGTACAATAGTCGCCGGGAGGTAGGTTGCTTATGGACATTGCGATCATCGTGGAAGGAAAAAACGACCGGAGCCGGCTGAGGCGCGTGCTGACCGGCGACGTGCCGATCTTCTGTACATACGGGACGCCCGGCACCGAGCAGCTCGAGAAGCTGCGCAAACAGGTGGGGGATTTGCAGCCGTTTATTTTTACCGATAACGACTCGTCGGGCAAGCGCATTCGGGGGATTCTCCGCGACGCGTTCCCGGATGCCGAGCATATCCATACGAGGCGCGGCTATCCCGGCGTCGAGAAAACGCCGGAGGAATATTTGATCGAGCAATTGGAAAAAGCGGGGCTGGAGGCCTACATCGTGTACCCTCCCGCAAACCCCGCTCCCTGGAGCAAAGATGATCAGTGATAATCCGCTGCGCCATATCGTCCGCACAGACTGACAGGACGAGGACAGGCCGTCAGAGCAGCGCGTCGACGATATCGACAATTTTATCCGCGCTCGACTCCGGGTCGTTCGCACCGACAATCGCTTTGCGCACGTTGCCTTTGCGGTCGATAAAAGTAATGGCGTCGGCATGCGTATAGTAACCGTTCTGGTCCTTAACGAGCCCGAGTCCGAAGCCATCCATCACTTTCTTGACATCTTCGTCGCTGTTGCTGCGCAAAAATTTCCACCCGCTGGAATCAACATCGAAGTTGCCGGCAAATTTTCGGATAACGTCGTTCGTTTCGGCCGGATTGAAGTCAATCGACATAAACTCGACGTCCTTTCCGAAGACGCCCTTCTTCTTCAGCTCGTCCTGCGCCTTCGACATCAGGAACGTCGTCGGCGGGCAGACGTCCGGGCAGTTGGCGTAAAAGAAATAAAGCACGCGCACCTTCCCGTTCGTATCTGCCAACGAAACTTCGTTGCCGTCCAAATCCTTCATGGCAAACTCCGGCGCCTTGTAATTCTGGTTCAGATTGACCGTGGTTCCTTTATGAGCCGAAACATACAGATAAATGGCCATTGCGCCGCATAATGCGAGCACCGCGATTTTAAACGCATGCTTTTTTGCGAACGTCACCGTTCTCCTCCCCCTTATTCGAATGTACGGCAGAACCTGCCTTCAGCGTCGGTCTCCGCCCGTTTCCCGCTTAAACGGACCAAGTCGTATCCGCGATCATAACCAGGAATACGACCATCAAATAATTGACCGAAATAATAAAATTGATTTTAGCCCATTTTGTATCGTCCGACGTCCGCAGTCCAACCAGCGTTTGGACAAGCCACAGCACTCCGCCGAGTATCGAAATGCCGAGGAAGAAATAGCCGACGTAGCCGTACAGGTACATCAGAATGCCGGTTGGAATGAGCAGCAGCGTATACGGAATCATCTGCAGCTTCGTGCGGCGAATGCCCTTCACGACAGGCAGCAGCGGATAGCCCGCGGCGCGGTATTCCTCGACCCGGCGGATGGCAAGCGACCAGAAATGCGCCGGCTGCCACAGGAACAAGAGCGCGAACAGCATCCAGGCTCCTGCATCGACGTGCCCGGTCACGGCACAGTACCCGATAACCGGAGGCATGGCGCCGGATACGCCGCCGATCGACGTGCTCCAGGTCGAGGTGCGCTTCAGCCACATCGTATACACGACGACGTAAACGAAATACCCGAGCAGACCGAGCCAGCCCGTCAGCGGGTTGACCAGAACGAACAGCACCGCAAGCCCGACAACGCCGAGTATGATGCCGTAAACGAGCACCGGACCCGGGCGCAGACGGTTCATCGGCAGCGCGCGGCCGCGGGTGCGCTCCATTTTTTTGTCCAGCTCGCGGTCCCAGTAATTATTGATGACGCAAGCCGAAGCCATCGTCAGGGCAGAGCCGATCAGCATGAACAGCAGCAGCCACCAATTTATATGCCATTTGGAAGCGACCCAAAAGCCTCCGAACGCGGCGATCGCGTTCAGTCGGATAATGCTCGGTTTTGTTAGGGCCACATAATCTTTTAACACAGCCAGCTTCCCCGCTTCCGATCCGCGTGAGGGCACGAAAGGCCCATCATTTGTATAGTAAAATCGTTCTTAATGATACCGAAAAAACAGGCGGTTGACAATCTTCGCGCCCGTTGTTCATGATTTTGACACCGCTTGTTGACGGTTTGAAGAACGTTTTTTTGGGCTGGGCAAGTTACCATTTCCGAGGCCGCTCAATATGATGTCATTGTGGTCTTTAGCCCAGCCCGTGCGAAAGGAAGTGACGAACGTTTCGATATGGCAGTCGTAAAAGCAAATTCGTCGGACCTGAAGCTGCTGGCCCGGCTACTCCGCGCCGAAGCGGAAGGCGAGGGCAACCTCGGCATGCTGATGGTCGGCAACGTCGGCGTCAACCGGATCATCGGAAACTGTCTCGATTTCCGGAACATCCGGACCGTCCCGCAGATGGTTTATCAGAGCCCCGGGGGCTTCGAGGCGACGCAAAAAGGGTACTTCTACCAGAGAGCGCGCGAAAGCGAAATCCAGCTGGCCAGACGCGTCGTGAACGGAGAGCGGCAGAACCCGGCAACAAACGCCCTGTGGTATTTCCGTCCGGCATCCGGGGGTTGTCCGGCGCAGTGGTACAACCAGCGCAACGTCGGGCGTTATAAAGCCCACTGCTTCTTCGCCCCGGCAAGCGGGGAATGTCCGAGAGTGTACTGAGATCAAGAAAGCGAGGAATGAGGCAACATGGCAAACGGTTACGGCTTCAATACGGCGGTCAGTCCGGCAAGAACAGGCGGAGCCGGCTACGGAGGAGGCATGAATCCGGCTTATCCGCAGGCCGGAGCATCGGCCTTTCCGGCGCAAATGCCGATGACGGCGGGCGCTTCGGCGTTCCCGATGATGCAAATGCCGATGACGGCGGGCGCGGGGGCCGTTCCGGCGGTGCCGAGCGGATCGCTCGTGACGCCGGCCGGCGGCAATATCATGGCGGTTCCGATTGTGGAGGAATCGTACGTCGAAAACATTTTGCGCCTCAACCGCGGCAAAATGGCTACCTTTTATATGACCTACGAAAACAACCGCGAATGGAACGCCAAAATTTTCCGCGGCATCGTCGAAGCGGCCGGACGCGACCATATTATTATCAGCGATCCGTCGACCGGCATGCGCTTCCTGCTGCTGACGCTGAACCTGGACTACGTCACTTTTGATGGGCCGATCAACTATCAGTATCCGTTCCAGGGCGCAACGATTACGAACACGACGCCGATCACGTCCACAGGAGGCGCAGCGGGCTCCGCGGCGCCGTCGTTAGGCCGATAAAAGCGGCTCCCGCCGTCAGGCGGGCGCCACCGGACGAAACGTCCACGCATGGATTTTGGGAGCTCCCCCCTGCACCCAGGCCGCCATGCGCGACCATTCGGAACGCTCGCGGAGGCGTTCTTTTTTTATGCGCTCCGCCGCCTCCACGCTTTCCGCCTTCCAGACTTCGACAAAAAGAAACGGCTGATCGGTCCCCTCGTACAGCTCGAATCCGCCCGGCGCAGCCTGCTTTTCCCCGATCCAATGACGGTACTCCGCTTCGAAATCCGGGTCGATCCTGTATTCGACAAAACAGATCGGCATGATTTTCGCCCTCCCGTTATAAACGCCCGCGATTCAGAAAATACTGAAACGTATATATAAAAGTATACCACTATAGAGGGGAGTGATTCATCTTCATGGACAGCGGAACGCATTTGGTCATGGGACTCGGTCTGGCCGGTCTCGCTTCCATCGATCCGGTCGTGGCCTCCGACCAAACCGTTTATGCCGCCATCCTGATCGGTACGGTGATCGGATCGGAAGCGCCGGATTTCGACGGCATTCTACGCATCAAGAGCAACGCCGTCTATATCCGCAATCACCGGGGGGCTTCCCATTCCGTGCCCGCTATCGCGATTTGGACGGTTTTGATTACGCTGCTCATCCAGGCCCTCTTCGGCTTTCGCATCCCTTGGCTTCATCTCGGCGGCTGGGTGCTGCTGGCCGTCTCCGTCCATGTGTTCACCGATTTGTTCAACACGTACGGCACGCAGGCGGCAAGACCGTTTACGGAAAAATGGATCTCCTGGAACATCATCCATATTTTCGATCCGTTTATTTTCGGGGCCCATGTGCTGGCGATTCTGCTGTGGGCGCTGCGGCTTGCCGATCCGAGAACGGTTTTCCCGATCCTGTACGCCGTCTTGATCGTGTATTATATTTGGCGGACCGCTGCGCATCGATCGCTGCGAAGACGGCTGCCGGTTCTCGACGCCGATTACCGCAAAGGCGAGAGCTACATCCTCATCCCGACCGTCTCGCTCTACGACTGGAACGTCGTCAAATCGCAGCCGGACGGAACGTTCCTGATCGGCGATTACCGGCGGGGCAAGCTGCGCTGGGTCGACCGCGTCCGATGCTCCGACCACCCGGCCGTGGAGAAATCGCGCAGCGACGCGTCGATCCGCGCCTTCCTGTATTTCACCTCGTTCGCTTGTGCCGAAGTGCGCGAGCATACGTGGGGCTACGAGGTGCGCTGGTCGGATGTGCGTTACCGGCACCGCAAGCAGTATCCGTTCGTCGGCGTGCTGCTGATGGATAAGGATTATTTGACGCTCGGCTCCTATGTCGGCTGGCTGAGCGACGACCGGCTGCAGAAGCGTCTGCGCATGAATACGTATTGACTATAGGCCGCCCCTTCTTGCACAATAGAAGGGGTTTTTGCTGCGTCCGGCAATAGGAAAAAGCTCAAGGTTGCCCTTGAGCCAGTTTAATACCATTTGCCTATACGGCAGCTTCGGCTTAACGGAATTGCGAACCGGACAGCTGCTGCTCGGCGATTTGAACCAGTTTACGGGTGATGTAGCCCCCGAGGGAACCGGCGTCGCGAGTGGCCATGTTGCCATAGTAGCCGTCTTGCGGAATTTGAATGCCAAGCTCTTGAGCCACTTCGTATTTCATTTGGTTAAGAGCTGCGCTTGCTTGAGGTACGACCAGCTGATTGCTGCTGCGAGATTGTCCTGCCATTGGAAATTCTCCTTTCATCCTCTTCACGTTGTGTGTTGCAAGCTTGCAAACTTATTATGGTTCGCCCGCGAAAAGAATATGCTTACGGTTGCAATGATTTTTTAAACATTTTCGCTAAAGCAGAAAAGGAGAATTCCTGTGTCCAAATCGATGTCGCTTTTGTTTGCCGTCGTCTCCGTCCTGCTGATGTCCGCCACCGCGGTATCGATCAGCTACAGCGGCTGGCTCGCCGTGCTGTTCTTCGTGCTGACGCTGGTCAGCATCGCTTCCGGATTCGTCTATAAAGCGAAAATGAACCGCCGCGGATAACGGAACGAATTCCGTTATCCGCGGCGGTTCAGCGCCTCCGGTTTTCGCCTTAGGCTGCTCCGCGAACGGCTCTCCTGCTTGCCGCATCGTCCCGGTCAGTGCGGCTGCTTCGTTTTCAGCCGCCCTTGGCTGCTCCTCGAACGGCTCTCCTGCTTACCGCATCATCCCGGTCAGCGCGGCGCGAGGAAGCCCATCCGCTCCTTCACGTCCGCCAAGGTTTGATTGGCAATGGCGGATACGCGCTCCGCGCCGCGCTTTAAAATATCGCCGATCTCCCCGGAGCTGCGAATCTCGCGATACCGCGCCTGCAGCGGCTCCAGCGCCGCCACCACATGCTCCGCCAAATCCTTCTTGAACGCGCCGTAGCCCTGGCCTTCGTAACGGCCTGCGATCTCCTCCAGCGTGACGCCCGCGCAGTGGGCGTAAATGCTCATCAGGTTGCTGATTTCCGGCTTCCCGGCCGGATCGAATGCAACCTCCCGCCCGGAATCCGTCGTCGCCCGGCTGATCTTTTTGCGGATCATGTCCGGCGGATCAAGCAGCGCGATGAAGCTGGCCGGATTCGGATTGCTTTTGCTCATTTTCTTCGCAGCGTCGTCGAGCGACATGATGCGCGCGCCGATTTTCGGAATGTACGGCTCCGGTATCGTGAAATAGTCGCCGAAGCGCGTGTTGAAGCGCTGCGCCAAGTCGCGGGTCAGCTCCAGGTGCTGCTTCTGGTCGTCCCCGACCGGCACGAGGTCCGCGTTATAGACGAGAATGTCCGCCGCCATCAAGGCCGGGTAGACGAACAGACCGGCGCCGACCGATTCTTTGCCCGCGGCTTTGTCCTTGAACTGCGTCATTCGCTCCAGCTCGCCCATATAGGTCAGCGTCGTCATCAGCCAACCGAGCTCCGCATGCGCGGGAACATGCGACTGCGCAAACACGCTCGCTTTTGCCGGATCGATGCCGGCGGCGATAAAGAGCGCCGCGACCGCCTCGGTCTGCTCGCGCAGAGCCGCCGGCTCCTGAGGCACGGTCACCGCATGCAGGTCGACCACCATAAAGAAGCATTCGTGCGTTTCCTGCAGCTTGACGAAATTTTGAATCGCTCCGATGTAATTGCCGAGGGTCAGCTGACCGCTTGGCTGAATGCCCGAAAGAACGCGTTTCGGCATAGGGATTCCTCCTTCATATACTCTGATGTCCGAACGGACGCAAAAAAGGCCCTTCGTCTGCTAGGGACGAAGGACCGTGGTGCCACCCTGATTCGCCTGTCCGGCGCAATACGGGAGATTGCGAAGCGCCATAAACAAGCCTTTGGCTCCTTAACGCGGATGCGATACGGGGATGCATACCGGCAGGCTTAAGCCCGCGTTCCTCATCCCGGCTCCGGGATCCATTCGGCCGCCGGCGTCCGCACCGGTTTGCACCACCCACCGGCTCTCTGAAAGCGTACGCCTTGCGCTTACTTGTTCCCATCATTGCATTTAGGATGATTATACTCGTCCGCGGGGGAATGATCAAGAGAGTGTGAGTCCCCCCTAAATCCCCCTGAGGGGGACCCCAAGGGCCCCGGCCCTCTGGACACCCGGAACAGCAGAACGTTGGAGGTCCAGAGGCGCTCGCGAGTCGGCGTTTGCGATTGCACTCGTTTTCGTCCCTTGCGGGACACACTTTTCCTCTTGAAGCGCTCGTGCTGCCTGGTCTTTTTGCCTCTGCGCGGCCTTTAAAGAACGTTGGAGATCCAGAGGCGCTCGCGAGACGGCGTTTGCGGTTGTACTCGTTTTCGTCCCTTGCGGGATGGGACACACTTTTCCTTTCGGTGCGCTCGTGCTGCCAGGTTTTTTTTGGCCTCTGCGCGGCCTTTCAATAACGTCGGAGGTCCAGAGGCGCTCGCAAGCTGGCGTTTACGGTTGCACTCGTTTTCGTCCCTTGCGGGACACACTTCCCTCTCGGCGCTCTTGGGCTGCCTGGTCTTTTTGGCCTCTGCGCGGCCATGGAGTCAAAAAAGCCCCGCTTGCGCGGGGCGGAAAACTACTCGATCTGCTGGAGATAGGCGACGAGGTCGTTGATTTCCTGGTCGCTGAGGCCGCTGGTACGGCCGTGTTTGTCGCCGGCGCGCTCGATCACGTCCTTCAGCGTCGGCGCGCTGCCGTCGTGCAAATACGGGGCCGTCGCGTATACGCCGCGAAGCGTCGGCGTGTCGTATTCGCCCCGCTTGCGCGTGTTCTTGAAGCCGTCGCGCGCGTCGCCGGCGTAATCGGTATCTGTTTTGCTGACGGTACCGACGTCGTGCAGGAAATCGGTATTGGCCGTCGTCAGCTTGTCGTCCGGTCCGACCGCCTTGACGCTGTCGGTAAGAACGTCCGTCGCATGGCACGTAATGCACTGCGCTTTCCCCTCGAAAAGCTCCTTGCCGCGCTCCGCTTCCGGCGTCAGTTGATCATCCGCCGTCCGGTACGGGCTCTGCGGCACCGGATAGGCGTCCGGCATGCGCAGGTATGCTTCCAGGGCGTCGAACATCTTCTGCTTATCCGCCGGAATCGGCCTGGCCGGATCGACATCCATCATACCGCCCATTTCGCCTTGGATCGTATGAATATAATCGTCGAAATCGTCGCGGCTGCCGTCCCACATGAACAGCCCGGTCTCAAACGCGAGCACGTTGCTCGGCACGTTCCGCGGTCCTTTGCCCGTCGTCAGCGTCAGCCCGTCGGTTCTGCCGTCGGAATGGCAGGAAGCGCAGCTCATCCAGAACGAGCCGGTAATCGGGTAATCGTCCGTATTGGCGCTGTAAAAGATCGTTTTGCCGAGCCGCTCCTCCGGCGTCAGCCGGTCCCGTGCGATCAGCTTCACCGGCGCGCCGTCCACGCGCGGCTGCCCGCCCTCTTCGCCCGAAGGGAGCGTCACCACGCTCATGTCGTGCGAATTTTCATTATGGATGTACAAGTTTTTGCCGTCCGGCGACATCGCCATCGCCACCGGATAATCCCCGGGCAAATGACGGATGATTTGGCTGGCCCTGCCGCCGCGCGATAAGTCGAACACGAGCAGATCCTCGCTGCCGCTCAAGAGCGCGTACGCCTTTGTGCCGTCTTTGGAGAAAAGAACGTCCGACGGATTCGATACGATCGTCGATTTGCCGAACTTGTCCTTGACGTCGATCGCTTTGAACAGCTCCTTGCGCGCTTTCGCGTCCTCTTTGTCCGTCGTTAAATCGAGCACCGAAAACGCGGGAAAAATAACTTCCTCAAACTGGATCGTCGTATCGACGTTCGTGAGCAGATGCGGCTCCCAGGCCGTTTTGCCGTCCGGGGCAATGCGGATCTGCTCGATCGTGTTCGGAATGCCCTGGCTTTTTTTGCGGTCCTTCTGGTCGGGAGAAGGCGCAAGCTTCACGTCGCTCTTCCGCTTCATCGATTGCGTATCGTACACGAGCGTATCGGCGCTCAAATAATCCGAGACGTACAGCGTCCCGCCGTCGGCGGACAGCGCAAGCGCCCTCGGCTTGTCGCCGGCGGGCAGCTGCTTCAAAATCGTCCGTTTGACGGCGTCCACGACGGACACGGTACCCGATCGGTAATTGGTGACATACAGCGTTTTGCCGTCCGGGCTGCGGACGATGCCGATCGGCTCGATGCCGGTTTTCGCCGTGCCGAGTACCTTGCCCGAGCGGACGTCGATCCATTCGACGCTGTTCGCGTATCTGCACGTGACATAGAGCGTTCCGCCGTCCGGCGAGACCGTCAGCTGCCGCGGTTCCCGGCCGACCTGAATCTCTTTCACGACCTTGCGGCTGCCGGCATCGACGACGGTCACCGTATTGGCATCCCCGTTCGCCACGAAAATCGTATCCCCGTCCGGGCTGACGGTAATGCTGCTGCCCGACTGCGGACCCGCAGGCTCCTTTTCCGCCGAAGGCATGCAGGCGGCGGCAAGGAACGCCAAGACGGCGAGCGCTCCCGCGCCCGCCGCCAGCCTCCAGCCAAGCGGTCCGTTAATTCGTAATGTCAACCGGAAGAAGCACCGGGGCAATGCCATTCTCACCATGTCCCTTCTGAACCTGCGGCACCGTGTCGCCGTCCGTATTGCCGGAATCGTCGCCTTCTTTATAGACGTCTCCGGTATCCCAGAATTCGCTCGCCTGCATGCCTTCGTCAAGCGCCGGCCCGTTCACGACCTGCCGGAAAAACGTCACGTACCGGTCTTGAATGGCGCTTTGGTCCAGCGATTTCGGCGAATCCGGCTCGGAGCCGGTATTTTTCAGGTTCTCGAGCGCCAGCCGCAGCACGGCGGAGACGCCGCCGACGGTAAACGGATCGTAGGATGCCGAATCGCCGTTTGTTTTGTATGCCTTCAATTTGTCGTCCCACAGCTTGTCATCCATCGCCGCGTACAGCTTCCTTGCCGCGTCGCGGTAAGCCTCGTTCTCCGTGGCGAGGAAAGCGGAGGTCAGGCCGCGAATCGCCCCGAGCTGCGCGAGCAGCGTCGTCTCCTGCGAGGCTTCGCCCTTCGCCGCATCGTAGCCGGCCACCGCCAGCCCGTCCTTGCCGATCAGCGATTTCAGGATAAAGTCCGCCTGCTTCACGATCATGTCCTTCGCCTGCTTGCCTTCCTTCGTGCCGAGCCCTTCCGCAGCTTCGCCGTTGGCGTAGCCGACCGGAAGCCCGTCGATCGCCCGCTCGAACATCCGCAGCGCTTCGATCGTATAGCCGGCCTGGAACGTATCGACCGCCGTCCCCTGCTTCGCCCCGTCGTACTCGGTGACAAAAGCGCCGAGCTTGTCGTTCCAGTGATGCGTCTTGACGTTGTCGAACACGGCCAGCAGCACCTGGCGGGCGGCCGTATAAGGATCGTCCGATTTCACGTCGTTGGACGGATCGGCGTCCGTATTGACCGCCGGAGCCGCCGGGAAAGGATCGCCGTCGAATACGCGCCCGAACGCCGGATTGCGGTTCGGGTTCGCCTTGCGCTGGTCGGTCATGCCGTAAAATTCCGATGCCGGCCACAGCGTCAGCCATTGGTCCTGCAGCATGCTTTTGCCGTCTGAAACCGTCATGCTTTGCGCATTCGGATAATCGCCGTCTCCGTTCTCCGTCACATCGACCGCATGCGGCAAATAAGCGCCGGTGCCGATAGCCGGCAGTGCGCCGAGCGTTTTGGAGGCCGGGTAGTAAAACAGGTGATCGCGCATAAACAGCAGCTTGTTCCATACTTCCTCGGTCAAAATCATGCCCTGCATGCCGTCCACCGAGCTTACGCCGAGCTTGAGTCCTTGATCGGCCTCCGGACCTTCCGCCGCCGTCGATGCGTCCACTTCTTCGTCGGATTCGGCATTGTGCAGATTGCCCAGAAAATCGCCCGCCCAAAGCGCCTGCTTCAGCATGGTGCCGCCGTATGCGGCCGGAATGAGCTGCTTCTTCATTTTGCCGCGATCCCATCGGAGCGAGCTGAAATCGACCTGGTATTTCGGAATGTAGCTCCCGTTGTCTCCATCCGCATATTTGGACGTGTCCACCTTCTGCGGGTACTGCGGATCGCCCGAAGCGTATTCGATGAACGTCGGAAACATGTTCTGCTGGATTTGGTCGGCCGGCTGGCCGACGCTTTCCGCCATTTTAACGAACCGCGACGCCAGCACCTCATTCGCCGGCTTGCCCGACTTCCGCGCTTCGGCGGCAATTGCAGGACCGTTCGCCAGATGGAGGCCGAGCCCCGATTTCTCCACCACCTCGTACATCGCTTCCTCCGAATATTCGTAGGACTCGATGCCCGCCGCGTAATCGAACGCCGTCGGCGAATCGATTTTGCCCGCATCCAGTACGTCCAGATCGAGACCGAGCGACTCGGCGAGCGGCTCGCCAGACAGCTCGAACTCGGCATAAGCGAACATATTGCCCGCCGTATCGAAATTGTAATCCTTTACCTTGACATGCACGCCGTCACTGCAGCCGGTCACGGCAACCGAGCACGCAAGCAGCGCCGAAGCGGCCGCGGCTCCTTTGGCCCGTTTGGCTTTCCCCCACAACATGGTACGACTCTCCCCGTTTCTGATCGTTGTAAGTACTAATAATGAGAATCATTATCACAAGATGCATTTTACCTGTTTTCACTTTGCTTGGCAACGATTATTTTACGAGCTGTGGTTGAAACGTTTTAGGGGATCGTCCGAAAATGTCATCGGGGTTGTCCTGTGCCGGGTGCGAGCCGCATAAGCATGTATAAAGAAGTTTCGGTCAAAGGAGAATCGCGCCTTGAAAACGATGTACCGGTTCGGAACGCCGCTCGCCGCCGCCGTCAGCTTCGCCCTGATTCTGCTCCTTTTGAACCGGAACGGCATTCTGGAGCTCCTCTATAACAGCCCTGCCCTGCACAGGTTCAAGCTGCTGTTCATCGGCGTCATTTTGGAGGCCTTTCCGTTCGTGCTGCTCGGGGTGTTCTTCTCGGCGCTGCTGCAGGTGTTCGTCTCCGACCGCACCGTTGCGCGGCTGACCCCGAAAAGCCCGCTCGTCGGCGTATTGTTCGGCTGCCTGCTCGGACTGCTGCTGCCGATCTGCGAATGCGGCATGATCCCGCTCGTCCGCAGGCTGATCCGCAAAGGAATGCCCGCTTATATCGGGATCGTCTATATTTTCGCCGGACCGATTATTAATCCCGTCGTCTTCACGTCGACGTATGCCGCTTTTCCGGCCGATCCGTCCGTCGCCTACGCCCGCATGGGGCTCGCGTTCGTCGTCTGCGCCCTGCTCGGGCTGCTGCTGTACCGCTATTCGAAGGGAAATCCGCTGAAATCGGCGGATGCCGCCGCTCCGCACAGCCATGCATCGGCCGGGCAGGACAGCGCCGGTTTTCACGAGCATACGCACGTCCATTCGAAAGGCGGTCCGCTCGCGCACAGCCATTTGCATCAGCACGCGCATTCTCACCCGCACACACACGGCCATTCGCACAGCCATGACCACGATTACAGCGGCTACGGCTGGCGCGCGCGGATCGGCGCGACGCTTGCCCACGCATCGGACGAATTTTTCGACATCGGGAAATATTTGATCGTCGGCTCGCTGATTGCGGCGGTCATGCAGACGGTGCTGAATCAGCAGGTGCTGGCGGAGCTGAGCGGCCGTCCGGTCGTGTCAAGCGCTTTTATGATGGTGCTTGCTTTCGCGCTGTCGCTGTGCTCCACCTCGGACGCCTTCGTCGCGTCTTCCTTCAGCGGTATTTTCGGGCCGGGCGCGCTGCTTGCCTTCCTTGTATTCGGACCGATGGTCGATTTCAAAAGCACGCTTATGCTGCTCTCGACATTCAAGGGGAAATGGGTCGGCGCCATTATCGCATTTCTGTTCGTCGCCGTATTGGCCGGCTCAATCGCCTTCGAATCGCTGGGGCTGCTTTCGCAATAGCTGCGCGAATGAAAAATCGTTACGGCCGCGTGTGACTCGTCGCTGTCCTGCGCCATCGCAATACGCACCAGGAAGCCGAGTAGCGCTTCCCGGCCCGGAAAGGGGAACCGTGAATTAATGCCGATCGAACAAAAGCGTTTGCTGCGCCACCACCTGCTGAGGGCGGCGATTATGGCCGGCTTTGCCCTCTTCATCGTCCATTTGGCGCGAACGGAAGCGCTGGCGCTGTACGTCGAGGCCGGCATGGCCGTATGCGTCAAGCTGTCCGCTGCGGGCTTATGCGTGACCAGCGCGTATCAGCTCGCCGCCGCTCTGCGCGTGCTTGCCGGACGACTCCCGTACGACTGCGAATGCGACCATGGACCATCCGGCTCCTTGCTCAAAGACACCCTGATTTACGCCTTGTTCCTGCTGCCGCTCGCGCTTGCTTTTCTTTTGCCCGATTAAACGTCCGGACCGAGGGGTTGCAGTTGGATAATTTTACATTTTATTTTGTTTATCCAATTTGTATAAAAGGTTCCAATCCAACCATACTAAGGTTACAACATCAAGGAGGTGACATCTATGGCCGGACAATCCCGCAGCAGCAATCAGCTGGTCGTACCTCAAGCAAGCGCAGCGCTCGACCAAATGAAATTCGAAGTCGCACAAGAGCTGGGCATTCAAATTCCGCAAGACGGTTACTATGGTTACATGGCTACCCGCGACACTGGCGCACTCGGTGGTTACATCACCCGCAAGCTCGTGCAAATCGCTGAGCAGCAAATCGCTGGCGCAGGCAGCTTCAACCGCTAATTCGCATCCAACCAAAAAAATGCTGCTCTGCACGAGGCGGGGCAGCATTTTTTATGTACGGACAGCCGGAGATCAGAGATATTCGCTCAGCGACTTCTGGGCGAATTTCGGCTGATAACGGAACATGCCGTTGGCGAAGTTGTAATTCGATTCGAATTGAATGCTCGCGGACCAGGCGCCCGTGCTGGAACGAACGGAAAAATCGTACGAAATTTCGCCGTGCGTCCAGTTTCGTTTCAGCTTCATGGATTCGATCGCCATTTTGCGGAAATCCTGCACCTGCTCCGCTGTCATGCCTTTGTCGGATTGCCCGATTTGACCGTTGCGGCTTTCGATGGGATTGTGGCGGATGCCGTATTTCCCGACGACGTTGTTTCGGATTTGAATGATGACGGTGCCGGCGACGGCATGAAGGAGCTCCTCTTCCAACTGTTTAAACACATATTCGATTTGTCGAACTAATGGTATTGCCTCCAAACTCAACCACACCCTTCTGTCTATTTATATGGATGATATCAATGACTTTAGACCCATTATATGACATCAACCTAGTTCTTTAAACATATATTTTACAGATTGTCTACATCGAAAATTGAACCAAAGGACTCATTCCACTATGTTTCCCTCGTTTGGCCGGAATCGCAGCCGGCAGGCAGGACTCCGTAACGGAACCTGCCTTTTTGCTATGCCGGTAACATTGCTGTGACTGTCTTACATCCATGTGCGTACTTACATGCGGCAGCAAATAGCTTTATAATTTTAACCATGCGAATGAAACAAGCCGCGACTCAAACAAACGCCCGAGGAGGAAATGATAATGACCAAAGCAACGATGAAGGCCGTGGGGTTAACCCGCTATTTGCCGATCGGCGAACCGGAAAGCCTGTTCGATTTCGAAGCGGAGAAGCCGGTGCCGGCCGGCCGCGACCTGCTTGTTAAGGTGATGGCCGTATCGGTTAACCCGGTCGATACGAAGGTGCGCGCGCCGAAGGAGCAGGTCGAGCCCTCTCCGCGCATTCTCGGCTGGGACGTCGCCGGCATCGTGGAACAAGCCGGTGAAGGCGTCACGCTGTTCAAGCCCGGCGACGAGGTGTATTATGCCGGCAGCATTACGCGCCCCGGCGGCAACAGCGAGTATCATCTTGTCGACGAGCGGATTGTAGGCCGCAAGCCGGAGACGCTCGATTTTGCCGCCGCCGCCGCGCTGCCCCTGACCGCCATTACCGCCTGGGAAGCGCTTTTCGACCGGTTTCGCATCAGCGGCAGCGCGGCGGACAACCGCGGCCGGACGATCCTGCTTATCGGCGCGGCCGGCGGCGTCGGCTCGATTGCCGTTCAGCTCGCCGCAAGTGCCGGACTTACCGTCATCGGCACCGCGTCCCGCCCCGAATCCGGCGAGTGGGCGAAGAAGCACGGTGCGGCGCATATCATCAGCCACTACGAACCGTTCGCGCCGCAGCTGAAGGCGCTTGGCATACCGGCGGTCGACTATGTGCTGTGCCTGAACGCCACGGAGCAGCATTGGACCGGGATCGCCGAAGTGATCGCCCCACAGGGCGCCGTTTGCTCGATTGTCGATGCCAAGGGCCCGCTCGACCTCAATCTGCTGAAAAGCAAAAGCGCCTCCTTTCACTGGGAGTTTATGTTTACACGGGCGATGTACGAAACGCCGGATATGATCGAGCAGCACGATCTGCTTTGCCGCATTGCGGACGACATCGACGGCGGGAGGCTGAGCACGACGGTCGCGGAACGGCTGTCGCCGATCAACGCCGCTCATCTCCGGCTTGCGCACGAGAAGCTCGAAAGCGGCCGGACGATCGGTAAAATCGTATTGGAAGGGTGGTCGTAACATGACCGCCGGCTTTCGCGCACTTCTGATCCGGCAAACGGAGAACGGACTGGACACCGGCATCCGGGACATGACGATGGACGATCTGCCGGAAGGCGAAGTCGCGATTCGCGTCAGCTATTCGAGCGTCAACTATAAAGATGCACTGGCCTGCTCCCCGAACGGACGCGTCGTAAAATCGTATCCGATGGTCCCCGGCATCGATCTGGCCGGCACGGTGCTGTCCTCGGCGGACGGCCGGTACCGGGAAGGCGACGAGGTGATCGTCACCGGCTACGAGCTTGGGACCGCCCATTACGGCGGCTACAGCGAAATCGCCCGCGTCCCCGCCGACTGGATCGTGCCGCTGCCGAAGGGGCTGTCGGCCAAGGAAGCAATGGCGCTCGGGACGGCGGGACTGACGGCGGCGCTGTCCATCCGCCGGCTGGAGCAGAACGGCCTGCGTCCGGGTCAGGGTCCCGTGCTTGTCACCGGCGCGACGGGAGGCGTCGGCAGCCTGGCCGTCTCGATGCTGTCCGGGCTCGGCTACGAGGTGACGGCGAGCACCGGCAAAGCCGTCGAGCGCGAATATTTGCGCTTGCTCGGCGCGCACGCGGTCATTGACCGCAGCGAGTTGGAGCCGGCGGATGCAAGGCCGCTCGGGAAGCAGCTGTGGGCCGGGGCGGTCGACTCCGTCGGCGGGCCGACGCTGGCGTACGTGCTCGGCACGACGCGGTACGGCGGCTCGGTGGCGGCCAGCGGACTGACCGGCGGCAGCACGCTTCCGGCAACGGTTTACCCGTTCATCCTGCGCGGCGTCAGCCTGCTCGGCATCGATTCGGTCTACTGCGACATGGATACGCGCCGCCAGCTGTGGCAGCGAATGGCTGCCGACCTGAAGCCGCGGCGGCTGCTTGACGGCATCGGCCGGGAAATCGCGCTGGACGAACTCGGCGGCGTGCTTAAGGCGATGCTGAGCGGCAGCCATCGCGGCCGGACGATCGTCAGGCTGTAAGGGCGCACGATAAACCGCGGCATCGCCGCATAACAATCAAAACAAGGCAGCCGATCTGTCCTTTACCGGACGGCGGCTGCCTTGGTTCATGGTGTACACGGACTGCCAGGCTGCTAGAGCCCTTTATTGTAGTCGAAGCCGACGCTTTTCAGGAAAGCGCGGGTCAAAATCATGTGGCCGGCCTGATTCGGATGCACGCGGTCCCATGCCAGCGTAGCCGCATACAACTGTTCGAGCGCCCGGTCGAACGCCGCCTGCGTATCGACAAACACGGCTCCGTATTTGCCGGCAAGGTGCCTGACGACTTCACCGTAACGGTCCATCGCGGCGCGCATGCGGTCGTCCCGGTTCGGTTCGATATAGAACGGGGTCATCAGAATGAGCCCCTTCAGCAGCGGCTTCGTCCTGGCGACCAGCTCCTCCAGCGTCCTCTCGTATTCCTCGAGGTAGACGTGGGCTTCGGTCATGACGGGCAAATCGAACTGCCGCCAGACATCGTTCGTGCCGATCATGATCGACAGCCAGTCCGGCTTTTGCTCCAGCACGTCGGTCTGCCAGCGCGCGGCAAGGTCGCGCACCGTATTGCCGCTGATCCCCATATTGACGACCCGGACGCCGAGCTCGGGATAAACGGCCGTCAGCAGCGCCTCCACATTGCCGGCGTAGCCTCTGCCAAGCGCGTTGAACAGCCCTTCCCCGACCGGACGCGCCCGGTCGCAATCGGTGATCGAATCGCCGATCATAACCAGCTTATCGTGTTTCCCCAGTAACATGCGTTTCCCTCCCAATCAATATTGGCCTAAGAAAAATTGGTAAATTTTATCGTTCATGCCCGGCAGCCCTTCATGGCCGAAGTCCGGGAAAATTTCCACTCGTTTCGCCGAAGCGATTTTGTTGAAGGCGGCAAACTGGGTCGACGGCGGGCAAATCGTATCCATGAGCCCGGTGCCCATCAGCACGTCCGCCTGGATCCGTTCCGCCAAATGCTGCACGTCGATATAGCCAAGCTTCGTGAAAATGTCCGACTCGCGCTCATGCTGCGGATCGAAATGGCGGAAATACGTGCGCAGCTCCGCGTAAGCGTCCTTGGCCAAATCCATTTCCCATATGCGGCGGTAATCGCTTAAGAACGGATAGACCGGCGCCGCTTTGCGGATGCGCGGCTCAAGCGCGGCGCAGGCGATCGTCAGCCCGCCGCCCTGCGACCAGCCGGTCGCGTATACCTGCTCCGCGTCGACCTCCGGCATGCCCATGGCGATGCCGGCAAGCTGCGCGGTGTCGAGAAAAATGCTGCGGAACAGCAGATTGTCCGGCTCATCGTCCAGTCCGCGGATGATGTGCCCGTGATGCGTGTTGCCTTTGACGGAGCCCGCATCATCGGAGCGGCCGCCCTGGCCGCGGCAGTCCATGGCAAAAACGGAAAAGCCGAGCGAGACGTAGCCGAGCCGCTCGTGCCAATCGCCGACGTTGCCCGTATACCCGTGAAATTGAACGACCGCCGGGTGAGGCCCGTCCGCTCCGCGCGGCCGGGCGTACTTGACGTGAATGCGCGCCCCCCCGACACCGGTGAAATACAAATCGAAGCATTCGGCCGAAGGCGTCTGGAAGCGGCTTGGCACAAGCTCGATCTGCGGGTCGACCGCGCGCATTTCGGCCAGTCCGCGATCCCAATAATCGTTAAAATCGGACGGGCGGGGGTTAATTCCTGAATACGATTTCAATTGCGATAAGGGCATATCGATAAGCGGCATTTCGAATCACGATCTCCTTTCAGATGAACAGCGAATACTTTCATGTTACGTGCAAATCCTCCCTATTGTAAAGCGGTTTATACAAAAAAGGGACGGGGGTTATCCCCGTTTGCCGGCCGTTTCAACGTGCATGTTCGGAAAACCGCCGGGGCACACTAGAGGGACGCATACAGGAAATCTTTAGGAGGGCCTTAAAGACATGATTTCGCTTTACGGCGCGAGAAAAACCGTACTGATCCTGCTCGCGGTCGCGCTGACCGACTGCCATGCCGGCGGAGCGCACCCCGGCTCCGAACGTTTATATATGCCGTACGCAGGCGGATCCTCCGCTCCGGTGACGGCCTATACCGCAGCTAAAACGCAGGATGTACCCGAAACGGCGATCAGTCCTGAAATTAGAGGGAACGACCGAAACGAAAAGGCGGCATCCGCTTCTTCCGCGGACCGTAAAAAGAAACGAAAAAAACGGCCGGCTCGCAGCCGCGCGGGTAAGCAGGCCGCCGTCTCGTGGGTCGCGATGCAAAAGCGGTACCCGGGAGCGTTCTTCGTCTGGGGGCCGCGCGGCACGCGGCGCGCGGCACTGACCTTCGACGATGTACCGGACCCCCGATATACGCCGCAGGTGCTGGACATATTATCGCGGCACAAGGTGCGCGCAACGTTTTTTGCCGTCGGCTGGCGGGCGGCGGCTTATCCGCAGCTCGTCCGGCGGATGAGCCGGGAAGGCCACGTCATCGGCAATCATTCTTACAGCCATGCCGTCTTCTCCCGGCTGCCGATCCAACAATTCCAGCGTGAAATCGTCCGCACGGATGCGGTTCTCCGCCCGCTGGCCGGCTACAGCCCGAAGCTGGTGCGGCCGCCGTACGGCGAAATCATGCCGAAGCAGGCGGACTGGCTGAAGCGCAGCGGCTTTATCGTCGTCAACTGGGATGTCGATTCGGTCGACTGGCGGGGTATCGACAGCAGTAAAATCATGGCCAATATCCAAAAAACGCTGCAGCCGGGCTCCATCATCTTGCTGCATGCCGGGGGAGGAACCGGTCAGGACTTGTCGGGTACGCTGAACGCGCTGCCCCGCATCATCAAGCTGCTCCGTGCCAAAGGTTACGAGCTTGTAACCGTCCCCGAGCTGCTTGGCCGCCCGGCCGAGCGGCAATCCGGCCGTTGACAACGCAAAGGCGGTCCCCCGTAGGAGACCGCCTTTGGCTTTTCGGTCAAAAAAGACCCTTTGAAGACCACTCGGAAGGCGGAGCTTGCCGTGCATAAACCGAAGACGCTCAGTCAAGCACATACACCTTGACGTATTGAAAACCGAACTGCCGAGCTTCCGACTGCGAATCCGGAACGAAAATATCGATTCGGTCACCTTTGATCGCGCTGCCCATATCCGTCGCGATTCCGATCATGCCGCCTTGCGGCAGGCCATCGTAGTCATAGCCGGTAATATATACTTTGCTGCCGAGCGGGATCCGCTTCGGATCGACGGCGACGGTGCCCAGCTTCAGCGGATTGCCGAAATAATCGATCGGGCCCCAGCCGTTCTCCGACGGATCCGACGTGTATGCGCTGGCCTTCGCTTGTACGACATCCGACACGTCGTAGGTTTTGCCGCCTACGGTGACGGTATTTTTATTGGCGGCTGCAGGAGCGTTGGAACCGGCAGCCTTTATGGCCTGCGCGCCGGCCCCGGTATCGCCGCCCGGCTTCGAAACGGCCGGAATGGTGATGCTGAGACCGGCGTAAATGTTATAGGGATCGATTGTCGGGTTGGCGTTCATCAGCTTGTCCAGCGGAACGCCGTACTTTTTGGACAGCAGCCAGAACGTGTCGCTGTCCGTCGCTTTCACGGCGGTTGCAGCATGCGCCGCGCCGGCGTGAAGGAAAAACGCAATGCCAAGCGCTGCGGCCGCCGCGCTCTTCTTCCAATGACGATAGAACAAAGCCATATCCTCCTTTATTTACGAAAACGCGCCGCGAAGCACGCGTTCCGTCATCGCGGGGACGAGCGGTTAATCCGCCCTTGAACCCGCATGCGGCCTGCGAGGTTAGTTGTCGGATTCGGGCCAAAGGAGTTCGGCCCTACGCCCGGCTGACGCCGTGCGACTCACCCCAAGCGGCCGCGCCTGCCGGCGCGGGACCGCAAAGTCCGTACGGCCGATCACGGTTGGATTGACCGTATCGGCCGGCGGCAGGAAACGGTTTCTTTCGTTTCCTGAATGTCCCCCGTACGTTAAGTTTCGGCTCGCGTTAGAGAATATCACATTCCAAACCCCGCTGTGAACCGGAAAATGGTGCCAAACACGCCAAACCGGCGCTGTCTGCGGACTTCAAGCCACAGAGCGACGTTCATGACTTGCGCCAGTCGGCAGCGGCTCTCGCCTTCAAACCGGCGACTATGACGCCAATTCCCTCCTCCATGATGGGGAGCGTACGGACGAGCAGCTCGCCGAGCGGCTCGGCATGGTCCGAATAGGTGCTGACGAAGCCCTGCACGTAATAAAACAGCATACGGGCCGCCTGCAGCGCATGCTCGTCCGGCAGACTGCCCGTCTCGTCGATCGTCAGCCGCAGCGAATGCATAATGTGGGCGAACAGCCGGTTGCGGAGGCGGTTGACTTCAAGCGCGGGCTCCGGTTCGTCGACGCGGACGGAGCCGGAGGTGAACAGCACCTTGTACATTCCGGCATTGGTCAAGCAGAACTCGACATATTCCCTGCAAATGGCGGTCAGACGCATCAGCGGGGCCTCCGCCGGATCGGGCCGGTCCAGCTGCTCCCGCATGCGCCGTTCCAGCTGCTCGAGCGGCGGAATGGCGATCTGCTGCAGCAAATCTTCTTTGCTTTTGTAATACAGGTAGATCGCCGTATGCGAGCAGCCGGCCGCCTTGGCGATTTCCCGCATCGTTACCGACGGGTATCCCTTATCGGCAAAGAGGCCGGCGGCCGCGCTGCGGATATTCGCTTTTATATCTTCCGTAAGCTTCTTTCTTCTCGTCGTCATCCAGACCGTCAACCTTTCCGTTTTCCGCAGACGTGTTATTTGATAACCAATGGTTATATCTTACGTCCGGTTCGTCACCGGGTCAAGCCGGCCCGGCCGGAAGCGGCGGCAGGATGCAAAAAAAGCGGCCGCTCCCGAGAGAGCAAACCGCTTATAGCCGCCGGAAAGAGGCTTGTCCGATTAAGACGTAAACTCCTGAACCCACTCGCCGTTATAGTAAGCGACGCCGATTTTGTTATAGTTCGCGTTCATAATGTTGGCGCGGTGGCCCGAGCTGTTCATCCAGTCGTTCATCACTTCCTGCGGAGAACGCTGGCCTTTGGCGATATTCTCGCCCGCATAGGAGTACTGTACGCCGTATGCGCGCATCATGTCGAACGGCGAGCCGTACGTCGGCGAATTATGGTCGAAATAGTTGTTGGTGTACATGTCCTTCGCTTTATCCAGCGCCACTTTCGTCAGCAGCGCGTCCGAAGAAAGCGCGGACAAGCCCGCTTTGGCGCGTTCCTGATTCACCAGCGAGATGACCTGCGAAGCGAAATTGCTTTGCGATACGTCGCCTGCGCCCGTTCCGGCGTTCGTGCCGCCGCCTGCCGGCGTGCCCGTTTGAGGTGTTCCGTTCTGAGGTGCGCCGTATTGGGGTGCGCCGTTCTGCGGGTTCTGCGGGTTCTGCGTTGCGCCGTTAAACGGCCACGGCAATGTCCACGGAAGTTTGATCGACATGCCCGGCCAAATGACGTCCGGATTCGTGATCCCGGAATTCGCCGCAATCAGCTTGTTCAAATCGATGCCGTAACGCTGGGAAATTTTACTGAGCGTATCGTTCGACACCACATTATACGTGACGGAGGTTGTATTCAATGTGGCCGCTTCCGCCTTTGGTATGGCCGCAGCTCCGCCAAACACGATCATTCCGGCTGCCAGTGCGCCGGCCAGTCCTGCACGAATCGGTTGCATTTTCATGAAGAAATCCCTCCAGTTTCTGGTGTATTGCTGTCGTTCCCGACGCCCCTCATGGTAACATAGCTTTTTCGCCCATTTCACGCCGTAAATAATGGAAGCCGCATCGGCCGGAACGTATATGCAAGCCAAATGGATCCTCCTTATTCGCAAAATGGATTTATATTCCGCAGCTTTCCGCTTTGGCCGCTCATCCTCGAAAGCCATTCATTTCTGCGGAAATCAACGGATCCAACTCTATTTTCACCCGCTTTCGGAAACGTTATTCCATCCCCCGTTCGAACCTCGTTTCCGCCTGTAAAAAGGAAGATTAACCCATAAATTAATTTTCTCTCATTATAATAGAAACAGCGTTTGGTATACGATAACGAACCGCAGTTACTACCTTAAAATACATTAACTATACCGGTCAGCCGTTAACTGAACAGTTTTTCAGTTCTTATGCGGTTATGCGCGTTCCATTATAATGGGTTGTGGACAAAACGAAACGATGTTGGAGGGGATACCATGAATTATAGAACGCTGGGTAAAACGGGGCTGAGCGTATCCGAAATCGGCTACGGCGCCTGGGGAATCGGCAAAGCGATGTGGCTCGGCGCATCCGACGACGAGTCGGTGCGGGCGCTGAACCGGTCGATTGAGCTCGGGCTGAATTTCATCGATACGGCGCTCGGCTACGGGGACGGGCACAGCGAACGCCTCGTCGGACAAGTCGTCCGCGAGCGGAAGGAACCAATATTCGTCGCAACGAAAATTCCGCCGAAAAACATGAAGTGGCCGGCGCCCGCGGGCATTCCCGCGAACGAGGCTTTCCCGGCGGAGCATGTTATCGCTTGTACGGAGCAAAGCCTGCGCAATCTCGGGCTCGATACGATCGACGTGCAGCAGTTCCACGTCTGGTCCGACGAGTGGGTCGGCCAAGGCGACTGGCTGGAAGGCGTCCGCAAGCTGAAGGAGCAGGGTAAAATCCGCTATTTCGGCGTGTCGATCAACGACCATCAGCCGGCCAACGCCATCAAGCTGATCGAAACCGGACTGGTCGATACCGTGCAGGTCATTTACAATATTTTCGACCAGAGCCCGGAGGACGAGCTGCTGCCGGCTTGTCAAAAGCACAATGTCGGCGTCATCGTCCGCGTCGCGCTCGACGAAGGCGGTTTGACCGGCCGGATTACGCCGGACACGACGTTTGATGAAGGCGACTGGCGCAACAACTATTTTCGCGGCGACCGGAAGCAGCAGGTGTACGACCGCGTAAACCGCATCGTCTCCGATCTGGGCATCTCCGCCGATGCCGCAGCCGAAACGGCGCTTCGCTACGTGCTCAGCCATCCGGCCGTATCCACCGTCATTCCGGGAATGCGAACGGTACGCAACGTCGAGCTGAACATGCAGGTCGGCGACGGCAAAGGACTGCCCTCGGCGCAGGTCGACAAATTGAAGGCGCACCGCTGGATCCGCAATTTCTATCAGGCTTAAAGCCTGTAGAAGGTCCATGTCTACACCGATTGAAGGCGCACCGCTGGATCCGCAACTTCTATCAGGTTCAAGTCTGCAGAAGGTACATGTCCCCAATTACGGCGGACTTTGAATTGGATTCCTTCAGCGCCGCGCTGGCGGACAGAAATGTGTGATTTTCATACAGCGCAAACCCTCCGGAAAAATCCGGGGGGTTATTTAGTAAAAGCAAGTCCATTCCTGCCGCTGCTTTGAGCTTGTTTGTATATTCCGGAGAAGGCCGCTGCTTTCCGTTAATCCACGGCGCCGGCCGTTTCTTCTCGGGCGGACGTCAAGGTTACACCGGCTCAGCCGTTCATACGCAAGGAGACAATGAGCGCCCATTCCAGTCCGCTCATCGATTCCGGCGAGAAATCCGCCGTGCGAATGGAATTGGAGCTGGTCGCCTGCATGCCCCATACGTAGGCAGGCTTATCCATGGACAGGGTTACAGGGTTCATATTTTGAATCAAACCTCGAGCTGTCAATTTAGGATCCGACGGCAGAGTAAACGTGTACAGGCCGGATCCGCCGTCCCCGCTGACGGATACTTTCACCGTATTCAAATCGTCCTTACCCGGAACGGCAGCGGTTTGAACGGATAGGATGACTTCGACCTCGCGATTGTCCCGTTCGCCCCGGTGGAGGAACAAATCGCCGATCGAACCGGACGCGGATACTTTCTTGCCGTGCTGCCATAAATCAAGATCCAGCTCGACATCCGGTTTATTTCCTTCGTAACGCAATATAAAGGCCCCCGTCATCGGGCCAAGAAACGGCTTAAATTTCGCTCCTTCTCCTTTAAACGGATCGATGGGCGTCAAGGTGACTTCATCCGGCAGGCTGTGTTCGTTCTGTGCCGAAGCAGGCGCATCCGGCTTATGGGATGTACATCCCGCCGCCAGCCACGCGAGCAGGAGGACGACCATCACAATCGCGAATCGATTTCGTTGATACGCAGGGATAGTATCCCCCCTCTCCAAAATCTTTTTTTAATGTATCACAGCCACAGGTACCAGACAACGGAATTAAAAGAAATTTTAAGTCAAAACCAAAAAGCGGCCGGTTGCCTTAACCGCCGCTTTTCCCGCTAGATTTCAACTTACATCTGTGGTCCATCGCCGTCATGCGCCGCCGTCAAAGCGCCAGCGAACTGTACGCTTCTTTCTTACGCCGCAGCATAGCCGTCTCAGAACGAGATGATGTACGTATTGAAGACATAATCGCTGCCCTGGAGCGTCACCGAAGAGGTCATCAGCTTATCGCCCGCCGGACTCCACCGCGGCGGATAAGCGGGACCGTACTGCATATCGACCGAGATTTGCGCGGTTTTGCCGGATACGGCATCGGCGATGAACATGCCCGATACGCCCTCGTCGTCCTGCGAAGTAGCCGCGTATGCCAGCTTCGAGCCGTCGGGAGACCAGGCCAGGCTCGATATTTGCGATCCGCTCCCCAAGGTGAATTTGTTGTTCATTTCGGCATCCGTTATCGTGAGTTCCACCTCCGAATCGGAAATTTTTTTGACGACGGCAAACTGCTTGCCGTCCGGCGACGGCACGAACGACGTCACGGGCTTGGCGAGCGCCATATTTTTTTCCTTCGTTTGCGGATCGTAAACGAACAAAATCTCCCGGTTCACATAATAGATCTTGCTTCCCCGCTGCGAGACGCTGTTCACGTAAGCGCTCGAGGTGTGCAGAAGCGTCTCCGTTTTGCCGTTTACATCAGTGGCCGCAATATCGCCTTTGAAGAGCGGATAGATCACCCTTTCATTATCGGCCCACTCGCCGGCATTCGCCTGAAGCGTCTCTTTGCCGATCGGCACGATTTTCCGCGTTTCCAAATCCATGATATAGCCCCTCGCCGTTTCTTCGCTGTTCGCCTTATAGAACACATGCTTCCTGTCGGGTGACACCTCGGCGAAATTTTGATTGCCTGCCGTTTCCTGCAGCGGTTCATCCTGTGCCTGCGCTCCGCTTAAATCCCGGATATACAGGTTAATCGGGCTTCGTTTCTCGCCTTCGGCGGAAACCGGCTTCACGTTCGGATTGTCTTTCCCGATGAGGATCCGGTTCTCGCTCAGCCAGTCCATGCCGCGGACGCCTTTCAGCTGATCGATTTTGGACGCTTCCATCCCGTCGTCTGCGGGCGCCGGCGGCTTCGTATCGATCACGGTAATCGTTTTGTCCGGCTTCTTGATGACCTCACGCCCGGCATCGCCCGCATCGGACGTTTCCCCTCCGTTTAAAAAAGCTCCCCCGCACGCCGAAACGGACAGCGCGCAGAAAGTAAGCACCGCCGCGGCAGCGGCCAATCGTTTGAACGACCCTTGTTGTTTGTACATGCAGAAGCTCCTTTCGTCGTTTCTGCTTTACAGCATAACGGACGACTGTTTCAACAAGACGCGCCGCTTGTTTCAAGACTGTAAACGTTTGAGGGGCGCCAGCGGAAAAGTGACCGTGAACGTCGTTCCCCGCTCGCCGGCGCCGCTTGGCGCAACCGCGACCGTACCGCCCTGCAGCTCCACCAGCCGTTTGACCAGCGACAAGCCGAGCCCCGTGCCTCCGGTCAGCCGTGCCCGGTCCTTGCTGACGGTGAAGAACGGCTCGAACAGTTTCGCTCTCGCTTCCTCCGGAATGCCGATGCCGGTATCCCGAAAGACGATCACCGCCCGGTCTCCCGCGCTCCGGCACGAAACAAGCACGCTCCCGCCCGGCTCGTTATATTTGATCGCATTATCGAGCATATTCATGAAAATATGCGTCAGGCTCTCGCGGTCCGCCCGGACCGGCGCCGGCAGCAAATCGGTCTGCACGGCCACGCCGAACTGCACCGCTTTGCCCCGCATCCGGGCGCAAACCTCCGCCAGCGTCTCGCTCGCGTCGACTCGTTCGGCGCTCAGGCTGAACTCGTATTGCTCCATCGCCGACAGGTGCAGCACCTTCTCGATCATGTCGAGCAGACGGTCCGCCTCCTTGCGGATATTCGTCCTCGCCTCGTCCAGCAGCGACGGATCGTCGCGGTACATATCAAGCAGATCGGCATACGCGATGATCGACGTCAGCGGCGTCTTGAATTCGTGACTGATATTGCCGATAAACTGCTTTTGCCGCGCAAAGCTTTGTTCGATTTCCCGGCTCATATACGCAATCCCTTCGCTCAGCTCGCCGAGCTCGTCGCGGCGGCGGACCGGCGGGTCTTTAATGAAGCGCCCGTCGCGGATATCGTCGGCGGCCTTGCGAAGCCTGCGCAGTGAACGCGTAACCCGGCTGACGTACAAAAAGCCGAGAAGGAAGCTGAGGACCAGCGAAGCTCCGCCGATCGTGCGCAGGGAGCGTTGAATGGAAGCGTAAAAGTCGTTATCCGCTCGGATCGAGGTTTGCAGCTGCACGATACCGACCTGACCGACGGACCAGACGAGCGGCGCCATATAGACGACCGAATCCCCGGTCGTTTCGTAGACGGTTTTTCCACGCTTCGCATAAGGCAAAATATCGGTGATATCCGGGCCGGCGGACTGCGGCTGCGAATCGCCGACCTGGACGCCGTCGGCGCCGTACAGCAGCACGCGCGAATTGTCGAACAGCGAGCTTAAGTCCGCCGCCAGCTCCGGACCTTGGCGGCGCAGGAAAGTATCGGCGCCATTGTAAGCGCCCGCGCTCAAATAGATTTGCCGCACGCGCAAATTCGCCAAATTGCCGCGCTGCTCAAGGCTGCTTTCAACCTTGCGCGCTTGTTCATCCGAGATGCTTCGCAAAATGTAGGCGCCGATAACCGAGACGATCAGCAGCAGCACGGCCGCAAGCGCAATCGTAAATCGCCACCTCAGGCTGAAATGAAAGCCGCGGCGCCCTTTCATTCCGGCAGCTCCTTCAGCGCCTTATAGCCGACGCCGTAAACGGTCTGCAGCAGCTGCTGGTACGGTTCGCCGAGCTTCTTGCGCAGCCGCTGGACATGGATGTCCACGGTTCGCGTACCTCCTGCATAATCGATGCTCCAGACGAAATCGAGCAGCTCGTCGCGCGTATATACCCGGTCGGGATGCGTCAGCAGCAGCGACAGCAAATCGAACTCCTTCGGCGTCAGGTCCAGCGTCTCCCCGTTCAGCTTGACGGTCCGGTTCGGAACGTGGAGCCGGAGCCCGCCGATTTCCGCCTGGCGCGGTTCTTCTCCCGTTTTGCTTTCCAATCGGCGCAGCAGCGCCTTGACCCGGGCGACCAGCTCTCTCAGATCGAACGGCTTCGTCATATAATCGTCGGCCCCGAGCTCGAGACCGATGACCTTGTCGACGATATCGTTCTTGACCGTCAGCATGATGATCCCCATGCCGCTGCGGTTTTCCAGCCTGCGGCACACGTCGTAGCCGCTCAGCTTCGGCATCATGACGTCGAGCACGATGACATGCGGCTTGAACGTCTCCGCCTTTTGCAGCGCCGCTTCCCCGTCGTGAGCCAGCTCTACCTGATAGCCTTCGCGTCGGAACGCATAAGCGATCGCTCCCGCGATGCTCACCTCGTCATCGACGACGAGAATTTTTTTGTCCATGTGGCTCATTTTCGCATTCACCTGCCTTTACGCTACACGACGATTGTATCCGCAGCGAATCGGAAATGTTTCCAAATCGTAAACAAACGCATGCTGAACGTCTTTTTTCCATAGCATACAACAATCCGCGGCTTTCATCCGCCGTTATTTGTCCGAAATTGTCAACATTCAGCATTCCTTTTCCGCGAACCGCCGGCTTATAATATCCGAAGACGACTCGTATGAATTTGCGCAAGATTGAGGTGCCCCGCCATGAGCAGCCGGAGAAAAATCGTTCTGTTAACGGCCCTGGTTTATTTATTCGCTTACGGTTTGTTTTATGTAAAGGACGAAGTGGCTTATACGCATGCGGAAGCCGCGCCGTCCCCGGACCATTTCGAAATTCCGGTGCTGGCTTATCATTCGGTTTCGGCCCGGACGGACGGGGAATACAACATTACGCCCGCGAAATTCGCCGAGCAAATGAAGACGCTCGCGCAGCTCGGCTACCGGACCGTTACGATGGCCGAGTTCGACCGCTATATGAAAGGAACCGCGCATCCGAAGCCGGGGGAGAAGCTCGTCCTCCTCACGTTCGACGACGGGTACCGCAATGTCTACAGCGTCGCTTATCCGATTATGCGCCAATACGGCTTTACGGCAGCGATGTTTCTGATTACGAGCTGGGCGGGCGGCCCGTCGTTCGTCACCTGGGACCAAGCCGCCGCGCTGCAGAACGCCGGGTGGGACATCATGGCGCATTCGGAGACGCATCCGCATTTGCCGCTGCTGCCGGAGAACGTTCAAAATCGGGAGATTCTCGGGTCGAAGCAGGCGATCGAATCCCATCTCGGCAAACCGGCAATCGCTTTCGCCTACCCGTACGGCAACCGAAGCGGCATCACGTACCGGCTCGTGCGGGAGAGCGGATTTGACTACGCCTTCACCTTCGACGACGGGCTGACCGATTCGCGGCAGGACCCGTTCCTGCTGAAACGGCGAATCGTTTCCGGGACGGAAACGCTCCCCGAATTCGAGCTGAAGCTGACGAAACAAACCGGAGAGGAATAAAAGCATACGGTAGTCTGCGAGGCAGTAATCCTGTGCGATTGAACACGCGGCACCGGTCGAACCAGTGAAACCGGTCGAAAATGAATCGGTTCGGAGGCCGGGCCAAGCTTTCGATCCGGTCGATGTATGACGATGAGAAGGTGTAACGCAGCGGTCGGGGGTCAAAGCGTAATAAGGTTCAGGCTGCGGCCGGAGCTTGAATAGGTTCAAATTCCGGCCGAAGCGTGATGATCCGGAAGCCACCGGCCGCAGGCCGGTATATTTGTTTCGGCGGGGCGAAGCGCAAGTCCGGATCACGTCAATCGCTTACCGGACCGCTCCGCGCTCCTGCAGCAGACTGGCGATCCCGCGCCGCTGGAAATGGTCAGCCCATCCGAGCGGCGTTGCGCCAAATTGCGAATCGGTCAGCCCCGTGTCGGCGCCGTGGTCGAGCAGCAGCTCCGCCATCCGGATGCCGGATTCCTCGTCAGCGGCTTCGGAAGCGCTGCGCGCGCCGATGCCGCCGGCAGCCCAATGCAGCGCCGCCGCCCGGATACGGCCGAAGCCCGAAGGCCGGGCGTTCACATCCGCGCCGCGGGCCAGCAGCCACGCGGCGGCTTCCGCGCTCCCGCCAAGCACCGCGTATACGAGCGCCTGCTCCACCCGCTCATCGCACGGCCGTTCAGACCGGAGGGAGTCGTTGATCGGTTCGTGATGCCTGCCTGCTGCCGGGAGCAGTTCCCCGTGTGCGCCAAAAAAACCGGGCAGCAAATCTACCCGGCCGACCGCCGCGGCAAGCTCCAGATCAAGCGCCGCGCCTCTGCGCAGCAGCAGCTCCGTCACCTGCGGGCAGCCGTACCAGATCGACTGCGCGAGCGGCCGGCCGTCGCCGTTCAAGCCGTCGACCGGCGTTCCGGCGTCGATCAGCAGCTCCGCCATGGCGGCGTCATCATTGCTCGCCGCCCACTGCAAAGCTGTCTCGCCCCGTTCCGGATCGATCGCGCGGGCGTTGACGTCGGCCCCCGCGGCGATCAGCGCCCGGGCCGACTCCAGCTGCCCGGGGTAATGCCCGGGCCAGTCGCACAGGTGATGCAGCAGCGTCCGCCCCTGCATCGAGCGAATGGCTGCAAGTGCCGGCCGGTCGGTCAGGAGCCTTTTTAATCGTTCCGTGTCCCCCGTTTTCAAGGCCCGGACCGCCGCCGGAAAGCTTTCCGCCAGCGATTCGTCCGCTGTCCGGTCGTCCATGATCTGATCCATGGCCATCCTCTCCCCTTTTGCAAACTCCGCTCGGTACCTGATCGCATTACAAATCGTCGAATACGAAATCGAGGCTGTCCGCTTTCTTCAAATTGCAGTCGGCGCAGGCGCAGACGCAGTTATCGGGCGTCGACAGCCCGCCCTTCGACTTCGGCAGGACGTGGTCAATCGTATCGCCGAAGCGGCCGCAGTACCGGCATATATAATGGTCCCGCTGCAGGATGAGCAGCCGGAAATCCGTCTTCGTATACAGCTTATGAATCAGGCCGGGGTTAATAATGCCCGCCGCGCCTTCCGCGACCATCCGCACCGCCATTTCCGTCGGAATTTCCGTCGACCACCGTTTTCCCGTCTCGCGGCGGCCGCGCAGCCGGATCATGCCCGTCCCCCGGTCGTTCAGCTTCGCCGGATCGAAGGAGAACGGGCCTTTCAGCGGTACAATCCGTTTGTACGGAGGCTTCGCAGGCGGCGCTGTCTCGCCGCCGCCCGGCGGAAGGATGTGAACGGTCGCTTTGCGCTTGCGGCGCCGCTTTCGCTTCCGTTTGCGCGGGTTCTCCTGCTTTTGCTCCTGCTCTCTGCTGCCCGGGGCGGGTAGTCCGGCGTCATGCGTTTCGGCTTGGGCGGCATGACCGGGCGAAGCCGCCCCGCTGAGCTCCGCCCGTTCACCTGTGCCGGAGACGGACGGCTCGTCCGGCGAAGCCGTTTGCCCGCCGGCCGTGGAATCGGAATCGCCGCGTTCCGGCTCTTCCGCGAGAAGCACAGCCGGTGCCGGTTTGCGCCGGCGCTTGCGCTTTCGCTTTTTCTTCGCCGGCCCGCTCTCGCCGGCAGCCTCCGCCGAGGCGGCGATGACCGCCTTTTCCGGCTCGGATTCACCGGCACCTGCGCGTTCGCCGCCCGCGTCCGCAGCAGCTGTCCGCTGCCGGCCAGCCTCCAGTCCATCTTCCCGGTCCCCGTCTCCGTCACCGTCAAGGCTTATCCCGCCGGCATCGGCCGGCGCATCGACCGGAAGCACCGCCACCGCTCTTTTCGCTTTCCGGTGCCTGCGCTTTCGTTTCGGCTGCACCCGTTCTCCGACCGGCTGCAGCGGCGATTCGCCGCCGGATCCCTCCGTCCCGTCCGCCTCCGCAGACGCTGCCGCCGCGTTCCCGGGAACCAGCGTCATCCCGCCGGCCTTCAGCGCTGCCGGCGCTTCCGCTTCCGGCGCCATCTCGAAACCGGCAGCGGCATCGTTGTGCCCCCCGTTATCGCGGCTTTCGCCGTTTCCGTCTATCCTGCCGCGCTTGCGGATACAAGCCCTGCACGTACCGCGCCGGCCGCCGCCCGAGCGCCGCGGATATGCGGACAACGGCTTATCGGCGCCGCAAGCCGCGCATATTTTCATCTCCATTATTGTTCTACTCCGTTCATTTACTGGTGACCGCCTGTCCGGGCGGCATTCAAACCGACAATCCGTGCAGCCTCCGGAACTGTTCGGGGGTCATCCCTTCCGTTTTGCCGAAGGCGGCGATAAAATGGCTCGGGTCGCGGTAGCCGGACAGCTGGGCGATCTCCTTCACCGATTTGCGGTCGCTGCGGCTCATGAGCTCCTTGGCTTTGCGGATGCGCAGCCGGATCAAATAAGCGTACGCCGTAATGCCGAACGCCTGCCGGAAAAGCGCATTCAAATACCGCGGGCTGATGCCGAGCTGCTCCGCCATATCCGTCAGCCCGATTTCCGGGTCGCCGTAATGACGGTCGAGCCAGAGCAGCAGCGGGTCGAGCTTTTCCAAATGCTGAAACAGCGACGAGCGGCCGCCCGTCCGGCCGTAAATTTTAATATAGGTCAAAAACCGGTACAGCTGTGACGAGGCGTTGAGTCCCGAACGGTCCTCGTCATGCTGCGCCTCCTCGATCATTTGCATTAGATGGGCGGTCAGCGGCGCGTCGTCGTGCCACTGAAACCATTCCGTATGGCGAATGCCGAGCGACGCCAGAATCGAAACGGCAAGCGTCCCGCCGAAGGTGATATAGAGCGTCGACCACGCTTTCCCTTTCGGGACATAAACATGCGGCACTCCCGGGAACAGCAGCGTGCCGTTGCCGCGGGGCAGCGAGAAGCGTTTGCCGCTCAGCTCGAAATCCCCTTCGCCTTCCAGCGTTTGCAGCCAGTGAAAGTAATTGTAGCCGTTGCTCCTCGCAACCGGCTCCTGGGCCGGATTAAATCCGATGCTTTCGACGTATAGCGGAAGCTCATTCTCTCCGGTCGCAAACAGAAACCGGCGCCGCAGTCCTTCGATAACCCATTCCTTCCGCCGGGCGATCTGTTCCATATTATCATATCCTGCCTATTCATCGATTATGGTTCTCTCACGAGAATCATATCACAAAACAGGACCGGACATAAAAAAATGTTTAAAAACCAGGCGATCGTCCCCTTTAGCTTGCCGCCGCGAGGAGCCTCCTGCCTGGAACCAAATCATTTGCCATAATGTTATATGCTGGATGACCGGAGCACAACGTCCGGCGCGGGTCCGCCGCGCCGAAGGCCGTCAATCCTCCAGGATAAAAGCAGGCGTAAGCCGAACGATCCGCTGAACCCGCGGACAAAAAAAAAGGATCCGTTATGTTGGCCATAACCGATCCCATCCTCTACCCTAGCTTGCCTGTGCGGGGATTCCTCATCAATACGATGCGGAACCCAGTTTATTGATCGTCTCCTGTATAAAATGAGGCTCGTCCTCCGGCGCGCGCGACGTAATCAGGTTCTCGTCGACCACGACCGGCTTGTCGAAGAAACGCCCGCCTGCGTCATGAATATGAATGTGCAGCTCCGGGTAGGCGGTCAGGTTGCGTCCATCGAGCAGCCGCGCTTCAACCAGCAGCTGCGGGCCGCGGCAGATGGCGGCGATCGTTTTGCCGTCTTTGTCCATCCGGCGGATAAACTCGGCGACGCGTTCATCGCCGGTCAAATTCGCCGGCGACTCCCCGCCTGGGATAATGACCGCGTCATATTCGGCCGGATCGGCCTCGTCGATCGACAGATGCGTCGTATACGCGATCGTCCGATTTTTTCCCTGCAGCTCCGTGCCCCGAGCCTGACCGATAATAACGGCCTCATGCCCGTTTTTTGAAATTGCTTCGAATGCATGCAGCATCTCGGAATCTTCAAAATCGTCGGCTAGCAAGAAAGCTACCTTTTTCGCCTCGTTCGTCGTCATAAGGTCCACTTCCTTTCGCTTATTGGAAACCGCCTTCCCGGGGGCTTGTATTCTATTACCCTTCATCCGGGCAAGAGACGCAGCAAACCCGGAACAACCGGCCGGAGCCTTCGCGGCGCCGCTCCGATCCAATCCATGTCGAAATTGTTAAAGTTATCGGATCACGCTTTTTACAATCTGCCTTTTCTTCTTTTTTGTGGTAGAATATAGGCTCTACGAGATTGCGGCTTTTGTCGAAAACGGCAGTTTGTTCCTGCAATGAAAGAAAGAGGAGAGATTGAACGACATGGAAACCAACATCCAGACGACGGCTCAGCGATCCATGGAAAGATCGGGCCGCCGGTCCAAACCATCCGTGGCGGTTTTCCTCGCGGTATGGGTTCTGCTGATTGCGTGCGGCGTCCTCGGGACGATATGGTATGCCGGCCAGCTGAAGGAGCGGCTGACGAAGGAAATCAGTGCGCAGACCTCGCAGCAAATTACGGCGATGCAGAAGGATTACGAGACGCAGCTGAAGCAGATGCAGACGCATTTTAACGGTGAGCTGGACCAGGTGCAAAGCAAGGTGGACGCGCTGAACGAGCTGCTGGAATTTACGAAGGATAATACGAATTCGAAAACCGACAACAGCAACAAGCTGTTTACGCAGCTGAGCGATGTGCAGAAGAAACTGGAAGAACTGCAGAAAAATATGGATGTGCTGAAATGACGCTGACCGTTAAACAGCTTAACCGGCTCTGTCTTCTGGCCTCCGCGCCGTTTTTCGGCATGCTCGTTTGGCTGATGGCTTCGAATATATCGGTCACACTGCCGGGCAGCGCTTATCCCGAACCGGCGCTGGCGAATGCCGGGGTTCCTGCGATTACGGGCAAGCTCATGGCCGGTCTTGACCATGCGAAGCAGACGGCCCTTGAAACCGCCGCATCCCTGAAAAAATCGATTGCCCTCTATAGCGCTACGAACAAAAGCATCGGTATTATCGTATCGATTGCCGCCGGGCAGGCGGACAGGCCTTACCAGATTTACGACCGGCGCATTACGCGCAAAATCGGCGCCCCTGCCGAACAGATCACCTCCGGCATCATCCGCGCGCAGCTGTTCACGATACACGCTCAGCATTTTAACGGATATGCGCTCAAGGTGAAGCTGAAGTCGCCCGATGCGATGAAGATGGTGCTCGGCCAGGACGAATACGGCGGCGCCGAGACGACGCTTGCGGCAGTCCAACGCTACGGGGCGATCGCCGGCGTCAATGCCGGCGGCTTCGCAGACGACGGCGGCAAGCGGTATCCGCTCAGCACGACGGTGATGAACGGCCATTATTTGAACGGCTTCGAGCCTTCGTTCAAGGATCTGTCTTTCGTCGGCCTGAATGACAAGATGGAATTGATCGGCGGACAATTCACCAGCGAAAGCCAGCTCGACAAGCTGAAGCCGAAATTCGGCGCCTCCTTCGTACCGATGCTGCTGAAGAACGGCCTGCCGCTGCCGATTCCCGACAAATGGCAGACGAACCCGCTTCGGGCGCCGCGAACGGTCATCGCCAACTACAAAGACAATCAGCTGCTCTTTCTTGTCATCGACGGCCGCAGCGAAAACGGAAGCTCAGGCGCGACACTCAAGGAAGTGCAAATTTTGCTGCAGCGCTTCGGCGCGGTCGACGGCTATAATTTGGACGGCGGCGGATCGTCGTCGCTCATCTTCAACGGCCGCGTCGTCAATCATCCGTCGGACGGCCAGCTGCGACCGGTGCCGACGCACTTCCTGTTCTTCAAATAATCGCGACCGGCAATAAAAATGCCCCCGAATAGCCTGCTTATGCAGCCTGCGGGGGCGTTTTTTCGTGATCATGAAGGCGGACGTTTCCGCCAGCGGGCCGGCAGACTCAAGACTGCGATAAGGCCGGTTCCTCCCGCAGCAGCCCGTATAACGTATACTGCAAAGCCGCTGCCGCGACGAGCACGACCGGCAGCCATACGGACTGCAGATCGCTCGCGAATACGATCAGCAGCGTAATCGACACCACCCGGCCGGAGTTCAGGAACAGCTCACGCATGACGACCGCTTCCACCTTCAGCTGGCCCTTCAGCGGCAGCGTGCCGATCAGCCGGTAATAATACGACGTCAGCGTATTGACGGCCAGCGGGTTGAAGATCGAGAACAGAATCATGAACACCAGCACGCTCCAGAACCGCACGTCGATCAGCAGCAGCGACGCCCCGAGCACGATCCCCGTCGAGGAGGAAAGCACGTACAAGCGCACGTAGTCCTTTTTCGCTTTCCGCGAAATGACATAACCCGTCGCGACGGTCAGCGATGAGAAAAAGACGCCGAGATAACCGACGATATCTTCCCGTCCGACCGTCTGCAGCAGCAAAATATTCGGCAGAAACAGCATGATGCCCTGAAACAGACCGAGCACGAAGAAAGCCGCAAGCCCCATCAGCCATCGCCTGTTTTTTCGCATCAGCAGGCCCATCATGCGCAGGTAATACGCCTTGTGATGCGTAGCGTTGCTGCGGATTTTCAGGCTGATGACGGCGGCGGCGACAAACATGACGAAAGCGATCATAAACGTCACGATATACCCCTGCAGTCCTTCGCCGTGCCGGATCAGATAACCGCCAAGAGCGGGGCCGAGCAGGCCCGCGGTGTTGAACACGACCATATTGACCGCGAGAAAACGGAGCCGGTTCGACTCCGTCGACACCTCATATTGAAGCACCAGGTAAGCCGTCCAGTAAAAGCCGGCGGCGAGTCCGTTAAAGACGGCAAAAGGAACGTACCACACCGCCACCTGCCGCTGTGCGATAACGACCAGCAAATAAAATACCGCAATCGATGCGATACCGATCCGGTACGTTACCATCCGGTCCTTTTTCTTCGTGATCCAGCCCCCGATGGCAAAGCCGACCGGCGTCACGAAAAAGACAATGATATTGTACAGGCCGTTGACGGCCAGGTCCTGTGTCAACCGCCACAAATACAAATTGAGGAACAGCCCCGCCATCGACGCTCCGAATTGAAAGCAGCCGTGGATCGCAAGCGCGATTACCGCTTCTTTTCCCAGCTGCAGCTCCGGCGCGACGGCGGTCCGCGGCCTTCTAAACGCATTGAATCTGAATCGCAAGCCCGGCTGCATGCAGGTCGGCCTCCCAAGTGTCTGCCAATCGTTTTCCGGTAGGTATCCCTGTTAATTGTATCACGTTCTTGCGCCAAAAAAAGGGCATCAATCGTCCTGCGAACCTCTTTTTTTTTGCCGGTTATCATTCTAAACTTACATTTTGTCGGTATAAAGCCGTTTTATCCCGAACAAGGCGTTTAGTCGAATGATTTAAGAAGAAATATTCCACTTTTAGGAATTATTCTGGATGAACCATTCACGCCATATGCTATAATGCAAGGAAAACGGTTCTCGTCATCCTTTTGGCGAGTTTTGCATCGTTTTTTCCTCCGACACCGAAGCCCAAAGGATAACCGAATGCCCGAATGCAAACGTTCTGTCAGGTATAAAAACGGGAGGCTTCGCTATGCCGCGAATCGTCTATCTGCCGCTGGATGAAAGGCCCTGCAATGCCCGGTTCCCGCTGCAAATCGCCGCCGCCACGGAGCTGGAGCCGGTTTCTCCGCCCCTGCGGATGCTCGGCGCGAAGAAACGTCCTGCCGACACGAAGCTGCTTGCCGAATGGCTGCTGGAAGAGACGGCCGCTGCGCATGCGCTGATCGTATCCCTCGATATGCTCGTATACGGAGGAATTGTCCCGTCCAGGCTCCACCGGCTTTCCGCCGTCCAATGCCGCGCCCGGCTGCAAACGATCGTCGAATGCAAAAAAAGAAATCCCAAGCTCCGCATCTACGCCTTCAACTTGATCATGCGAGCACCCGCATACAGCAGCAGCGACGAGGAGCCCGATTATTACGCCCAGTACGGCGCCGAGATCGCCAGGAATGGCTGGCTGCAGGACAAACAGGAGCGGGATGGCCTAAGCGAAGCGGAGCGGCAGGAATGGGAACGGCTGCTTGCCGTTTTGCCGCGGGAGGTGCTGAGCGATTTTACAGGCCGGCGTCAGGTCAATGCGGCGGTCAATCGGATGGCGGTGCAGATGGCGGACGAGGGCTGGATCGACATGCTTGTCGTTCCGCTGGACGACAACGCCCGCTTTGGGTATTCCTCCGCCGAGCAGCGCCGTTTGCTGCTTGAGGCTGCGGGCAGGCGCGTTCTCGACCGGGTTCACCTGTATCCCGGTGCGGATGAAGTCGGATGCACGCTGTTCGCGCGCGTTTTTTGCGATACGATGCATTACCGGCCGAACGTCTTCGTCCGGTATTCGTCGACCGCCGGCCTCGGCGTTATTCCGAAATACGAGGACCGCAGCCTGGGCGAAAGCGTGAAAAGCCAGTTGACGGCGGCGGGCTGCGCCATCTGCGACCATGCCTCCGAAGCGGACGTTGTGCTGATGATCCATTCCCCGCCCGTCGGCCAGCACCTCATGGCGGAGACGTCGGACAGCCTGGCCGGCCGCAACGCCGCGTACTTCTCGGAGGTTAATGTGCGCGAATTCGCCCATGCCATCCGCCGTTATGCGGAAAAAGGCGCGACGATCGCGCTCGCCGACGCTGCCGTTTGCAACGGAGCCGATACGGTGCTGATGGAACTGTTGTCCGGGTCCGGTTTGTTGAAGCATTTGTCCGCCTATGCCGGATGGAACACGGCGGGCAATACGCTGGGCACGGTCATTGCGCACGCGGTGGTGGAATCGTATTACCGAAAGGCGGAGAAGGCTTCTCCGGGAAGCGCGCGCGCCCGAAACAGCGAGGCGTTTCTGCTTTCCCGCTTCGTGGAGGACTGGGGCTATCAAGCGATTCTACGCTCCCGGATCGCTCGCGAAGAGCTGCCGGGACTCGGCGGCAGCACCTTCGACGTTTCCGCCGTTCACGACGAGGTGGCGGGACGGATCCGCAGCGGCATGCTCGCCTTCATCGAGCGTGAGCTGCGCGACTTCGAGCCCGCCCGGATCCGGCTGGAACGTGTCGAGCTGCCGTGGAAACGAATGTTCGAGGTCGGTTTTGAGCTCCGTATCGGCGCGGACTAGAGGAAAAGGCCGTTTTTATCCGATGCTTGGCTGCCGGGGCGGTACGGAAACCGCTGACAAGTCAAGACTCCCCGCCCCGGTAAAACCGGCGGGGAGTTCCCTGGGTGTGATATATTCATCTATTCGGATACCGCTGCTCCGGAATACAATGCCGCCAAGTCGCCCTGCGCCGATTTCATTGCCGCCTGCCATCCAGCCGATCGAGACGGCGGTCCGTCTGCTTGTTCGATTCTTCGACCCGGGTTACGCGTTCGATCAAGGCGTCGAGCTGCTGCCCCCGTATCCGATGCTCGCGCAGCAAATCGTCCAGCCCGCGTTTCATATGCTCCACATCCGCCCGCAGATAGCCGTCTCTTCCGGCCTCCGTCTCGAAATCCTTCCGGACGGAACGAGCCCGGCTGAGCCAGCCCAATATAATGCCGCTCAGCGTAGCGACCGATCCAATTAATATGGTCCATTCCATTCTCTCACTCCTCCTTTCAAATTGATCTTCGCTTCATCGATTACTGTCAAATGCATCTCCCCGCAATCTAATCCTTCATCGGATGGATTCGCCTTTCCGGCTCCGCATCGCCTCCGCTCATCGAAAAGTCCGCCGGTTTTAGCAGCAGATGAGAATTTGAGATTGACGATAAAATAATTATCTATTACAATGATTAAAGATAAAATTTTTATCAATCAAACCAAACTTTCACCCTTATGTCCACTCACTTGCCGTAATCCGATTATATTTGATAATTTTTTTATCGTCAATATGGTTTGCTAATATTATTATCATATCAGAAAGGTCGGTACCGGACATGCAATTAGGGCAACGAATCGCCGCATTGAGAAAGCGCAAGCATCTTACGCAGGACCAGCTGGCGGAAGCGTTAGGCGTCAAGCGCGCCCGTTATAACGCCTGGGAGAACGGCATTTCCAATCCCGATCATACGATGCTGGCGGCTATTGCCAAATATCATCAGGTATCGGTCGATTATTTGCTGGACCTTTCGCCCCAGGAAGAGTTGGCGCCAAAGCTGACGGCCAGGGAGGAACGCGATATTGCGGCGGATTTGGAGCGGATGATCGACGAGCTGGAATCGGACGAAGCGCTGGCGTTTCACGGGGAGCCGATGGACGAGGAAACGAAAGAGCTGATGCGCATTTCGCTTGAAAATTCGCTTCGGCTGGCCAAAGGAATGGCCAAACAGAAGTTCAACCCAAATAAACATAAATAAGGAGCGAGTTGAATGGGTATACATCGCATCGTCAGCCAGCTGACGCGCAGGCACGGCTCAAACAACCCGTTCATCATCGCAGCGCAGAGAAACATTTTGGTTCTGTTCGAGCCGCTCGGCGGCATTATGGGGTATTTCAACACGTATAAACGGATTCCCATGATTCATATCAACAACCGATTAAGTGAGATGGATCAGCGGTTTACCTGTTCGCACGAGCTGGGCCACGCGATACTTCATCCAAAATTGAACACGCCTTTTCTGCGGCGCCACACGCTTGTGTCGATCGACCGGATTGAGCGGGAAGCGAACGAATTCGCGGCCGAGCTTATGATCCCGGACGAGCTGCTGCTTGATGGACGCTCGCTGGTGGACATCGCCAAGGAAAACGGTGTTCCGTGGGAAATCGCACTCCTGAAGCGCCCCTCGGCAATGAAACGCTTTTTTCGGGACGAGCAGTCATTTTTGAGGATTTAAGGGGCATTGTGAGGGGGCGCTGTTTAATCTGGACCGATGGGAGAGGAAGCTTGGTCGCGAATCACTCCTTCTAAGCGGTAAAATGCCGGCTAGCAAGTTAGGACCGTCCCCAAACCTTGAGCCGTCCCCCACCAGCCCGAACGAAGAACATGCCGGATAAATCAAAAAATCCCTTGCGCCGCAAGGGATTTCAGCATTTTAAGTATGGTGCGGTCGAGAGGACTCGAACCTCCACGGTATTGCTACCGCCAGCCCCTCAAGCTGGTGCGTCTGCCATTCCGCCACGACCGCATAATAAAAGATATGCCGATGACATATCGGTAAAAATGGTGAGCCATGTAGGACTCGAACCTACGACACCCTGATTAAAAGTCAGGTGCTCTACCAACTGAGCTAATGGCTCGGGTGGTGACCCGTAGGGGATTCGAACCCCTGTTACCTCCGTGAAAGGGAGGTGTCTTAACCCCTTGACCAACGGGCCGCAAAACGTACATGTAAACAACAAGATCGATTATAGCCAATTTCAAAGTTCCGTGCAAGTGTTTTCGGCGATCAGGCTTGTCTAAACCGGAAACATTGGCGACAAACAAAAAGGACCGTGTGCCCGGTCCGTACTTGACGAACTTGAATGGCGGAGAGAGAGGGATTCGAACCCTCGCACCACTTGCGCAGTCTAACCCCTTAGCAGAGGGTCCCCTTGAGCCACTTGGGTATCTCTCCATAACTGGCTCCCCGAACAGGACTCGAACCTGTGACAACTCGATTAACAGTCGAGTGCTCTACCAACTGAGCTATCAGGGAACATTATCCAAACCTGTCCTGCATTTCGCAGTGACAAGAAATAATGTATCACGATTCGTTTTTCAAGTCAAGCGCGTAAAGCAATAAATTTCCTCGGCATTTGCCGCACGCGAATTTGCGCGGATCCACCCTGCGTTTGCGCAAATATTCCGTCCCGCAGTCGCGGCACGTGAGCTTGTATTTGTAGGGCGTTGCCTGCCTTTTCTCGAGACGGCCCGGCAGCGATTTGCAAAACCGGGTCCCCCCCACTTGAGCGAGCAGCTGCTTGAATTCGGCATCCCGATGGCGGTATCCCCGCTTCATTAAGTGCAAATGATAATGACAGAGCTCGTGCTTGATGATTTTTTCCGTTTCATCCGTACCGAACGTTTCGAGCTGATGCGGGCTGATTTCAATATTGTGCGTTTTCGTGAAGTAGCGGCCGCCGGTGGCGGTCAGCCTCCGGTTAAACGTTGCTTTGTGCCGGAACGGCAAGCCAAAGTAACGTATCGACACCTTCTCCACCCAAGCCTGCAGCGTTTCGTTTTGCATGTCGAGAGACTCCTAAGGTTTTTTGTGATGCTTCCTTGAATCCGCATCTTGCAGAGCAAAAAACGGCTTCGGAAGCATACGCTTAGTTTTTGCGCCGCTTCCGTGAATCCGCGCCTTTGCAAAGCAAAAACTCGATTCGGAAGCATACGCTTGGTTTTTTGTGATGCTACCTTGAATCCGCATCTTGCAGAGCAAAAAACGGCTTCGGAAGCATACGCTTAGTTTTTGCGCTGCTTCCGTGAATCCGCATCTTTACAAAGCAAAAACTTGCTTCGGAAGCATACGCTTGGTTTTTGCGCCGCTTCCGTGAATCCGCGTCTTTGCAAAGCAAAAACTCGATTCAGAAGCATGAGCTTGTTTTGCGAACTTGATTGTCCTACTTGAATTTTAAAGGATGGATACGCTAAACTGTCAAGTAGTATTCACCTGTCCGATTCGAGGAGGAGCATAGCCATGGCAGTCATGAGGTATATTATAATGAAAAGCAGCGGCGGCGTTTTTTTCGTCGAAATGCCGGAATCGCACGCCTACCAGCTCAGCGCGCTCAATTTGCGGCTGCACAAGGAAATCGACAAGCTGACGGCCGGCAACGTGCCGGAACTGCCGCAAGCTATTGCGGAATGCGCCGATCTCGAGCTGCACGACAAAACGCTTCACGTCCAGCAGGGACTCGATTATATGAACGAGCTGGAGAAAGGCTTTTCGGCGATCGAGGAGAAAACGTATCCGCTCGTCTCGCTCCTGACCGAAATCCGCGCGCTGCAGGCTCAGCTGGAGCAGTGGTACGAGGAGGAGCTGGAGGCTTAAGTTTTTTGCTTGGACCTGCACGGACATCCGCCTAATTCCATATGCTAGTTACTACCCAAGTGACGGCTGGAAGGAGGGCGATGACGATGCCTCAGTGGCTTTGCAATCAATTGATGCGGGCATTTCTGAAAAAAGACCGCTGGCAGATCCGTCTGCTCAACGATTGCTGGTATTTCTACCGCACCAAGCAGCGTCCGGACGATGATTCCGCCAGTTTGTAGCCACCGCACTCGCGAACGCGAAATAACGCGCTGGCGCCGCTCTATGGCGTCGAAGCCATAGTTGGTGAACATATAGCAGGCAAAAAGGGACGGCTGACGGCGTTTTTTGCGGCGGAACACGTTTTTTCCTGGAGAAAAAATAGCTAGATTCGGAATAAATGCTTATCTTTCAAAAAAGGGCGTTATCCCCCGGCAGCGGTTCGGCTGCCCGGCGATAACGCCCTTTTTGATTCAAACGGAAAATCAGTCGGGCCTGCGCATTGTGAGACTGACGCGGCCTTTTTTCACATCGACGCCGAGCACCCAGACCGTTACCGTGTCGCCGACCGATACGACGTCCATCGGATGCTTCACGAATCGGCCGCTCATCTGCGAAATGTGCACGAGTCCGTCGTTTTTGATGCCGATATCGACGAATGCACCGAAGTCGATGACGTTGCGGACCGTCCCCTGCAGCTCCATCCCCGGCTTCAGGTCCTCGATATCGAGCACGTCCGTATGGAAAATCGGCTGCGGCAGCTCCTCGCGGGGATCGCGTCCAGGCCGCAGCAGGCTGTCGATAATATCGCGCAGCGTCGGCACGCCGACGCCCAGCTTCGGCGCCACCTGCTCCGGATCGACCGCGGCCAGCGCCGTTTTGAACGGCTCCGTGCCAAGCGCCTGCAGCCGAAGTCCCAGCTCCTTGCACAGCGCGTCGACCACGCCGTACGATTCCGGGTGAATCGGCGTCCGGTCGAGCGGATTGGCGCTTTCCGGCACGCGGATAAAGCCGATGCACTGCTCGTACGTTTTGGCGCCGAGCCGCGGCACCTTCGCCAGCGTCTTCCGGTCGGCAAATTTGCCGTGCTCCTCGCGGAATTTCACGATATTTTTCGAGATCGTCGCATTGATGCCCGCGACATACGACAGCAGGGACGGAGAAGCCGTATTGACGTCGACGCCGACATGGTTAACGGCGGATTCCACAACGCCGCCGAGGCTCTCCTCGAGCCGCTTCTGGCTGACGTCGTGCTGGTATTGACCGACGCCGATTGCTTTCGGCTCGATTTTGACGAGCTCGGCAAGCGGGTCCTGCAGCCGCCGTGCAATCGAGACGGCGCTTCGTTCGGCCACGTCGAGCGAAGGGAATTCCTCCTGCGCCAGCTTGGAGGCCGAATAAACGCTCGCGCCCGCCTCGTTCACAATAATATATTTCAGCTCGCGTCCCTTATCCGCTCCCTCCGCCTTGCGCTTGCCGATCAAGCCGGCGATGAACTGCTCGGTTTCGCGCGACGCCGTGCCGTTGCCGATCACGATCAGCTCCACCTTGTATTTGTCAATCAGGCCGCCGATCATCCGCTCCGCTTCCGCCACCTTGTTGTTCGGCGGCGTCGGGTACGAGACGGCAACCTCCAGCAGCTTGCCCGTCTCGTCGATGACGGCAAGCTTGCAGCCGGTCCGGTAAGCCGGGTCGACGCCGAGTACGACATTCCCCCGCACGGGCGGCTGCAGCAGCAGGTTGCGTAAGTTCGCGGAAAAAATTTGAATCGCGTGCTCCTCCGCTTTTTCCGTCTGCTCGCCGCGCACCTCCCGCTCAATGGATGGAGAGATCAGCCGCTTGTAAGCGTCCTGCGCCGCGGCGGCGAGGATGTCGCGGATGGGCTGCGCCGTTCCGCCGCGGACGATTTGACGGTCGATATAATCGATGATGCGCTCGGCCGCCACGTCCAGCATCACGCGCAGCACTTCCTCCCGCTCCCCGCGGTTGATGGCGAGCAGGCGGTGCGGCGGCAGCCGCTTGACCGGTTCCTGGTAGGCATAGTACATTTCGTACACGGATTCTTGGGCGGCATCCTTCGCTTCCGTGCGGATCAGCCCGTTGTCGAATGTAAACCGTCGTACCCAGGAGCGAATTTTGGCATCGTCGGCGATCTGCTCGGCGATGATATCCATCGCCCCCTGCAGCGCCTCCTCGGCCGTGCTTACGCCCTTCTCCGCGTCGACGTAACGCTCCGCCTCGCGCAGCGGCTCGCCTTGGCGCGGCTGCGACAGCAGCCACGCCGCAAGCGGCTCGAGCCCGCGTTCCTTGGCGACGCTGGCGCGGGTTTTGCGCTTTTGCCGGTACGGGCGGTACAGGTCCTCGACCTCCTGAAGCTTGGCGGCAGCCGATATCGACTGCCGGAGCTCGTCCGTCAGCTTGCCCTGTTCGTCGATCAGCCGGATCACTTCGTGCTTGCGCTGTTCCAGATTGCGCATGTACTGCAGCTTTTCTTCGATCGACCGCAGTTCGTTCTCGTCCAGCTCGCCGGTCATTTCCTTTCGATAGCGGGCGATGAACGGAATCGTGTTGCCTTCATCCAGCAGGCCGGCCGCCGCTTTCACCTTGGACAGCGGGATGCTTAGCTCGGCCGCGATTCGTTTGATGATGCTTTGTTGTTCTGCGGCACGCTCCTCGGGAGTCGGCTCGTGCACATCCGCCGCCAAGCCTGTCTGCATGTCTTCCTTCCCGATCGATTGCTTCGTCTCAGCCACTGGCCACCAATTCCTCCATCCAAGCTAGCGTTATTAAGTAAGAAAATCGATATTGAGGCGTATTGAAGATGAGCGACCGCGGTTAAGTAACGCCGCCTGCAAAATACCGCTCCGTTTTCATGCTTAAAGCGGACGCAATTGCTCCGATTCGAGAAAAATAGCCGGCGCTAGGCCGGCACGTAAGGGTTGTTTGCCTTTTCGAAGCCGATCGTCGTCTGCGGGCCGTGACCCGGATAGACGCGTACGTTCGAATCAAGCTTATATAATTTGCCGCGGATCGAGTCGAACAGATCGCGCTCGCGGCCGCCGGGCAGGTCCGTCCGCCCGACGGACAAACGGAACAGCACGTCGCCGCTGAACAGATGTCCGTCGTGCAGCAGACTGACGCTGCCCGGGGAATGCCCGGGCGTATGCATGACCGAGAACGTATGGCCGATCAGCGTCAGCTTTTGTCCTTCCGCAAGCGCATATTCGGCCGGTTCCGTCGTCGCCGGCGGAGTTACGTCGGGCCATTGGAGCGAGCCGTTTTTACCCGCGTCGGTCAGCCAGTCGGCTTCGAGGTCGTGAAGGTAGACCGGGCAGCCGGCCGCTTGGCGGACCTCGCCAACACCGGCCATATGATCGAAATGCGCATGCGTCAATACGACCGCTTCAATGTGAATGCTTTTGATCCGTTCAAGCAAACGTTTCGGATTCATGCCGGGATCGATAATAAAGCCTCGCTCGCCGGTCTCCTCCGTGACCAGATAGCAATTCGTCTGCAGAGGCCCCAGGGTGTAGGTTTCGATTTTGAGCATTCGTTTTAGACGGATGCGAGCAGCTTGCGCATTTCCTGAACGACCAGCTGCTGATAGCCTGCGCCTTCGCCGTACCGGCGTCCGATTTCTTTGCGCGTTTCGGCCAGATTCGTTTGGTAATCGCTCGCTTCGCGGTCCGGGTTCGCCTGCTTGAACGCCACCATCGGCTCTTGAACGTAGGTCGGACGAGGGCCCCATTGACCGAGCACGTGACCGCCGGTATCCGTAATCAGAACGACCGGAATGGAGCGTCCGCCCATCGTCAAAAATTGATCCATCGTATCGAGATGCTCCTCCATAATGAGCACCTCGGTCGGGATGCCCGCCGCTTCCGTCAGCTTGAATACGACCGGCATGTTGCGCACGACGTCTCCGCACCAATCGGCTGCGATGATGACGCAGCGCAGATCGTCGCGGTTGTTCAGCGATTCGAAAAATTCGCGGTCCTCTTCACTGCCCCATTCAAAGCGGCTGTGCCAGTCCACGAACGCTTCCTTATTTTTTTGCATGGAATCGATAAATTGCTGCGGGCTGATGCCCTTGTTCAGCTTTTCCGCCACAGTCGTACCCATCGTTCACGGCCTCCTTCGCCTTTTGCAAATATGTACCTCTTCCTCTTTATTGTACCAAACGGAACTTGCTTCCTACAAATGCGTTTACACCGATTTGCCGCGGCTGCGCAAATATTTGATCAGCACGTAGGCCACCAGCAGCGCAAGCGCCACCAGAATGGCGGGCTGCACGTACGGAGCGGCTTTCTCCCCGATGTTCTGCCACTGGTCCCCGAGCTTCCAGCCGAGGTAGACGAACAAGAACGTCCACGGGATCGAAGCGAGGCCGGTCAGCAGCGTGAAAAACCAGAAATTCATGCGCGCGATGCCGGCCGGAACGGAGATCACCTGGCGCATGACGGGCACGAACCTGGCAGTGAACACGATACCGGCTCCATAGCGGTTGAACCAGCCTTCGGCAATATCGAGATGCTTCGGCTTGATTTTAATATATTTGCCGAATTTGTCGAAGAAGGGCCGGCCGGCAAACCTGCCGATAGCGTATAAAATCCACTGCTGCACGATCGCGCCCACAGTCCCGACGATTACGGCGCCGAGGAAGGAAATCTCCCCCTTGCTGACCAAATAACCGCCGAAGCCGAGCACGATTTCACTGGGTATCACCTCGATCGCCAAGCCGATGAAAATGCCGAAATAACCCAAACTTTCCACCCACTGAAGCAGGGTGCCGATCATGCTATGAATCGCGTTCATTCTTCCTCTCCTATCGGACATTTAAGATGGCGGTTCTCTTACGGTATTCTAGCATACTTGCGGCCATGCCTCTATAGCAGTCATGCGCTGACAAGCTCCCGCATAGACTAGCTGTAATGGTAACGAATTTGTGGGGGTGAAGGTTTCCATGTCCAAAATTTTTGTCATCAGCAAAAAGCAAATCCGTCTCTTCGCCGTACTTCTCCTCGTTCTGATCTGCGCTGCAGCCTATTTGAAATGGAACAAATCGTTTGCCGCCGTCATGGGCGTTCCCGGTCAAACGAAGGTGATCCAGCTCGTTACAGGCGAATTTGAAACGCGCACGTCGGACGGCAAAAATCTCGAGGCGTACCGCTGGGATCCAGGCACGGTAATCGTGAATCAGGGCGACGAGGTGGAGCTGCGCATTTCCGGCATTAGCGGGGACACGCATCCTTTCGTCATCGAAGGGCTGGGTGTGAAGGGCCAGGTGACCAAAGGCCAGGTCACGGTCGTCCGGTTTACGGCCGAACGCAAAGGCACCTACCCGATTGTTTGCCAGACGCACGATACGATGGACCACGGCGGGCCGATGGTCGGCTATATCGTCGTACAGTAGGACAGTGACCTGCCGGATGCGGGACGCATATATAGGGGTAGAGAGAGGAGTCGTTCACGATGAATTCTTCTGCCGAGCAGCAGGGCGGCAGCTACCCCACCGCCCGCAAAATCCGGCGCGCCTGCGCAAACGAGCTGTACCGCACCGTCAAACGGCTCGGCGTCTACATCCCGAAGGAGCAAATCGAAAAGGCCGAGAAACATTATTTTGAGAAAGTGGCGCTCAACCTGCCGTGGATTCACGAAAATTACAGCAATCGCAAAAAGCTCGCCGACTGGTGGGACGACCATGTCAGCGCCGATATCGCGGACATTCTCGGCGTCGACCGCGGCAAGCTGTGCAAAGCGTTCCGCGACGCCTTCGGCGGCTGAAACGTTAAAAATCCCCTCTCGCTTCGGGCAGGCGCCATGGCGTTCATGGCGCCTGCCCGGGCGGAGGGGATCTCAGGGGAAACCCGGCATTCACGACTCGTGACGGCCGGGTTTCTTCCGTTTTGTTTGGGAATTCGTCATTCGACGCTGACATTGTGCCATAACGAGCCGATGCCTCCGCCCAGGGGGACGGAGGCCGCAATAGCCGCCGTTACATAGCGTTTGGCTTTCCTCGCGGCCTCGGGCGGCGTCAAGCCGAGCGCCAAGCCTGCGGCGATCGCCGAGGCCGTCGTGCAGCCGGTGCCGTGCGTATGCCGCGTGATGAGCCGATCAGCTTGCAGCAAAATCGGCTCCGCCGCCGGATCGGAGGCGCCGACGAGTATGTCGGTCGACTGCGGAGAGAGTCCCGTTCCGGACTCGGTTTCCTCAAGCAGATGCCCGCCCTTCAGCAGCACCCAGCGGGAACCGAACTGCAGCAGCTCGCGCGCGGCCCGGATCATATCCCCCATCGTGCGAATCGAATCCTCCGGAAGACCGAGCAGCTCGCACGCCTCCGGGATGTTCGGCGTGACGACCTCGGCGAGAGGGAGCAGCGTGCCGCGCATCGACGATAAGGCTTCCCTGCGCAGCAGCGCCGAGCCGTCCTTGGCGTGCAGAACAGGATCGACGACAACATGCCGGATGCCGTAATCGGCGATAACCTCGGCCACCGTCTCAACGATGTCCGGCGAGCACAGCATCCCGGTTTTTAGCGCATGCGCGCCAATATCGCCGAGCACCGCATCGAGCTGAGCCCGCACCGCTTCACGCGGGAGCGCGTACACGGCCTGCACGCCCAGGCTGTTCTGCGCCGTCACTGCCGTAATGGCGCTCATGCCGAACACGCCGAGCGCCTGAAACGTCTTAAGGTCGGCCTGGATACCGGCGCCGCCGCCCGAATCGGAGCCCGCGACCGTCAGCGCGCGGGGCGGAAACGCCCGGCTGGGGCCGGCGGGTCCCTGTCCGACGACTGTGCCGGGCTGGGCGAATGCGCCGGGTTGGGCGGCTGTGCCAGTTTGGGCAGCCGAGCCGATCTGGGCGGATGTGCCGGGCTGGACGGCTGCGCCGATTTGGGCGGATGCGCCGGGCTGGGCGGCTGTGCCGGTTTGGGCGGATGCGCCGGGCTGGACGTCCGCGCCGGCCGCGCCCGGCATGCCGGTTACGTCATACGTCCGCTGCGCTCCGCCGCTTGCCCCGTTATCGCTGGAGCCGTTTCGTCCGTTCATAACGACGCGATCCCCGCCGTCTGCGCAAACCGGTCCGGCGCAAACGCCGCCGAACGTGCCGCCGAAGCTTTGCCTTCCAATATATCCGCCGCAAGCGCCGCCGTGGCTGGACTGAGCAAGATGCCGTTCCGGTAATGTCCCGCCGCCATCACGATTTCCGGCCGCCCCGGTACGGGACCGATCAAGGGCCAGCCGTCGCGCGTTGCGGGACGAAGTCCAGCCCAGCTGAGCGACGGCTGTCTTCCCTCCAGAAACGGAAACAGCCGCGGCCCCCAGCGGACGAGCCGGCCAATGCCGCGCTCCGTGACGGACGCGTCGTAGCCGGCCACATCTTCGGATGCGCCGCATACGAGCGCGCCGTCCATTTTGCCGACCCAATACGCCTGACTGGAAAAGACCATGTGGCGGACGCCGCCGAACGGCACGTCGAAGGAGCAGATTTGCCCGCGAATCGGATGTACCGGAACCGGAAATCCGAGCGTTTCCGCGTACTGGCAGGCCCACGCGCCCGCGCAGATAAGCAGGCTGTCGCCTTCGACGACGCCGTAGGCGCCTGTCGTTACGGCAACGCCGCCGGCGCTTCCCGGATCCGTCAGGTCAATCGTCCCCGCACCGCCAAGCAGCCGGACGCCGAGCTTCCGGCAAGCTTCTGCGAGAGCGACGACCAGCTTCGGCGCATGGACATGACTCTCGCCCGGGCAATAAAGCGCCGCAGCCGCCTGCTTGGAGAGCAGCGGCTCGAGCTGCCGCAGCCGTTCGCCCGCCACCAGCTCCGCTTCCGCGCCGTGCTCCCGCTGCCAGGCGAGCCGGGTTTGCAGCGGGAGCACGTCCGCTTCGTGCATCGCGACCGTCAGGCTGCCCGTATGCAGCAGCTCGACGCGTTTGCCTGACGCTTCCTCGACGCGGCGGATCCAGTCGGGATAACGTCTCAGACTATCCAGACACAAGTGAAAAAAAGGATCCGGCTGCTCGGGATTTTCCGTATACGGCGCCAGCATCCCGGCCGCCGCGCCCGACGCCTGCCCGCCGAACGCGCCGGGCTCCACGACCGTGACGCGCTTGCCCCGGCTCGCGGCCTCGAACGCGCAGCTCAGCCCGATAATGCCGCCGCCCAAAATAACGACCGAAGCTGGCATGGCTCAGACGCCCCTTTCGGCTGCGGCAGCGGGCAGACCTGCTCCGGCTGCCGGCGCCGCACCGGCGTAAGCCGGGTTGTCTTTTGTCCCGGCAGCCTGAATCGTCGGCTTGGATACGCCCTCTTCCATGCTGCTGGCGGAGGCGTACCGCTTCTTTGGAATGCGCCCGGCCAGGTACGCCAAGCGGCCGGCTTCGACCGCCATCCGCATCGCAGCCGCCATTGCGGCCGGGTCCTGCGCCTTGGCGACCGGCGTATTGACGAGAATGCCGCTCGCTCCGAGCTCCAGCGCCTGGACGACGTCAACCGCGGATCCGATGCCCGCGTCGACAATGATCGGCACGCCGGCTTCCTCGGCGATCAGCCCGATGTTGTACGGGTTCAGGATGCCGAGCCCCGTGCCGATCGGCGCGCCGCCCGGCATAACCGCGGACGCTCCGGCTTCCTCCAGCCTTTTGCACAAAATCGGATCGTCCGACGTATACGGCAGAACGGTAAAGCCTTCTTTGACGAGGCGTTCCGTCGCCTTTAACGTCTCGACCGGGTCCGGCAGCAGCGTCCGCGAATTGGCACTGATTTCCACTTTAATCCAGCTGCCGAGCCCGGCCGCTCGCGCCAGCATGGCGATCCGCACCGCTTCGTCGGCGTTCGCCGCCCCCGACGTATTCGGCAAATAGGTCAGCTCCCGGTCCGCAAAATGCTGCAAAACCGAGTCGTCCTCCACTTCGTCCAGGTTAACCCTGCGGACCGCGAAGGTCACGACCTCCGAGCCGGACGCGGCCAGCGCCTGCTGCAGCACGGCCGGGCTCGGAAACCGGCCCGTTCCGAGAAACAAACGGGACAACAGGCGCTTGCCCCCTATGACAAGCGGGTCGCCAGGTCTTTTCCAATCGGTCATGTTCGTCATCCTCCTCCGACAAAATGCACCAGCTCCAGCGCCGCGCCTTCTTCGATTTTCGTCGTCTCCCAGGCTTCCCTGGCGACGATCGCTCCGTTCATTTCCACGACGATTCGTTTGCCCGCAAGTCCGAGCTGCCCGATCATTTCGGCTACGCTTCGCGAAGTCGTGCGTTCCGGACGGCCGTTCAGCCGAACCTCGATGGCGGCAGCCGGTGCCGCTTCCGTCTGCTTCGCCCGGATTTTGTGCAAAAAAGCGCGGCATGTACCGGCGGCATCCTCGCTGCCGACCACGGCCGAAACGGCGCAAATCCGGCGCGCGCCCGCCTCCAGGACGTCATCGACATTGTCCAGCGTAATGCCGCCGATGGCGACGAACGGTATGGCGACCTGCCCGGCCGCTTCCTTGACGTATGACGTCGTGACCGCCTTCCGGCCGGGCTTCGTCCCGGTCGGGTAGACCGGACCGACGCCGATATAATCGGCCCCGGCCGCTTGCGCTTCCAGCGCCTGCCCGATGCTGTGCGTTGAGATGCCGATGATTTTGCCCGGACCGAGGATGCTCCTTGCTTCGGCCAGCGGCAAATCCTCCTGCCCCAGATGGACGCCGTCGGCTTCCACGGCCAGCGCGATATCGATATGATCATTCACGATAAGCGGCACGCCGTACCGGCGCGTCAGCTCCCGCAGCGCATAAGCCTGGGCCAGCAGTTCGCGCTTCGGCGCGTCCTTCGAACGCAGCTGCACAACATCCGCTCCGCCGAGCAGCGCCTGCTCCATCACGTCCGTCACCGGACGGCCGGGATGATAATTTTCACCGGTGATGACGTACAGCTGAAAATCTTTCCAGTCCCTTTTCAACCTGTCTCGCTCCTTTCCATCCGCTGAGGCGTCAAATAACGCATGCAGACCGTCTCGGCAAGCCGCGTATCCTGCGTTCCCTGGACGAGAACGCGCCCATCCGGAAAAATAGCCAGCCGCAGCCCGTCTGGGACCGAAACGCGGATCAAATACGGGTTCGACGTCACGGCGCAGCCTGCCGATTCGAGCGTGCCCTGCAGCCGTTCCAGGTCAACGGAACGGTCCGTTGTCACCTGTACCGAATCCCGGCCGCAAATCGCGGCGCTTCGCGGAGGCAGATCGGCCGTACGGTCCGGCTCGTATTGCGGCGGTTCCGGGTAAATCCCGGCGTCGCTTTCCACGGCATCGCGCCCCGCCGGTTCCATGCCGTTTCGCTCGCGCTCAGCCGGGACCGGTTCCTTACCGGTTTGCCCATGCACAACCGCAGCTGGTTCCGTAGCAGTTCGCCCACACTCTGCCGCTCCCGGTTCCATGCCATTTCGCTCGCGCTCTGCCGCGTCCGGTTCCTTACCGGCTCTCCCGCTTTCTGTCGCGGCCGGTTCCATACCATTTCTCCCGCGCTCTGCCGCGACCGGGACCGGTTCCAAGGAACCGGCATCCTGCCCGGCCGATTCGGCCGACTTAGTACGCAGGGCCGTCTTCCGCTGCTCGATGGCGGTTTGCCCGTCCGGCAGCTTTTGTTCGGCTCGAATTGGAGCCCCCATTCCTTCTGTCCCTCGAATGGAAGCCCCCATTTCCTTGGTGCCTGGCTGGGAAGCGCTAATTTCCGCCAATCCGCAGCATGGGCAACTCGCCGACGGGCCCGGAAGCGCCGATTCATGAATGCGGAACGGCCACAGATCGGCCGTCAGCCATGTGCGGCGCAGCGCACCCCGATTTCCGCTCAACCATTTGAGCGCCTCGGCAGCCTGCAGCGCAGCGATCCATTCCACAATCGGCGAAATGACGCCGACCGTATCGCACGTATCGACCGCTTCGCCGTCCTCCGTTCCGCCGATCAGGCACCGGAGGCATGCCGTTTCCCCGGGGACAAGCACGGCGCTCATGCCCTGCGCGCCGGCAACCCCGCCGTACAGGAACGGGATGCCGAGCTTGAAGCAGGCATCGCTCAGCAGGAGCCGCGTTCGGGCGTTATCCGTCCCGTCCAGCACAAGATCGGCCCCGGCGGCCAGCGTATCCACATTGTCCTCCGTCACATCGGCAACATGCGGCTCGATGACGATTTCGCTGTTGATGCGGCGCAGCTTGGCAGCGGCGGCGACCGCTTTCGGCAGCGAAGCCAGCGCATCGGCTTCGTCGAACAGCATCTGCCGCTGCAAATTGCTCGGCTCGACAAAATCGCGGTCGACCAGGCGGACCGTGCCGATGCCGGCGCGCGTCATATGCTGGGCCAGCGAGGCGCCAAGCGCCCCGCTGCCGACAATCAGGACGCAGGCTCCGCCGAGCCGCTGCTGGCCGGCCGCCCCGATCGGGGTGAACCGCGTTTGCCGGGAATATCGGTCCGCCCATTGATCCTGGTCGGCGGCCAGGTCCGGCCGGCTGTCCGTCAGCTCGTGTTCCGGGCCCGCGGACTTCCGCTCGTTACGCATAAATCGAGCTGCCCGCCGCCTTGAACGCATCCGACTTTTCCTTCATGCCCGCTTCAATCGCTTCCTTCGTTTCCATCCCGTGCTCCGCCGCGTAATCGCGGATGTCCTGCGTAATCCGCATGCTGCAAAACTTCGGTCCGCACATCGAGCAGAAATGAGCCGATTTGGCCGCTTCGGCGGGGAGCGTTTCGTCGTGGTACGAGATCGCCCGCTCCGGGTCGAGCGACAAATGGAACTGGTCGCGCCAGCGGAATTCGAACCGTGCTTTGGAGAGCGCGTCGTCGCGGAGACGGGCGCGCGGGTGACCTTTCGCAAGGTCGGCCGCATGAGCCGCGATTTTGTACGTGATGACCCCTTCCTTGACGTCTTCTTTGTTCGGCAGCCCGAGATGCTCCTTCGGCGTCACGTAGCACAGCATCGCCGTGCCGAACCAGCCGATCATCGCCGCACCGATCGCCGAAGTGATATGGTCATAGCCCGGCGCAATGTCCGTCGTCAGCGGCCCGAGCGTATAGAACGGCGCTTCCTTGCACACCTCGAGCTGGCGGTCCATATTTTCCTTGATCAAATGCATCGGCACATGGCCGGGTCCTTCGATCATCACCTGCACATCATGCTTCCAGGCGATGTGGGTCAGCTCGCCCAGCGTATCCAGCTCGGCGAACTGCGCCTCGTCGTTGGCATCGGCGATCGAACCCGGCCGCAGGCCGTCCCCAAGCGAAAAGGAGACGTCGTAACGCTTCATAATTTCGCAGATTTCCTCAAAATGCGTATACAGGAAATTTTCCTTGTGATGCGCAAGGCACCACGCAGCCATAATCGAACCGCCGCGCGACACGATGCCCGTCACTCTTTTCGCCGTAAGCGGTATGTAGCGCAGCAGCACCCCGGCATGGATCGTAAAATAGTCGACGCCCTGCTCCGCCTGCTCGATCAGCGTATCGCGGAACACCTCCCACGACAGGTCCTCGGCTTTGCCGTCCACTTTCTCGAGCGCCTGGTAAATCGGAACCGTGCCGACCGGAACCGGCGAATTGCGGACGATCCATTCCCGCGTCGTATGGATGTTTTTGCCGGTCGACAAGTCCATGATCGTATCGGCGCCCCAACGGGTCGCCCACGTCATTTTTTCCACTTCCTCCTCGATGGAGGACGCAACGGCGGAATTGCCGATGTTGGCGTTGATCTTAACATGAAAATGCCGGCCGATGATCATCGGTTCGCTTTCCGGGTGATTGATGTTGGCCGGTATGATGGCGCGTCCCGCGGCCACCTCGTCGCGCACGAATTCCGGATCCATCCCCTCGCGTATGGCGATAAATTCCATTTCCGGCGTTATGATACCTTGACGGGCGTAATGAAGCTGCGTCACATTCCGTCCTTCCCGGGCTCGAAGCGGCTTGCGATGGAGGCCGGGAAAAATTTCGGCGCCTTTCTCGGTCGCCGTATCCTCCGAATGAAAACCGTTATCCTGCGGTAGAATCGAACGTCCCTCGTAAGCCTCGACGTCTCCCCTTTCTTCGATCCAGGCACGTCGAAGTTCCGGAAGTCCTTTGCGGACATCGCTGGAATAATCGGTATCGGTATAAGGCCCGCTGGCATCGTAAACGCGCACCGCCTCATTCGGCTCTTCGCCGAATCGCCCCGTGCTCGGGCTCAATTCAATTTCCCGCATCGGCACGCGCAGATCGCGGCGGCTTCCTTCTACATAAACTTTCCGGCTTCCCGGCAGCGGCGTCGTCAAAATGGCCATAACAAATAAAACCTCCCAAGGGTTGGATTGGAAAATCCCCCAGGAGGCTCGCAAGGTGAAATGGATGTTGTTACGAACGCCGGACTCCCAAAAAGATACGTTAGTCCGCCGATGCAAGCCCGGCGGTTTTCCGCAGCGACACTTTTCCGAAACGCGCTCTTGCCGCCGAAAGCGAAAAAAACCGCTCCGGCGAAGGAGCGGTCCATGTCGCGGTCCATCCCGCGGAAACGAAACGGTCGCTTCGTTCCCGGGTCAAGGTATTCAGGCTTAGCAGGCAATATCCGTTTGCCTCATGTCTTCGCCGAATGCCTTTCGTCGCACACGTTCCCACTTTCCTACGCTGGCATAACCCAGATCAGGTTCAAAGGGACCAAAGCGGTCAAGCGCTTTATCTCAGCCCGTGCGGGCGCCCCTAGTGGATTTCCTGGTACGACTATACCGCTGGCGGAAACGATTGTCAAGAATTGTTCGGGATCTTGTGCAGTCTAGCGGACCCTAGCTGCGCGCCAGCCGATTGGCGGACGCTCTTCTCAAGACGGGACGGACACCGCAGTACATGCCGCAAAGCCCCGCTACTGCCTGCGATGCACGCCGACCGTTTCCAGGACGTTGCCATCCAGCGTAACGGTCACGCTGTCCGTTTTAACCGTACCGTTCGTATAGGTCGCCTTGAACACAAAGGTTAGCGGACCGTCCGGCAGGTCGATGTAGCTTTCCTCCCACATTTCTCCGGTCCATGCGGTTTGTGCCGGGCTGCCGGTCTTCAGACCGACGGTCGTTCCGTTCATCGTGACTTCCACGCGCTCGGTCATCGTAGCCGTGCCGGTCTCCGTGGTTTTCGCAGCCAATACGAACTTCTCGCCGGCCCAAAAAACGTTGTACCCGCGCGGGCTGTCCTCGCTGCCGCTTGCCTGTTTGTTGTACTGCTTTCGGCGCTCATCCCACAAAACGGTATGCTTCACTTGTCCGGTCACGGACAGCGGCAGCACAGACAGCGTCTTTTCGACGATAACCGGCGCGGCTTTACCGTCCGAAACGGTCAGCTTCAGCCGATAATTGCCGGCCTTCACGCCGTTCAACACCGGGCCTGTTTTCCCGTATGGCGGCATGAGATTGTCACCGAAGGTCTGTACTTCACCGTCGGGGCCGGTCATCGTCATCTGCACGGCAAGCTTGTCGTTGTCCGGATCTTCGACCGCAAGACTGACCGCAACCGTATCGCCCTCGTAAACCGGCTTAGGCGCCCAGTCAAAATCGGCGGCCGGGGGCCGATTCGTTTCAATATAGAAAAACTTCGCCGGGCTCCAGTCGCTCCAATCGTAGCCGTCGTAGCTTCTGACCTGCACATACAGATTGACATGCTCCGGCAAATCGGAGACGGAAGCCCAAGAGACGGCATTGCCGGATTGAATGCCGGAGTCCTGCTCCAAATATCCGCCATAGCGGTAAATTTTAATCTGGTATTTAGTCTCCGGATCGGAATCCGCGTCGCCGTACGTCCACCGGAATGTCGGCCGCAGAACCGTTAGCTTGGACGGGTTGTTTGAGTCCGAACTGGCCGGGTCCGTAACGTTCGCAGCCGGAATTCGGTTCACGATTTTCACGGTTTGCACGGACTGGTCGACTTGGCCCAGATGATCCTCCACGACCTGCCGGATTTGAAACGTACCCAAGCTGCTGAACGATTTGGTCCACGTCGTTCGAGCCGTGCTTTGCAGCGTTTCGGTGCCGCCGTTTACGTTCTTGATGTAATATTCGTGCGGTAAATTCTCGCGCCCGCCGTCCTCTTTGTCGCGGGCCGTTGAATTCATCGTCACATTAACCCCGCGGTACGTCGTGCCCGGTGTAACCGTAAACCCCGCTTGCGGCGGGTCGTCAGGCGACGGAAGCGCGTTAACGGTGATGGACTTCTCCAGAAATGGACTCCACGCTTCGTACTCGTCCTTCACGGCCATCCCCACAAGATAAGTCCCTTTTTCCGTTGGCGTCACCAGTTTCGTCTGCACCGTATCGCCGGACGGCGTAACGTAATAAAACCTTTTCTCCATAATGCCCTTGGTCGCTTTATAATCGATTCCGGTGTTCTCCGTCGAGAAATTTGTTGAACTTAAGTAACGGTCCGGGTCGTGGCTGCGGTCGGTCCATTTGATCGTATGATCCGGGTTAAGTCCAAGATCGTAATCGACGACCGGAGGCCGATGCACGATCAGGTTCCTCACCGCCACATTCGATTGCTGACGATAGCTGTTAAAGGTCATCGAAGGATACGGATAATCCGGGTTCGGATCGTCCTCGGTCTTCTCCGTAATTTGGTACACGCCCACTTTACCGATTTTCGTGACGGGAGCGTGGTATAGATTCCCCTCTAGCGGCGACGGACCGGATTTCCCGTCTCCGGCATCCAGGAATTTTTCGTCCGTTTTCGTGTACGTCCATTCCGTTTTATCCGAAATGAACGGGTCGTTTTCAAGGTCGCTGCTTGTCAAGGTATATACAACCGGCTGATCGACGATGGCGACGCCGTTAACATGGGACGACGAACTAAGATCGTCCAGGTTCGCAAAGCTCATAGCCAGAAATTCGGTTTCCGGCAGCTCCGCAAACGGCCCGAACTTCCCGCCGTCATAGGTCATATCCGTCAAATCGATAACCGGAACATTGTTGACGCTGACTTTAATCCGGTGATCCAAATCGGAGACGGTGATGCCGTACGTTTGATGATCGGTAAACGGATATGGCACGGATTGCAGCACATACCGCTTGCCGCCGACTACTTTCGTCAACTGAATTTTTTCATGGTTCTGTTCGACACGATACATATTCGAGTTATCCTGGGCACCGAAGCTGAAGCCGGAGAACACATTGCCGGAAACGCTCCTATTCATCCGGATCGCGTACCGAAGCTGGATATTGTTCATCGAAGTCCCGCTCAATAATTGGTTCTGAGACAAAAGCGAGTCCGAGCCATCCCTATTGTGGGAAGTATCGTTCGGTACAATGTAAATCCTGCGTTCATGCCCAGAGAGCGAGCCGGATGTATAGAAAAAGGTGACTTCCAGTTCCCCGTTATCCAGCACATTAATGTCAGCCACACCCTCTTTGGACCCTTTTTGTATTCCCGTGGCAAGTGTTGTAACGGCCCCTGTGTCCAAATTCATTCGCTTCACGGATACGCCAGTAAAATTGGGATCATACACCGTGTAATAAAAGTTATTCCCGTTATCTAGCGTGGATGAATAGACATTAAAACTATCCGACCCGGTGCCGGCACTAGCCGCTTGATTAAACACTAAGCTTTGGAGCAGCGATAAACTGCCATCGTTTTGCAATCGATACTCCTTGATTGTCTGCCTCCCTGAAGTATCAATAGGTGTAGAGGAAAACAGCCGATTATCCACAGTCAAATTCATAAAATTCTCCCCAGAGGGCAAATGGCTGACTTTCTTGCCGGACGAAGCCTGATAAACGGTCACTGGACTGCTATATCTCTCAATAACATATTTCCCATCGCCGCTCGGGATTAAGGATTCGGGAGAAGAATAATAGCCCACTTGAATTTCAGAAGTTTTTTCTTTGTAATCGCCTGCCCCATATTCGTTTTTATCTGTCACAGGGTTATAAATGATGTATCCGTAATCCTGTGAGCCCGTACCGTCGCGATAATAAAATGAATATTGTTTTAATTGATTGTCTGACACCGCATCATCTGAATTATAAGTTGCATCGTACTGTTGGTTCTGATAAATATTTGAACTATACAGCGTTTGAATGGATGTCGGTACTTCGCTATCCCATGCATACGTAAATTTCTTTTGGTAGTTGGGATAGGCTGCGTTCTCATCGAGAGCGAAAATGGCATCCCCGTATGGCAGCGGAACATAATGGGGAGAAGCACTATCATAATGCTTCATAACAGCCCCGTCATAAATTCTGCCGTTAATCCGCATGACCGAGGACGACCGAATCGGTGTCCCTCCTGGCTTTATAAAGTCCGTAAACGTGTATTGATTGTACGTATCAAAGGTTTTACACTGTTGATCCATCCGGCAACTTGGCGAACGGGTTTCGGTATAAACCATCTGGTTTAAATAATCAACATAGACCAATCCTTCACCGTAGGTCTCCCCGTTGTTATCATGTTTCGCCACTTCAACCGCATTGTCGCCGAAACCTCCAATCGTCGACGCCGGATCTTTCGTCCATCGGTAAACACGAAGGACCTGGCATCTATTCCCACAATAACTTGTGCCAATATAATAATTGTTGTTAAGTTTAGCGTAATAACCATGGTACTCATTGTTCGTTTGAATCATCGTTACATTACTCGATGACGGCCCGAGTGACAACGAATAGCGATTCCTGTACGTTTGGGCCAGCGTAAGTGCGCCGCTGCTTGGATTTACCCCCCAGCTGGGCGGCTTCGATGCATTCCTGAAATCGCTGTTTGTCCATCCGCTTGCGGGATTCGTCAGTACGTTCGCCTTGAGCGGCACGGTCACAATCGGCTCAGGGGATTTGCTTTCCGACGAAACCTCAAACGATACGTTCGGACTGGTGTTGACCACATCGAAATCAAAATCTTTGCTGGCGTCTTTGCCCCAATCCTCTTTGACATAAACCGTCATTTTGTATTTACCGACTTTCGTCGGCGTCAGCGTAAAGTTTCGGCTGCCGTCGAGCGTCACATTGACCGCAGTCTCCTCGTCAAAATTGCCGTCGTTATCCGAATCCCGCCGATACGACACAACCGTTTTAACGATGTTGTCGCCGTCCGGACTGTACGAACGCTCCTGGAACGTTGTCGTCGCGCCGCGAATGGAGGGCGAGGCAAATTGAAGCACGGGGACGGGCGGCAGGTCCTCCAAAACCGTTAACGTCTGCTGCGCCGGTTGAAGCGATTTTAATCCGATACTGTCATACACATCCAGCTTGATGATCTCAGTACCCGGCGTCGTATAGACGTCCTTTTTGTTCGTCCATTCATCAAGGCTGTGATTAATGCTCCGGCCTGCCGGGCTGTAGCTCCGATCCGCCGTAACCGGCTCGGAAAGAGGCCGGCCTTCCACCACCTTCTCCGGCCCGTCGATGATGGGAACGGGGTTTGGCGGAAGAACGGTAATCGAGGCATACGCGGTAGCAACCGCGCCCCATTGATCGTGCATTTGCGCTTTAATCAGGTGGTAGCCGATTCCATCCATTTTAATGCTTTCATAAGACAAATACGGATGCTGCGGGTACTTCGCTGGGATTTGTTGCAGCCAGTCATCGCCGCTTCCGGCGAAATCAAAGCCGTCAAAGGTCCACGAATCGCCGTCCGGATCGTAAGGCGTCGGGATTGTGGGATTTTGGATCACAACCAGACTCAACGTTTGTCCCTCGGCAGCGGTATCGACCGGTACCGTTTCGGCATTAGGATGCACCCACGCAATTTGAAATTGCGGAGGGCGATTGGTCGTGGGCGACGTGACCTCCAACGGTTTCGGTCCGATCCAATTCGTCGTCCCGCAGCTTGTAACAATTCTCATATAAACATCATGCGTTCCGACTCCGATGACGGACGGATAGGTACTTCTCGTAAAAGAAGTCGCTGTCGTTTGCCCGTAAACATTAGGGCTTGTCCAAGAAAGACCGTTTCGTTCGATTTTGTAGTAGTGGTATTGGTAGGTACATCCTTGAAGCTGAAAATTTTTGGGCTGAAATTTAAATGGGTCCCGGAACGTGATGGTATTAGGCAGTACATCAAAATCGCCTGTAACGTCAGTTTGTGCCGGAGATTGACCGGGCGTAAACGTTCCGGACACATCGTTATTGGTTTCGTCCGATTCCGAAACGGCATTGGCGCTGTCCACATACAATTTAAACGTTTTGGAATTCGTATTCGGAAACGTGTACGAAAAAGGCAATTGGAGTGTTGCACCGCTCGCCGCACTGCTGAAGGTTTGAAGCTTTACGACGGTCCCCCGTTCATCCGTCACTTTGACATTAAATGGTGTGTTAATATTCGTCCCGTTGTTGGTAAAGGTGCCCGTAAAGGATGTCGGCTGCCCGACTTGAATGGCTGACGAAGACGAAATATTCGTCGCTTCCAAATCGGGTTTATCGGTTTGAGCCTGTTTTTTCGTATAATACAGGTTCAAATAATATTTGTCGTAAGTACCGTCATAGGTAAAGATAGGCGGACTTCCGGTTGTTAAAGTGACGCCCGAGGTCGGAGGACTGACAGTGCTTTTTTTGTAGCCCGCATAGGTGTAAGCAGCATCAGTCGCTGGCGTAATGCTTACGGGTGAGCCTTGTTGCATATCCCTACTTTGATCCGTAAAGCTGCTATCGATGTTTGCCCCATCAGTTGTATAATGGTGAACCTCCAGCTTTCCGTCTAACTGGAATTCAATGAGAATCGGAATAAAATAACGGTAAATTAACGTTGAAGGTGTACAAGTTGTTGGACAATAGTTACTACCAGGCGCATTCATATTAAAAACTTGCTTAGTAGGATAATCTAACAGGGCATCAACCGAAGCAGTAAAACTAATAGTTGATGACCCGATTCCAGTTTTATTACTGATATTGTAATTCTTTATATTTGTGCTTATAAAATTTTGATACTGCCGATAGCTCGCATCACCAGCCCGTGACCGATTAAATAAGTCAGTGGAATCTGCTTGATAATCATATTTTGAAATAATGACATTGCGAACCTTGCGCCCTGGAAACGAAAAAGTATATGGAAAAGTAACATTCGGCGTGGAACCGGGACCCACTTTTGCAGGGTCCCATGTCCCATCGTTTTTACTCCAAGCCTCGTAATACATAAACGCCACAGCAAAATACCGGGCTTGACCGAATTGATTTTTATCAAGTATCGTCTGAACACTCGCATTATCTCCAAGTGCCGCTTCCGCTTGAATAGGAGCCACAAGTGGAATAATTCCTACAAGGATCAAGAATATAAGTAGTAAATTTAAACATCGTTTCACAGCATCACCTTATTTAAACGGATTAACTAGTAGAACAGGATCGGAACTTCTATCCGTGATATCAGCCGTCATTCCAATATAGTCGGCATCGCTAATCTTAAATTTATCGTAATGATCATCCTTAATTGTTTCTCGATCTGTCCAATCAACAACAGAATAATAATGAATTCGAAACGCATCGATAGATTCGCGTAAATTTGGAATTTCGGGGCGAAACCTCATCGTGTAATCTTTCACATAATCTTTTTTAATAAGATAAAAAAGATTAACCCCCATCGCACCACCTTGCGTAGTCGTATATTTGATGAAAGAACTGCCGTCTGTAGCTTTCACAAGATCCATTCGGTAGTAAACGGATTCACCAATTATGACCGGAAAATCCTCACCCTTTAGGATGTAGGCATTCGTAGCCGGGATGCCGTAAACATTTAACATCGACTCACTCCCTCTAAAATAAGGTCGGAATGGATCAACATTGACTTCTTTAGCAATATCCTTGGCGTTAGGAATGTCTTCATTTCCAACCCAAACGAATCGCGCAACCGGATCCCAGCGAACGGGCAATCCGAGTCCTTCGCTTATCACCCGTATAGGCACGAGCGTCCTTCCTTTGATAACCGTGGCCGGTTGAACGAGCAGTTGTGCTTTACCGTTAATGGTTGCGTCTTTCGAGCCAATGTTCAATACAAGCTGCTTATCGTCCTTCGTGATCGTAATTCGTTTCCCATCGAGATGAACGGAAGCGCCGAATTTCTGCGCAACAAAACGAATCGGTACCAGAACCGTTCCATTTACAATGATCGGATCAACATCAGACGCAAGTTTTCTTGCGTTGTACAAAACTTTGATCGGCAGATCGGATTTCACGATTTTTATCGGTGCACCTGCATTTGCCACTCCAACGGACAGTAGCGAAGACAATGCCAACAGCGTTGCAATTATTTGTTTTTTCATCTAAAGACCTCTCCCTTGATTTCGAATAGTTCTTCTATCGGTTATCTGTTCGGCACATTCTACCCTCTCTCGCCTCGTCCCGGCATAAAAAACAATAAAAAAAGCACCGTCAGCAAGCTTAAACAAGCCTGCAAACAGGTGCTTCCTGTTTCCATGGAATGGTACAATTACGAAATCTATTTCCAATTATAGTGCCACATGCGGCAAAAATTCAAGACCTGTTTTTAAAGTTGTTCCCCGCTTTCGCGAAGCAGCTCCAGCCAGCGGTCGGCGGAATGGCGCCAGGTAAAATGCTTCTCCACCCGCGCCCTGCTCTGCTGTCCCATGCTGTTTCGCAAAGCGTCATCCTTCAGCAGGGTGAGCAGCCGGTTTTTCAGTTCCTCCCGGAGGTGCTCCGGATCCACCAGGTAACCTGTAACGCCGTCCACGATAATTTCCTTCATGCCTCCCGCGCGGGTCGCGACAACCGGGAGCCCGCAGGCCATCGCTTCCACGTTGACGAGGCCGAAGGCCTCCCGCCGGTCCGACGGCACGGCGGCGACGTCTGCTCCCAAAAACCAGTCCTGCACTTTGGAATGCGGCACATAGGGAACGAATTGCACATGTTTGCGCATCCGGTTTCCCATGCGATGGAGCTCGCGCACGTATGGTGTTTCTCTCCGGGAGCCGTAAAAGGCTCCGCCAACGATCACCAGCAGCACGTTCGGATGTTGGGCGATCAGCTCGGGCATGATCGACAGCAGATGATGAACGCCCTTGATCCGCCGCAGCCGGCCCATGAATAAAATGACGTTTCTGCCCTTCCAGCCCCGGGCTTCCCGAAGCTGATCGCGGCGGGCCTTCCCCTGCCCACTGTATTGCGATATGAACCGCCCGGTATCGACACCGGGATAGACGACCCGCAGCTTATGCGCAATTTCCGGCGCCTGCGAAGCGACCGTATCGCGCAAAAATTCGCTGTTCACGATAATCCGCTCGGCTGCCCGGAAGCTTCGTTTCAAGGTCGCCGGCCGAATCGCCTTCCGGCTGATAAACGTTACGGAGTGCAGGTGAAGCCACAAACGGCTTCCGGGCCGGATCTTTTTCAATTTCAGCAGCAGCCCGGGCCGGTTCTCGACCTGCGTAACGGCTGGATTGTACTGTTTCAGCGAACGGCCGACCTTCAGGACATACCGGCTCTTGTCCCCTGCCGGATAACGCACGCACACCGCGCCGCCGAGCATCCCTTTCCTGCGCAGTGACGCGCCCAGTCTTCCGTAAATCCGCGCCTCGATCGTTGGAACGAGCAGCGGGACGAATTTTTCCACGACGCGCTCAACGGAGCCGCTATTCGGGGAAGGCAGCGGAAACGCCCCCGGCGTCACGAAGGCGATTTTCGGTCGCGACGGCATGCCAACAACCAACTCCTCTCTTCAACAGAAAGCTTGTTGCTATAGCATACGCAGCAGCGTGCGCCGCCGAATCCGGCATTGTCCCATCATTTGCTTCTTGGTCGCGCACAAAAGGACACTTCTTCGTATTTTGAGCCATATCCCTGTATTATCCAATCGGTCCGTCAGCCAGATCAGATGAAAAAAGTCAAAGGATTTGCATGCGGCACGCCGTCCGTTCGATGCCCCGGCCAGTAACAGCAGACTGCCTTTACGAATGCCTTTACGAATGCCTTGCCGCCTGTTTGCCCGCCGACCACGCCGTGCCCGCAATTAATGCGAATACATAGGGACCCAGATAAGCCCCGCTGAGCAAAAACAACGGCTTCCGCAGAAAGCCGTGCACTTCCGTTAAATAAACGGTGCCGTGCAGCAGCGTCAGCAGCACGCTTTTGGCCGAGAGCACGAACAAAATCAGAAAGCCGAGCGCCGCAGCGCCGTCGACGATTGCCCGGGCGGTGCGGTTTAAACCGCGCAGCCAAAGGAGCAGCAGGCCTGCCGCAGCGAAAACGCATGTTAATAAAACCGTCATCGTTTTTTCACCCCCATTGCCAGCATGCGCCTCCGTCCGTTTCCTTAAACATGATGGAATAGCAATACCTGGTACGTTCTATTGATTAATAAGGCTCGATGTGTCAAACTAGTCGGAGAGTTTCAGGGTATGCATGCTGTTTCACAGGAGAAAGGACGTGAATTCCCGGTATGGCCAACTGGCTGCTTCGTTTGATGACCGAGCTTAGCTCCCGCAAATGGATTTCGCGGTTGACCGGCCGTTTCGCCCAGTCGCCTGCCAGCCGGCGTTTTATCCCGAGATTTGCCCGAATGTATGGAATCCGCACGGAGGAAGCCGAAAAGCGGCTGGACGAATATGCGACGCTGAACGAATTTTTTACGAGAAGGCTGAAGCCCGGCATGCGAACGGTCGACTCCGATCCGGCGGCGCTCATCAGCCCTGTCGACGCGCTAATTACGGGGGCCGGCCCGATCCGGACGGGAACGATCCTGAACGTCAAAGGACAGGATTATACGATCGACGAGCTGCTGAACCGTTCCCCGCGCACCGAGAGCTATAAGGATGGCTATTATATCGTTCTTTATTTGAGTCCAACCGACTACCACCGAATCCATACGCCCGTGGACGGCGTCATTGTGGAGCGGGAACATGTCCCCGGCAAAGTGTACCCGGTCAACGAATTCGGCCTCCGGCAGATGCGCCGGGTGCTCAGCCGCAACGAGCGGCTCATCACCTATATCCGGCACGGCAGCGGCGAGGCGGCCGTCGTCAAGGTTGGCGCCATGAACGTCAGCAGCATCAAATACGCCGAGCCGAAGCGTGACCAGGTCTCGAAAGGCGAAGAGCTTGCCTACTTCGAATTCGGCTCCACCGTCGTCCTGCTGACCGAGGACGGCACGTTTGTCCCCCGGAACGATTTGCAGCCGGGGCTGAAGGTGCGGATGGGCGAAAAGCTCGGCATGCTGGTAACGGAATAAGATCTATTGAGATCCCTTTACCTGTAATAAAAAATAGCGCCGGCGCTTTTTATGCCGCCAACGCTTTATTCGGCGCCGAAGAGGACGCGAGCGGCGGCCTCGATCCGCTTCACCCCTGCGGCGATGCGCTCCTCGGGCAAATGCGCGAAGCCGAACAACGCCGTCTCGCAGGGCGGCTTCCCGATCCAGAAGCGTGCGCCGTCGGACCAGCGCACTCCGTATTCCGCGGCACAGGCGGTGCGCAGCTCGGCGTACGCTTCGGCGGAGCCGCGCCAAACCGCGCACAGGTGAAGCCCGGCGCCGGACGGCACAAAGCGGAACCAGCGGGTAAGCCTCGCCGCCGCTTCCTCCTCGAAGCGCAGCAGCCGGCGTCCGCAGCTGCGGCGCATGCGCCGGATGTGGCGGGCGTACCCGCCGCTTGCCATAAACCGCGAGAGCGCCCGCTGCTCAGGCACGCCGGGCGGCTGCGGCTCCAGCAGCGCTTTCGCCCGCTTGAACGGACCCGCGAGCGATTCCGGCAGCACCGCATAGCCGATTCGCAGCTGCGAATACATCGTTTTCGAATAGGTGCCGACGTAAACGACCCGATCCTCCCGGTCGAGCGCCTTCAGCGGCTCGACCGGCCGGCCGCCCCAGCGCAGCTCGCTGTCGTAATCGTCCTCGACAATAACGGCGTTCCGCCGCGACGCCCAGTCCAGAAGCTCGATTCGCCGCTCGACGGGAAGCACCGCTCCGGTCGGGAAATGCCGCGTCGGCGTCACGATCAGCAGCTCGGCCGGCCAATTGTCCGGTACGATGCCGCGGTCGTCAACCATAGCCGGCACGACCTTGGCACCGGCCGCCTGTGCTGCCCGAAACGTGCCCATGTAGCACGGATTTTCCAGCACAAGCCGGTCGCCCGGCTCGAGGAGCAGCATCTGCAGAAGTGCGATCGCCTGCATCGAGCCGCTCGTAATGAATAGCCGGGACGCATCCGCCCGGATCCCTCGCTCTCTTCGCAGCTCCTTGGCAATCGCTTCGCGAAGCGGCAGATGGCCTTCCACGGGAACGGACGAAAACGGCAGCCCGTCCGTCATCGCGCGAACCTCGCCGTAAAGCATCGACCGCCATTCCCCGAGCGGGAGCTGGTTCGGATCGGAATTCCCGATGGTAAAATCGACGGGGTCATCGAAGCCGCCTATTTCCGCCTCCTTGTACTGCTCAGGCGCAGCTTCCGGCAGCCTGGAGCCCCATGCCGACAATTTCAGCCGCTCTGCGGCAGGTCTGCCGTGCGCCGGGACGGTTGAAGCGGATGCCGGACCCTGCCATTGAACAAAAGGCCGCGATTCGGCTGTATGGTCAGCCTTTGCGAAGCCCGCCTCCGAAGCTGTCCCGTATTGACGGCTCTCGTACGCCTCATTTTTGCCTGCGGGGACATCCATTCCGAGACCTCGTGCGCGCGTGAACGGTTGATCCGTTCCGCTTCTTTCCGCACTCGACTGTCGCCGCTCCGGCTCGTCATCACCCCGCCCGCCTGCTTCCGCGTTCCGGTCCGCTCCCGTCAGCTCGACCGCCACGAAGGTGCCGAGCCCTCTCTCGGTCCGGACGTATCCTTCCGCCAGCAGCATATCGTACGCCTGGTTGACCGAGCCGCGGGATATCCCGTACAGCTTCGCCAGCTCGCGGCTCGAAGGCAGCCGCATGCCTTCCGTCAGCGTTCCGCTTACGATCGCATGGCGAAGCGCCTGATACAGCGCCGCGGTCTTATGGCCGAGCTCCATATAAAATCGGTCGAACGCAATACGAAAATCCACCCTGCCTCTCCTCCAAACGAAGCTCCGCATTCGAACCTGAGCTTATCCAAACTGGTCCAATAAAATTGATCATAATTGGATCTTTTTCTTTGTCAATCGCCATTTTATACTGAGCCCATGATCAAAGGAGGAGAAAACGATGAGAAGAGCGGAATTTGCGGTCGATCCGGAAACGAATCCGGAAGAGCTTGAGGCATTTTTGGAGGAGATGAGCTTCGGGTTCATCGGTATGATCGACAGCGAGGGAAATCCGGCGGTAACGCCGCTTAATTTTGTGTACACCGGAGGAACGGTTTATTTTCACGGGAGCCGGATCGGGAAAAAAATGCGCAGCATTGCCGGGAACGAACGGGTATCGTTCGCAGCCGCGAAGGAGTATGCGGTGATCCCGTCTTATTTTACCGACCCGCTGCTCGCTTGTCCGGCAACGTCCTATTTCAAGTCGGTTCGTATCGACGGCCGGGTCCGTATCGTGGACGACCCGCAGGAAAAGGCCGAGGCGCTCGGCGCGCTGATGCGCAAGCTGCAGCCGGAAGGCGGCCACAAGCCGATCGACGCCAGCGATCCCGATTACGCTCCGCGTCTGAAGGGAGTAGCAGTGCTGCGTCTCGATGCCGAGCGGATCAGCGCCAAATTCAAGTTCGGCCAAAATTTGTCCGATACGAGCAGACAAGCCGTCACGGACGGGCTCGCCGGCCGCGCCCTTCCGCTCGACATCGAAACGATCGAGCTGATGCGCCGCTACTGCCCGCATGCCATCGGCGATTGACGACGGTTATCCCGGGGCCCATCTTCGACACGGCATCGCGCCGGCAAAGCGCCCGCTACCGGATTTCGGACGGGCTTTTCCCGGTATACTGCTTGAACTGGCGGCTGAAGAAGAAAATGTCCCGGTAGCCGAGCGCGTCCGCCACCTCCGTGACGTTCATGCCGGCGTGCTTGAGCAGATGCTGCGCCCGCTCGATCCGCATGCGGATCATATACGTTTGCACCGACGACCCGATCATTTCCTTGAATTTAATGGAAAAATACCGCGGCGACAGCTGCGCCCTCATCGCCAAATCTTCGACGCGGTGCGGCGCACCGGGATTTTGGCGGATGTAGTTGGCCACCTCGTGAATCGCCTCGGTCAGCTGGTTGCTCGCCTTTCGCTCGACCGGGCTTTCATTGTCTTCGCGCAGCAGGTAAATCATAAGCTGCTTCAGGATAAGCTGCGCCTCTTCCTCGGCGGCATACGTTTTGACCAGAAAAAGCCGGACGTAGCGCGAAAGCAGGTGCTCGAAATCGACCGTGTCGCGAAGCACGCGATACGGCTCGGGCACCAGCGCGACCGGTTCGGCGACGTCGAAATGGATGTAGGTCAGCACAAGCGGCTTCTGAGGATTGTGCGTCGCGCTCGTGTGGTCGCCCGGCCGAAACAGGAAGCAGCTTCCTTTGCCGACCGGAAACGGCGTGCCGTTGAGCACGACCTCGCCCTGCCCGCTCCAGACATAGAACAGATCGAAATTGGCCATCGGCTTTTCCCGCTTCTGCCATTTCCATCCCGGCTCGCAGACGATTTTCGCGAAGGAAGGCTTCAAAACGAACGACGACGGCGAACAATACAGCATCACGGCGACCTCCTTCTCCTCGTGTCCGGGAACGGCCCGCTTCTTTGCCCGCCCTCATCATACACCGCCCGAAACGCCGCCCGCAAGCGGACGCGGACCCGCGGCTATTTTTTACAAAAACGAGTCCGTTTCATGGCCTTCCGTCTTCGAAAAGTGATATAATAGCACCTAATCGGATTCCAAGCGGAATCTTACCTTAGACTTGAAAATTCTGGAAGGATGAATGAGGTCCATGAACCCACTTGCCCAGCAGTTGAACGCGACGATCGAGCGGGAGAACGCGAATGTGCATGCGATGCTGTCCGCACTCGGAAAAGCGATGTATTTCCCGAAGGTAGGCATTTTGAGCCAATCGGCCGAAGCGAAGACGAAGGCGAATAAATTCAACGCCACGATCGGCATCGCGACCGAGGGCGGCCAGCCGATGCATCTGAAGGCGATACAGGATACGCTGTCCGCGTACAAGCCGGCCGATCTGTACCCGTATGCACCGCCGGAAGGAAAACCGCAGCTGCGCGCCGCCTGGCGCGAAAAGATGGTGAAGGAAAATCCGGCGCTCGCAGGCAAATCGTTCGGCAACCCGATCGTCACCAACGCGCTCACCCATGGGCTATCCATCGTCGCCGACCTGTTCGCCGATGCGGGGGATGCGGTCATCATTCCGAATAAAAACTGGGAGAACTACGAGCTGACCTTCGGCGTGCGCCGGGGTGCGGTCATGGTCGAATACCCGCTGTACAACGACCGGATGCGATTCAACAGCGCAGGCCTCCGCGATGCGCTGCTCGCTCAGAAAAGCAAGGGCAAAGCGATTGTCGTGCTGAACTTCCCGAACAATCCGACCGGCTATACGCCGGGCCCGCAGGAAGGCGACGAGATCGTCGCCGCGGTCAAAGATGCCGCCGAAGCGGGCGTCAACGTCGTCGTCGTGACGGACGACGCCTATTTCGGTTTGTTTTTCGAAAATTCCATGCATCAATCGCTGTTCGGCAAGCTGGCCGATCTTCATCCGCGCGTGCTCGCCGTGAAGGTCGACGGCGCGACGAAGGAAGAGTACGTCTGGGGCTTCCGGGTCGGCTTCATCACCTATGCGTCGTCTTCCGCCGCGCTGCTGGGTGCGCTCGAGCAGAAGACGCTCGGCATCATCCGCGCAACGATATCGAGCGGCTCTCACCCGTCGCAGACGTTCGTTCTGCACGCGCTGCAGTCGCCGGACTTCGAGGCGCAGAAGGAAGAGAAGTTTCGCATCATGAAAGGCCGCGCCAACCGCGTCAAGGAGCTGCTCGACAGCGGCCGCTACGGCGACGTATGGGGTTATTACCCCTTCAACTCCGGCTACTTCATGTGCCTGAAGCTGAAAGGGGCCGAAGCCGAAACGGTGCGGCAGCGACTGCTGGACGAATACGGCGTCGGCACCATTGCGCTCGGCGGTTCCGACCTGCGCGTCGCGTTCTCCTGTATCGAGGAGCCGAACCTGGAGGAGCTGTTCGACACGATTTACAAAGCGGTGCAGGACGTGACCGTGGCCAGCAAATAAGCGTTCGCAGTCCTGGGATTGACGGCTAACGTCGTCCTCGGCGGCGAAGAAAAGGGCTTCACGCAGCATCCGATAGACGGACATACGAACAGGACCGGCAAAGCGCAGAATGCGCCGAGCCGGTCCTGTTTTTGCCGCCCGGTACAGAAACTTGGAAAGGCTCGTCCATCCGAAAAGCGCATCTGCCGAACCGCTATCAGTCCGGAAGCACCTTCACCAGCGAAACGAGTCCGGCCATCGTGCCGTCCGGATGCATCGTATGATCGAGCATATGGCAGTGGAACATCCAGGTGCCGATCTGGTCGGCCGTAAACGCGATATCGTACGTCTCGCCCGGGCCGATCAGCAGCGTGTTCATCTCCTGCTTGTCGTCCGAAGGCTGCCCGTCTTTGGCGATCACCCGGAAATTCATCCCATGCAAATGCATGGCATGGATTTCCATCGTATCGATATTGATGAGCCGGATGCGGACCGTCTCGCCCTGCTTGACGACGATATCCGGCGTATAGGGATAGCTTCGCCCGTCCATCGTGTAATCGTCCTCTTCCGAGCCGATCGGCGAATTGATGCTGAAGCCGCTGAGCAGATAGGTGTAATCGTGATCGTATTCGGGTGCGCCGGCGCCATCCTTCGGATCGATGATAAACGCCCCGTACAAACCGCTGCCGACCTGCATCATATCGTCGTAATGCGAATGGTACATATAAGTGCCGGGGGATGATCGGACGGTAAAATCGTAGACGAAGCTTTGACCCGACTCCACGGGCGGCTGCGTAATATCGGGTACGCCGTCCATCGCGTTCGGGACCGTCTGGCCGTGCCAATGAACCGTCGTCGGCTCGGGCAAATTGTTGACGAGCGTAATCCGGACATGATCGCCCTGCTTCACGCGGATCGTCGGTCCCGGAGCCTGCCCGTTGAAGGTCCAGGCCGCCGCCTCGACGCCCTTCTCCGGTTCCCAGGCGTGCAGCCCGGCCGTCAGCGTAAATTCCTTCGTCCCGTCGGCCGCGATATGCGGGGTCAGCCCTACCCCGTTAAAAACGTCGTCGACCGCCCGGTTCTCCGCGTCGAACTCCTTCAGCGCCGCATGCGACGTAAACTGCAGCGTATTGCCGTTCATGGCGGTATCGGCGTCCAGCGCTTTGGCGAGCGGCTTTGCCGCAGCCATGGCGATTCCGTTCACGACGGCGGCGTTGATGTCCGCCGGCGCCTGTTTGCCGCCGATAAGGACGGGCAGCTTGACCGACCGGTCGGTTATGACCGGCGCGCCGAACGTGTCGATCACGACGGCGCCGTCCTTTCGGTCCCAGCCGACCGTCATGCCCATCGCCGCCGCCACCGGACGCAGGGGAACTATCTCGTCGGCCATCGAGGCGTCCCAGACGGGCTGAATGCCGGCAATAAGCTTCCCGTTGACGGCAAGCTGCATGACCGGACTGACTCCCATTCCCATCGAAGCTTCGTCGGAATCCGCATAAGCGGAAGTACCAAGCAGCAGGCAAGCCGCCGCCGCCAAAATTGAAGTTATTTTCCATATACGCAGCATACTTTTGTCTCCTGCCTTATGAAAAATCCCTCCGGCTGCGAAGCCGGGAGGGATTTTGCGTTATTTTCCCGCGTGATCGGCTGCGGCGCTTAACCGGCCGTAATGACGGGCGTTCCCTGTTCGTTCTTGTTCACGGTCAAGCCGGGCAAATGGTGAAGCGCCCCGAGCGAAATATAGCCGTGGCCGCTGCCGCTCAGCCAGACCGCTTTTTCCAGCGCGAACGCTTTGTCGTCGGCCGAAGCCTGATCCGATTTCAGCTTCAAAGACACTTTATGGCCGGCATAAGACAGCGTCACCGTCCGGGTACCGGCGTCGAACGAGACGTCGGCGTTCAAGCTGCGGGCAATATCCGTAATCGGAATCATAATGTCCTGGTCCTTGTCATAGAACGCATACTCGCCGTCAATGGTCTGCGCAAGCGGCGCGTTGTTGAACATGACCGGAGCCGCCGTCCCGTTCGCATTGCTTCGGATGCTCTGCAGCTGATACAGATAGGGCAGGAAATCCGGATGGTTAAAATCGAACATGTCGGTGATGTTGTTGACCGACGCGTCCCGGTTGTTCAGCGCGCTTACGCCCCAATTCCATTCGATGAACTTCAAAATGGACGTCGTGTCGTACTGCGTATGGCTGATATAGTTCCGCTTTGCGTACGGCGAAATGACCAGCGCCGGAATACGCGGGCCTGCGCCGGCCAGCCCGTCCGGACCGGGCTTGATTTGCGGCGGAGCGGCATGGTCCCAGTAGCCGCCGGACTCGTCGTAGGTCACGACGATTGCCGTATCCTTCCAATCATCGCTGTTCATGATCGCATTGATCGTCTGGACCGTGAAGTCCTCGGCGGTCGGCGTGCTCTGGTTGCCGAGGCCCGGATGCTCGTCGTCCCCGTAAGCGCCTTTTACGAACGTAACGGCGGGCAGCTTATGGGCATCGATATCCTGCTGCAGATCGTGATAATCTTTCACATTTTTCGTATAAGCGCCTTTATCGAAGTTGGCGAAATACTGGAACGGATTATGATGCGACGAATAAGAAGCGTCCGCGGCCGCATAGCCGCCCTGATACCATGCCCAGGAAACGTCTTTGGCGGAGAGCTCGTCCCCGATGTTTTTGTAGGTGAGCGGCTCCCATCGTTTGCCGCCGTCGCCGCCGAGCGGGCCGAATGCCGGAACCGGATCGCCCTTAATCGGGTTGCCGGCGTTGCCGGACTGCGCCGCGACCAGATAAAGCGCGCCCGGCGTGGACGGACCGAATACCGGCTGGAACCAATTGTCGGCCAAGCTGAAATGCTGGGCGTACTGCCAGTAAGCCGGAATCGAATTGTAGTCGTAATAGCCCATCGCGATGCGGCCGGAGCCCTTCGTATGATTTTCGGACGACATATAAAAGCCGTCCATTTTTCCGCTGTCGACCGCTTTTTGCATGTCGTCGAAGCTGTGATCGACGTCAAGCGTTTGCAGCTCCTGGTTGGAAAACAGGAACGGTGCGACCTTGCTGCCGTTCTCGTCCAGATTATAGGCGCCATCCGGTATCACGTTCGCCGAAGGCGTGCCGGGGAGCGCAATAAACCCGGGGGCTTTCGGATACGTGCCAAAATAATTGTCGAACGACCTGTTCTCCTGATAGATGACCACCAGGTGTTTAATCGGCGATTTCAGGCCTGCCGGCGCCTGAACCGCCTGCGCGCTCGAAAGCGGCGCGAGCAGCGAAGCTGCCAATACGGCCGCCGCCGATGCGGATGCGAGACTTTTTCTCATCGTTTTCCTCCCGATCGAATTTTGGTTTCTTGTCCACTCTCCGACCTTATTATAGGGACCGGATGATTTACGCTGTTTTAACAAAACGATAAGATATTGTAAAATATTGGGACTACATCCTGTAAGATAAAAAAAAAGCTCCGCGGCGTCATGGCCGAACGGAGCTGAATCGATTCACTTATGGTATTTTATGGTATTTTCACCATTCCGCTATGAATCTCGCTTGTCTGCGATTCTCATAGTCCGAGAGACGAATGCCGGTTCGTTCGTGGTATACTTGGATGGAAGCTTTGCCGAACTTATAACGATGACGAGCAAGGAGATTCGCGATGATCAGACTGGTTTCATGGAACGTCAACGGCCTGCGAGCGTGCGTGAAGAAGGGTTTCCTCGACTATTTCAAACAGACGGACGCGGACATTTTCTGCGTGCAGGAAACGAAGCTGCAGGAAGGCCAAATCGAGCTGGCGTGTGGCGAGGAGTACGAGCAATTCTGGAATCACGCGCAAAAGAAAGGGTATTCCGGCACCGCCGTATTTACGAAAATCAAGCCGCTTTCGGTCCGGTACGGAATGGAGAAGGACCACGAGCCGGAGGGGCGGATCATAACGCTGGAGTTTGACCGCTTTTATCTCGTTACCGTCTATACGCCGAACGCGAAGCGCGACCTGGCCAGGCTGCCCTACCGGGTGGAATGGGAAGACCGGTTCCGGGCTTACCTGGAACAGCTCGATGCGCGGAAGCCGGTGCTGGCGTGCGGCGACCTGAACGTGGCGCATCAGGAAATCGATATCAAGAACGCCAAGTCCAACCACGGCAATTCCGGCTTTACGCCGGAGGAGCGGGGGAAAATGACCGCCCTCCTGGAGGCGGGCTTCGTCGATACGTTCCGCCACTTTTATCCCGAGCGGGACGATGCGTTTTCCTGGTGGTCGAACATGCCGGGCGTCCGGGAGCGGAACGTCGGGTGGCGGATCGATTATGTTCTCGCTTCCGAGCGGCTGAGCGGGAACCTGATCGACGCCCGCATCGATGCCCACGTACTCGGAAGCGACCATTGTCCCGTCGTGCTGGAAATGCGTGACCTTCAAGCAGAAGCGGAGTAATTTTCCGATTTAAGCGTCACGTGCGGGAAAATTGCGGCACGCGGAGCATGACTGCGTGCCGCTATTCGTCGTCCATAGCGGTGAATGTCCGCTTCAGCCGGGCCGGCCGGGCGACGAGGATGTAGATAGCGGCAATCAGCCCCGCGATCCAGGCCGGCAGGCCGGCGCCCCGCGCAGGCAGCAGAAGCGCGTGCGGCACCCAGAGGACAAGCGCGCACGCCAGCATGGCGATGCGGTCGATCGCAAGCAGCGCGGCTTGGCGGTACGTCTCCTGCAGCGGGTAGACGTGGCGCCAGACGGAATGGCGGTGCGCCCCGGCCAGCGCGCCGAGCTGGATGCCGGTCAGCCAGACGAACAGCAGGAAAACGCCGGCTGCGCCCCAGCCCGACCACAGCGCGGAATAGGCGGCGAGCCAGCCCGCAAAGGTACCGAACAGCGTGAAGCGGACCACGACGCCGCCGATCTCCGTACGGATCAAGGTATTCGCGTACAGATACGCGAACGCGCTCCGGTGCCGGTAGCGAATCCGCCCGGCGGCCCAAGACGCGTACCGCCTCGCCGAGACGCGCGCCGACTCCGCCGGCACGTCGGCGAACGCGCTGAAAAAGACGTAGTACCGCCGCCGCGTCCGGGCCTCCTCGGCGATCAGCCGCAGCCACGGCAGCTGGTAACGCTGCAGCCGGCTGTAGAGCAGCGCCGCCAGCGCGGCAGCCGCCGCGATATAGGCGGCGGCAAACCACGGCGCGGCCTTCAACAGCGCCGCCAGCGCGACCGCCGTCGCCGCCCAGCGCAAAAGGCGCATGCCGCGCCGCGGCCTGCTCCACACCAGACGCCGCTCCTGCCAGGCGCCGGCGTCGTTCGCCAGCTTCAGCGCCAGCACCGCCGCCAGCACCGCCGGCGGCGCTAGCCGGCCGGTGCCGTGCGCGTACAGCGGCAGGTAAGCCGCGCAGACGGCGGCGGCACGCGCGATGCCGAAGCCGGCGCTGCGGCGAAGAGAGTTCCGCAAATAGAGGCCCATCTCCGCCTCGCGCGGAACCAGAAAGACAATGTCCGCCTCGCGCAGCCAGGTTCTCAGCGGACTCCAGCAGACGGCAAGCGTCAGCAGCACCGTGCCGATCTCCGCAATCGGAAGGGACGGCGGCACGTTTTGCAGCAGCTGCGTGTAACCGGCCAGGCCGGTGAGGAGCAGCAGCATGGCGACGCTCGGCACGCCGCTTCGCGCCATATCGCGGAAATAAGGCAGCGACTCGCTCCGGAACGCGCGTACTCTTGCGAGCCAGAGCGCACTAGCCGACCGGTCCATGCGGTCCTCCGTTTGCGGTCAGCCGGTAGAACGCTTCTTCGAGCGAGCCGCTGCCGGTCCGGACGCCCGCCTTGGCGCATACGTCCTCCAGCGTTCCCTGCACGAGAATCGAGCCCTGATGCAGCACGATAAAACGGTCGCAATACGTCTCCACCGTCGATAAAATATGCGAGCTCATGAAGACCGCCGAGCCTTCCTCCCTGACCTCGGCCAGCTTGTCCAGGAGCGAGCGGATGCCGAGCGGATCGAGCCCGAGAAAGGGCTCGTCGATCACATACAGCGCCGGGCGGGCAAGCAGCGCGTTCATGATCATGACCTTCTGCCGCATCCCCTTCGACAAATGGGCGGCAAACGCCTTCCGTTTTCCCGTCATATAAAATTCGTCCATCAGCTGCCCGCTCCGCCGGGTGTACGATTCCTCCGGAACATCGTAGGCCATCCCCGTCAGCCGCAAATGCTCCTCCACCGTCAATTCGTCGAACAGCAGCGGCGTCTCCGGCACAAACGCGAGCGAGCCGCGATACTGCTCCGGATTTTCGGCCAGCGTATGCCCCAGCACGCGAATTTCGCCGCGATGCGGATGCATCAGGCCGAGAATATGCTTGATCGCCGTGCTTTTGCCCGCCCCGTTCAGCCCGATTAACCCGACGATGTGCCCGGCGTTCACGGTAAACGACAGCTCGTGCAGAACCGGGCGCCGCTGGCTGTAGCCGCCAGTCAGCCCCTTAACCTCCAATACCGGATGCATGCCCCTTCACCTCACTGCTCACCATTATACCGAATTCGACGTTTGGAACGGAAATCGCGTTGCCGCGAGCCGATTCAGTCGTTTTACAAGCGGATTTCCGCGACAATCAAACCCGCGGCCCGGTCTTGAAACCGGGCCTGCCGGTAGACGGTCTCCAGCTCGGCCGCATGTCTCCTGCATGCCGTGACCGAGGCTTGAGACAGATTGGCGGTCAGGATGCCGCATCCCGGCACGCCGGGGTTCACGCTTATGACGGACTGCCCGATCGACTCCACATATATTTCCCGGCCGTACAGCTCCGTGACGCGAACCGGCAGGGAGGCGCGCATTTTGGCATGGAGGTCCGACCGGTCGTCAAGCGTTTCAAATCCGTACCACAGCATCGTTTTGATCCCGCGTTCGGCGGCTTTTGCAAAAAGATCGAAATAACAGCGGCCGCTGCCGTTGCGCTCGAAAATACGGTACGGATCGATATGAAGGAACGTCTCCGGCCCCATGCCGTCGATGTCATGCCAAAGACGATCGACCGAGTCGCCCTGCATGGTCCGCACTTGCGTGATCAGTCCCTGCCGTTCGGCGTATTCCGTAATCCGCTGCAATGGCTCCTTTTCGATATCGCAAAACAGGTAGCGGCTCGAATTCCTCAACATGTTCATGGCCAAGCCGGGAGAACCGAGATAGGCATGGAGCTCATTTCCCTGGTTGCCGGGAATGCGGCCGACAAGCTTCATATAATCGGACCGGCCGATCGTCTGCCGGTGATCGCGGCCAGCCTGCTCGAACAAATAATAAATGCCGAAATTTCGGTTCTCGGTCCGGTCCAGCCGATAGGCCGGATAAGCGGCATTCGTTTCGACATAGGACGCCGGCCGTTCCTCGTTCAGAATCGAACATAAGGGAAGGTGCTTCCAAATGTCCCCGATTTCCCCGTAATGCGTATAGGGCATAGCATTTTCCTCCAATCGTCGTCATTGGCGAAGCAGCCTGCTATCGGACTCCCGGTTCAGGCAGACGACCGTTCCTGCAGCCGCGTCGTAGAGCGACTGCCTGCGCTTGTTCAGGAACGGGCTGATCAGATAGGCCAGAACGAGAACATAAACGAGGATCAGCAGCGCGTTGACCGCATATGCCGGAGAGCCGCTGGGCAGTACCAGCCGCCAGATCGTAAAATGGGCGAGCTCCCACGGCGCGAATTTGACCGCCGACCGCAGCAGCGAAACGCCGAATCCGAGCGGCCTGCCGTCCGCGCGCGCGACGCGGATGCCCATTTTCCGTTTTCCCCAGGTCGCATGCGACCCCGAGCCTTCGCTTAAACCAAAATAAAGCGCGACCGGCAGCGTGAGCATCAGAAAACCGGCCAGCTCGGCCGTCCACACGCCGTGTGTGAACAGTGAAACCATAACCGGACGGGCGAGCAGCCCCGCTCCCGACAGCAGCGCCAAATAGCAGGCAATGAAGATGTAATCCAGCAAAAAAGCGAGCATCCGTCTACGCACCGGGGCATACGGCCTGCCGGGCGTCTCCGAGCCGTTCATTTCACGCTCCCCCTTCATTTCATCCAGGTTACAACTACCATACTATGGAAACGGGGCGGCTGTCGAGGACGCACGCCTTAAACGCCAACAAGCTCCCTGCGCCATCGCCAAAGCGAGGGCAGGGAGCTTGTGCTGTCAGCCGGTCGGTTATACGATTTTGATCGAAGTCACGAGACCGTTCGCGAGCGTCAATTCGACCGCCTGGCCTTGCGTCAGCTTCGCCGTATCACCGATGACGGAAACGTTCTTGTCCGCGTTCAGGATAATCGCCTGCGTCCCGTTCGCAACGTCCTTCGTAATCGAAACGAAGGCGATTTTGCCCTGCGCGTTCAGCATGACCGAATTGAGCGTGCCCGCCTGGACGACAACCGCGCTTTGCGGCTCGTCCTTCGTTACCTCGATGAAGATCGCTTTGCCGCCGTCCGTGCGCACGGACACTTCGTCGCCGGCTTGAAGCGCCCCGAGCGATACCCGGATATTGTCCCGGAAAATGAACACGCCGTTATCGACCGCGACAGTCACTTCAGTATTGTCCGGTTTCACGATCGTAACCGCGCCGTTCGAAGCGGCCGCTTTCAGCTTGCCCGTAATCGCCGTGCCGTCGTTATCCGGAATGTCCTGATCGGTCCGGTCGAGCAGCGCCGCGAGCTCGGCGCGGGTAACCGGCTGGTTCGGCCGGAACGTGTTGTCGCCGTAGCCGGTTACGATGCCTTTCTCGATCGCGACGGCGACATAGCCGACCGAGCCGGCCGGAATTTTATCCGCGTCCTTGAAAGAAAGGTGCGTATTTGCTTTCGCCTGCGCCTCCGCTTCCAGTCCAAGCGCCTTCACGAGCAGCGTCGCGGCATACAGGCGGGTTGCGGGCTTGTTCGGCTGGATCGCATCGGCCGTTTCGGCGAACAGATCCTTCTCCAATGCGACGGCGGCATAACCGACCGCCCACGGATATTTTTTCGCCAGCAGGTCGGCGTCCTTGAAGTTAAGCTTCGTGCTCATCTCCGCCTGCGACTCGGCCTGTTCCTTAAGGCCCATCAATCTCACCGCCGCCACGATCGTTTCGATGCGCGAAATCGATTGGTGCGGCTTGAACGTGCCGTCCTCATAGCCGTTGAAAACGCCTTTCGACGCGAGGCGGACGATATATTGCAGCGCCCATTTCAGCTCCTTCTCGTCCTTGAAATGGAGGGTGATCGACGCTCCCGCTTTGCCGTTTCCGCGTACGGCGTCCTTGTGGCCGTCCTGTCCGTGCCCTTTGCCTTTGCCGTCCGCAAAGGCACTGGAAGCGCCTCCGGCAAGCGTCAACAACGCCATCGAGGTAATCGCGGCTTTCTTCATCGTCCCTTTTCTCATCATGATGTCACTCTCCCTTACGTTCTGGTTTCGCTAGTAACGTTCGGGAGGCTGTCCCTCTTTTCGGGGGGTGACGCGGCAAATCCCGGTAAATCGGGACTCAGGGGCTGCAAACGCTGCCAATGATTATTTCTGGATCGCATCCTGGTAAATTTGAATGTATTTCGCCAGATTGAGGCCATCGAAGCCCTTTACGTACGCGTCCCAATCCTTGTCGATATCCTTGTCGCCGATGATGAACTGCGCCATGTTCGACTGCACATAATCCTTGATTGACGTCGTCAGCTGAGCCGCCATGTCCGCATCCTCGGGCCGGATGTAGACGCCGGTCGGGTAGACCTCCTTCGGTCCGTACGGCTCATACTGCTTCGTCGCGTCGGCCAGCCTCCGCTCATAGCCTTTCGAGCTGAGCGGGTCCTGCGACGCAGCGAACAGGTCGCGGAATTCCTTGGACAAATCCTTCGGGCCGAGCAGCGACCAGCTGTTGTTGATCACGGCGTTCGGGTCCTGCGGCTTCAAATTTTCAAACGTGTATTTCGCCGGCTTGCCCTCGATATTTTTCTCGTTCGGACCGGCCAGGTTCCAGCCGATGCCCTGCTCCGGCCCGTACTCGCTGTACAGCGCGCCTTCCTCGCTGAACGCATAATCCGCGATTTTGATCGCCGCGATTTGCTGCGCTTCGCTCGCCTTGTTCGTAATCGCAAACTCGAACTCGCTGATGCCCTGCGACTCGCCCGCGAGCTGAACGCCTTCCGGCCCCTTCAGCGGCGGCACGATCACCCAGTGCTTATGGCGGGTAATCGTATCGTCGTACACATTGACGAGATAGCTGACCAGCGCCGTCGTGACGGAACCGACGATTTCGTCGCCTTCGCGGTTGCCGAGCTGCCCCAGCGCCTGGTCGTTCTGCGTGAACGACGCCGGATCGATAAGCCCTTCCTTGTAGAGCTTATGCATGTAGGCCAAGCCTTCCTTCCACTGCGGCTTGTTCGCTGCGAAGTCGACTTTGCCCCCGGATACCGTCAAATATTTGTCGTTGTCGTTGTAAATAAACGCGTTCATCAGGAAGGCGTCGATATTGCCGTTCCAGACGTATTTGTTGGGGGCGCCCGTCAGCGGAATTTCGTCGGCTTTGCCGTTGCCGTTCGGGTCCTTCGTCTTGAACGCCTTCAGCACGGTGTACAGCTCGTCCGTCGTCGTCGGCACCTTCAGCCCGAGCTTGTCGAGCCAATCCTTGTTGATCCAGTACTTCTGCGAAAAGGTGCAGTGGTAGCATTCGTTCAGGCGCGGAATCCCGTAAATGTTGCCGTCCGGCGCCGTCATCGCGTCCTTGAAATACGGCTTCTTGGCCATCATCGCCTTAATGTTCGGCGCATATTTGTCGATCAGGTCGTTCAGCGGGATAAATACGCCCTGCATGCCGTATGTGAGCAAATCCGTGTTCGTGAACTTTCCTTCCAGGAACACTTCGGGGTAATCGCCGCTGGCCAGCAGCAGCTGCCGCCGGTCCGTCAGCGCATCCGCCGGAGCCAGGTCCCACTTGATGTTGACATTAAACTTCTTCTCGACCAGCTTCGTGTAATCGTTGTCCTCGAGCGGCGCTTTCCCCTGCGGCGCGAAAAAGGTAATGTCGACCGGCTTCGTATCTTGACCGCTTCCGGTGCCGCTGCCGGCTGCAGCGCCCGTGCCTCCGTTTCCATCGCCGGATCCCGCATTTTTGCCGCCTGAGCATGCGGACAGCGCCAGACTGCAGGACAGCACGGCAACAAGCATCAGCCACAATGATTTTTTCAAACTCGACTCCTCCTTTTAGTGAGAACCTTGACAGGGTTTTGCTACAGGTTCGGGGATGCCTGCCGTTCGCCTCTGTCGGCGCGGCGCGCGGCATCTCGATCGATCACCTCCAGTCCGAATTGACCGGCCTTTCCCGTTATCCCTTCAGCGATCCGACCAGAACGCCTTTGACGAAATGCTTCTGCACGAACGGGTACATAATGAGCACCGGGACGCAGGCCACGACGATGAGCGCATACTTCAGCGCCTGCTCGAAGCCCTGATCGCGCAGCTTCTGGGCGGTATTGGCGAGCATCTCCGGGTCGGCCGCGTTCAGAATGAGCACGTTTCGCAGCACATACTGCAGCGGAAACAGGCTTTCCGACCGCAAATAAATAAGGGCGTCGAAATATGCGTTCCAGTGCCCGACCGCGTACATCAGCGTCATGACGGCAAGAATCGGCTTCGAGAGCGGGAGCGCGACGCTGATCAGATAGCGCGAATCCCGGCAGCCGTCGATTTGGGCCGCTTCCGAAAGCTCTTCCGGAATGGAGGTTTGGAAAAAGGTTCGCGCCACGATGACCTGAAACACGGACAGCGCCCCAGGGAGCCACAGCGCCCAACGCGTATCGAGCATGTGCAGGTTTTTGACGAGCAGATAGGTCGGGATGAGCCCGCCGTCGAAGAACAGGGTGAACAGCATCAGCAGCGTGATGATTTTACGCCCGGGAAACTGTTTCTGCGCCAGCGGAAACGCCAGCAGCACGGTGAACGCGACGTTGATGAACGTGCCGACCACGGTGTAAACGATGCTGTTGTAATAGCCCAGCATAAGCTGGGAGCTGTGAAAAATGGACTCGTAGGCCCGGAAGGACAGACCGACGGGGTACAACCATACCTGTCCCGACACGACCGCGTTCGGCGAGCTGAGCGACGAGCTGAAAATATACAGCATCGGGTACAGCACGACGAGCATGACGGCGATCAGCGCGACATAAAGGACGGCCAGCAGCAGGCGGTCTCCGATCGGCTCCCGGATGCGGTTCCGGCTGTTCATAAGGGTTCTCCTCCTTCACCGTACGCTAAGTGCGCGGTGCACTTGGTACACGTGGTACGTTAGGTGCGCTAGGTGCACTTGGTACACGTGGTACGTTAGGTGCGCTAGGTGCACTTGGTTCACGTGGTACGTTAGGTGCGCTAGGTGCGCTAGGCTAAGTATGCTGGGTACGTTAGGTAAGCTAAGTATGCTGGGTTCGCTAAGTGAGCTAGGGGCACTTGTAACGTTAGGTTTGTTAGGTCGCCATTTTCGTCAGTTGTGTTAGGATTGTTAGGATTTAAGGTCTGCCAAATTTGTTAGTTCTGTTAGGTTGTCACCATAAGCTCGTTTCCGACCATTTGCGCGCCGCAAAATTAACCGACAGCAGCAAGATCAAATTGATGACCGAATTGAACAGCCCGACCGCGGACGAGAAGCTGAAATTGGCGCCGAGCAGGCCGACCTTGTACACGTAGGTCGAGATGACCTCGGAGGAGCTCGAATTAAGCGGATTTTGCATCAAATAAATTTTCTCGAAGCCGACGCCCATCAGGCTGCCGAGGCTTAAAATCAGCATAATGATCGTGATCGGAGCAAGCGACGGGAGATCGATATGAATGATTTTCTTCCATCTGGTCGCCCCGTCGATACGCGCCGCTTCGTAGAGGGAGGGGTCGACGCCGGCCAGGGCGGCGATATAAATGATCGAGGCGTACCCCATCTCCTGCCAGACGCCGGACCAGACATAGATCGACTTGAAAAACTCCGGGATGCCCAGAAAATTGGTCGGCTTCATACCGAGCAGCGAAAACAGCCGGTCGGCGACGCCCACATGAGGCGTCAGGATGAGGATGATGATCGACACCATAACGACGGTCGAAATAAAATGCGGCGCGTACGTGATCATTTGCACCGAGCGTTTGAAAGGTCCCGTTCGCACCTCGTTCAGCGCGAGCGCCAGCAGGATCGGGACGGGAAAGCCGGCCAGCAGCGAATAGACGCTGATGCCGATCGTGTTCCGAATGAGCAGCCAGAAGTTCGGCGAATGAAAGAACGTCCCGAAATGCTTGAAGCTCACCCAAGGGCTGCCCCAGATGCCTTTGACGACGTTGAAATCTTTAAACGCGATCTGCACACCGGCCATCGGTACGTACTTGAAAATGATGAGATAGAGCACTGGAAGAAACACGAGCAGATACAGCTCCCAATGGCGCTTCATTCGATTCATCGTGCGGCCGCTGCGGCTTAGTTTTACGGCCTGGCTTCGGCGAAATGGCAGGCTTCGATTCATGGGCACGTCTCCCTTGCCGACGAACTTGCCGGAGCTTCGCATTCCGGCTGTGAAACGATCGTAACCGAGGCCCGTTATTCGCAGCAATTTGCAAGATTCGTGCATTTCGCATTTTTCGCCAGGACCCCCCGGAAACGGTGCCCGCACCTCGAAGAAACGGCTGACGCCATCCGTTGGCGGCGGAACAAATTTCTTCCCTTCGATCGTGAGAAGGCGAAAAGGCAGCCTTTCCTATCCGCTGATGAAAACATCCTTACCCGCAGGCGGCAGCCGCTCGGGCAAGGATGTTTCATAAACGGCGCCTCAGCGGGCAAAAAAGAGAGGTTGGCGAATTAAGCGGACTGGCTGCCCTGCTTGCGGAAATCTCTCGGCGACAGCCCGACGGTGTTTTTGAAGGCGCGATTGAAGGAATTGTAATTGTAATAGCCGACCTCCAGGCTGATCTGCTGCATCGATTTTTGCGTTTCGGCGAGCAGCTCCTTCGCCCTGCTCATCCGGATGCCGATCAGAAAGTCGACGAAGTTCTCGCCGAATTCCTCCTTGAACATTTTGCTGACCTGCTTGGCGTTCAGTTGAAATTTATCGCTCAAAAAATCGAGCGACAGATCCGGATTTGCGTAGTTCCCGATAATAAATTTGCGTATTTCCGTCACAATAGCGCGTGCGCCGTACGAATCCTTCAGCTCGTCCATCTGCGACGCCATCGCGGCAAATATGCGCCTGCAGCCGTCCTCCAGCTCGCCGGCCGTTTCCCAATGCTTTTGCAGCGCCTGCAGCTCCGCCTGCGCCGTTTTCCAAATCCGGCGGTATTCCTTCGACAGCTCGGCAAATTCGCGTTCCAGATGCCGGCACAAAAACTGCAGCATGCCGTCAATTTCGCTGCGCGGAGTTAACGCATCCCGGATTTGCGCGAACAACAGCCCGAGCTGCCCGGGCCATTCGCTGCCGCAAAGCCGCAGCGTCTGCGCCAGCGAACAGGCGGTGTAGGCCCATTCGTTCGTCTCCGCCTGCGTCCGTCCGGCCGTATGCCCGGGAGCGATCACCCGGTTCGGGCCGAGCACCGCTTTAAACTGGAGCAATTGCAGGGCGTTCTCGTATGCGCCGCGAATGCCGCGCAAGCCGGAAGCCTCGCCCGGCATGCCGATGGTCACCGTGAACTTCAGATTCTGCTCCGTCCATTCGCGCACCGCCTCCATGATGGCATTACGCGCCGCTCCCGACGCAGCGCTGTCCCGCTCCCACAGGATGGCGGTCAGCCGGTTGTCGGCCGTCCATTCGGCCCAGACGTCCGCATGGTGCTGCTGCGCCGTTTCATGCAGCACGATGTACAGCGTGAATTTAAGCAGCCTCTGATCGTGCGGGCTGTAGGCATTCGTAAACAGACGGTAGCCGTCGATCTCGAGCACCTGGACAAAAGGGATTCTGCCCTTCACCTCGTACCCAAGCTTGGCAAGCTCCGCTTCGCAGTCCTCCTGCCCGTTCGGACGCGTCCCCTCCAGCAGCTCCTGGAACAGCACCTTTTTGAGCAGGATCAGGTCCTGCTGATGCTGCTTCCGGAACTGCTCCGTCTGCTCCATCAGCCGCTCCAGCGTATGCTGAATGAAACCGAGCTCGCCGGTGTTTCTCCCGCCTCCGTCCGCCTCCCGCGCCAGCAGCTCACCCGGCGAGCCGGTGCGGATCAGCGATACGATCTGCTGAATCGGCTTGCAGTTTTTTCGGGTGACATGGATGAACCACAGGATGCCGGCGGCAACGGTCGCGACTGCCAGCAGAGTCCATAGATTGTACAGGTGGAGGGTGAACGCCAGCCCGTCCTGATGAAGCAGGCCGCTTTCCACCTTCCAACCGGTATACGGCGACGTATAGGCGGAAAAAACCGGGTTCCGTCCTTTGGCGTCTGTGCCGCCGCCGAGCACGGTTTGTCCGTCCGCATCGATCAGCCGCACAAAGCTGATGCCGGGATTGTACATTTGCCTGACCGCGTTCTGCAGGCCGGCGACGCTGACGTTTACGACGAACAGCCCTCGTTTCTGACCGGTGAAATAAGGTGCGCTCCGCACCAGAGTCACGACCGGCTTGCCCGTACCGTCCGGAATCGTTTTGAACATCCGGACGCCCGTCCACCGCTCCGGCAACGCTCCGTTCAAATACGGCTCGATAAACGTTTTATCGGGAAAATCGTTCATCTCCTTCGGTGCGCTCCCGAGCAGAAAAAGGTCCCCGGCGCGGACGAAATAGACGGAATCGATCATCGGATAGGCCGCCTTCAGGTTGTCCATCACCTTCAACGCTTGAATGTTCGCATACACGTCGTTTTCGTCGAGGCTGAAAAATTTGGTCACGGCCGGATCGGTTAAAATCTCCCTGACCACGCTGTAATCGATCGTTTTCAAGGCGTTATCCGTAAACAGAATGGCCTGCTGGGCCAGAAATTCGTTGGCCCTTGCCGCTTCTTTGCGGTTTTGTTCGTTGAGCGATTGAAAAAAGAGGAAAAACAGGAGCATGGTAATGCCGAAAAAAGCGGGAAGGTAGGAAAGCAGGAGTCTGCGGAACCAGCTTTTGTTCATGACGAATCCCCCCAGCGGTTGTTCTCTTCATAGCTCTTCCGGTTGCCGTCTTTCAACGTGAATCGCATCGCCCCCTTAAGAACAAGGAAGCCGACGATTATACCGCTTCGCCGGCTTCCATAATGACCTGTCTGCAACCGCACTGTCCGCATGCCAAAAGCGCTTTCAAAGCCGTCTTCATTTCAAACCGGAAGGAGCGGCTCGCGCCGTCCTCGGCGGCGAAGCCGGTTTCTTCCCTGTAAATCGGCGAAGAATCAAAACGTCATCTTTTCCTTGAAATGAACATAACCGTATATTCGCCCCGGCTTCAACCGTCATTTTTCGAAAAGTTACCCTTTTTCGCCGGCTGCCGGAAGGCCGTTTGGCCGATGCCGCAAAGGCGGTACCCGAATGCCGGAATAGCCGTTCAAATCGGGCCAAGCGCGAGTTCACCTTTTTCGCAAATCCGCCGAAGCGGGCGAAAAAGGTGAACTTCCGGCCCTGCCTATTTACGGCTTCCGCTGCTCCTCGCGCTTTGCCTTGAGCCATTTCGGCGCGCCTTTGTCCTTGTTGTCGCGCTCGCGTTTCTTTGTCGTTTTCCGGGCTTCGGGCTTGGATGCGGCAGGCTTGCCGCTTGCGCGCCGCTCCGTTCTGCCGGTGCTCTGACCGTCATGCCGGCCGCCGGCGCCAGCGCTCGGCTGCGGGCCCACTGACGGCTCGCCGCCCGCTGCGACACTTGGGCTAGAGGCAGGCATCCGGCGCGCTCTCTTCTTGCCTGCACCGGGTCTCGTCCCGTTGTTATCGCTGTTATAGCCGGGTTTTGACGTTTCATCAATCCGGGTACTGCGGTGGCTCGAACCCGATTCCGGCCCTCGCACTCCCGCTTGATCTGTGCGGCCGTCCATGCCGGACGGCGATTCCTTCGTTTTCGCCAGACTGATGTGCCGTCCGCCGCGGCCGGTTTGCAGCTCGTCCGGGTTCCATAGGCGCCCGCGGTACATGGCCTTCTGTATAATCGGGATGCCGAGCTGCCTTGCGAATTTATCCATAATAAACAGCTGCTGCGGCGTCACGATCGACACGACTGTGCCCGGCCTGCCCATGCGGCCCGTCCGGCCCGAACGGTGCACATAAATGTCCGCATCGAGGGCCGGGTCCAAGTGAAGCACGAGCGGCAGGTTCTCGATATCAAGGCCGCGTGCAGCTACGTCCGTTGCCAGCAGCAGCCGGCAGCGGCCGTCCCTGAAGCGGGTCAGCGTTGCGGCGCGCCGCTGCTTGTCCGCATCGCCGTACAGCGTCTCGACGGCGAAGCCTTCGTAGCCGAATTTCGCTTCGTAATTCGCAATCTCGTCGGTATCGTTAATAAAGGCGAGCGCCGACGCCGGATTCATCAGCCGCATCAGCCTTCGGGCGGTATCCACTTTGTCGCGCTTGTCGCACACGAGATAAAAATGCTCCACGTTCGAGCCGGCGCCCGGCTCTGCCGTCACGTCGATCCGCTCCGGATTTGTCATCCACTTCCGCTCCACGTCCGCCATCGTCTGCGGGCGCGTAGCCGAGAAGAAAGCGACCTGACGGTCGCGTACCATTCCTTTGAGCAGCGTCTCCACTTCCCGGCCGGAGCCGAGACTGAACACTTGATCCGCTTCGTCGATGACGAGAACGCGGATATGATGCAGCCTCAGCTTGCCGGCCGCCGCCAGCTCGTGGATACGTCCCGGCGTCCCGATCACGATGTGCGGATGCTGCCGCAGCTTCTCGACCTGGCGCTGCATCGAAGCGCCGCCGATCAGCGGCTGCGCGCGCAATCCGAGCGGCGGGCAGTATATTTCCGCCACGCGGAAGATTTGCATCGCCAGCTCCTGCGTCGGCGCGAGCACCATCGCCTGCAGCCGGGAGCTGTCCGAATCGATTCGCTGCAGCGCCGGCAGCAGATAGGCCAGCGTCTTGCCGCTGCCCGTCTGCGATTTCGCGCTTATATCCCGTCCGCCGAGCAGCGCCGGAATCGCCTCCGCCTGCACGGGCGTCGGCGTCTCGATCCGATGCTCCCGCAGCGCCGCGGCGAGCCGCGCGTCTATTCCCAGTGATTCCCAAGTCATGTTGTTTCGTCCTCATTTCGCATCTTCAATATAGCCGGCGAGCGTTTCAGACGCGCCGCACGGCGGATCAAGCTCCGTTCGTTCCCATTGTTCGGCAGGAAGCTATTTGCGGCTGAACATTCGTCCCGCCACCCGGTCCGCTAGTCTCGGCATCAAGCCGTACAGCCGGATACCGAGCGACAAGGCTAGCGGCAGATCGGCCTCCGGCGTCCGCCGCTCAATGACGCGCGCGATCGTTTCGGCGACACGGCGCTGCGGCAGCATATACCGGCCGATGCTCGTCTTGTACGCGCCTCCGGGATCCGCCTTGTCGAAAAAAGGCGTGTCGACCGGTCCGGGGTTAACGGCAGAGACGGCTATGCCGTAAGGCGCAAGCTCCATCCGCATCGCATTCGTAAGCCCCAGCGCCGCATGCTTCGAGGCGGCATAGCCGGCCGACTTCGGCGTGGCGATTTTGCCCGCCAGCGAAATGACGTTCACAATATGGCCGTCGCCCTGCTGCCTCATGAGCGGGAGCACCGCCTTCGCGCAGCGGACGATGCCCATATAATTCGTGTCCATCATTTCCGAAAAATGCAGGAGCGGCGCATCCTCGAAGCGCTCGAACACACCGAAGCCGGCATTGTTCACCAGCACGTCGATCCGGCCGAATTCGTCGAACGCCAGACGCACGACCCGATCGACGTCGCCGTCGTCGGTCACATCGAGCCGGTAGCGGCGGCACGGGCCGCCGATTGCGTTTGCCGAGCTCTCCAGTCTCCGCTCGTCTCGGCCCGTCAAGACGGGCACCGCTCCCCGCTCGGCAAGCAGCTTCGCCGTTTCCGCTCCGATCCCGCTGGAAGCCCCGGTTATCAGGACGATTTTCCCTTTCATCGTTTCGCTCAACTCCCGTACCCACAGTTTACTTCAATCGGCCCTCCGGAAGCAAAGACCAACCGGCCCAGTCGTCCCCTTGAAAATGAAAAAAAGCTCCCGCAGGAGCTGTAAACGTGTTACGATGCAATTAATACTTGAATGTCCAATTCGCCAATTCCCTCCATAATTAGCGGTATCGCGAGCGCTTTCTGCATCGCGAAGCCGGCCGATTGCGCGGAATGCATTACTTTCGGCGGAGTGATGTCCACCTTGACGCCTTGATTGTAAAGCATCGTACTCGCGTTGCCGCTGATCATGTTGCCCAGCTCGGAGATTGCGCTCTTGCCCATCTCGTCGAGCTCGGAAATGGCGTATCCGCCCATCATCGCAGAGATCATTTTGAGCGCGACGTCTTCGCTGAGGCCGAAGACGATATCGCCATTCATCTGGCCGTTCAAGCCGATTTGAATCCATACGTAATTTTCGATAAACTTGACGTCCTTCACACTGAGCTGTCCGGTAGCCGGCCGGATTTGAACCACTTGCTCGATAACGATTCTGGCAGATTCCAGGAAGGGATTAATATATTCGGCCTTCATCGCAACGCAGCGCCCCTTTTTACATAAGTATCGAGTGACAGAACTTTGTAAGCCCATTATACAGGAATAGCTAGGACAAGTATACTATTTCTTTCCACGTATTTGTTGAAAAAAGCTTGTTTTTGTCGAACTACAGTCCTAGGGAGGAACGGCATGCCGAACGTATGGGCGCATATCATCTATGGGCAAAAAGTACTGGAGTCCATCGGCGAGCAAACGATGATCGCAGCTTCGGAGGACCGCAAGCTGTTTTTTTTAGGCTGCCAGGGTCCCGACTTCCTCTTTTACCATCGATTTCTGCCCTGGCAAAAGAACAAGACGATGACCCTGCTCGGCGGCGAGATGCACAGCAAGCAGTGCGGACCCGTGCTTATGGATTTGCTGGATGCCGCAGCCGGCCGGCCGGCAGCCGCCCAGGCTCCCGATCCGGCAGTATTGTACACGCTCGGTTTCGTGCTTCATCATCTGCTGGACCGCAAGCTGCATCCTTATATTTTCAGCAAAGCCGGCTTTCGCAAGTGGGATCATCAGCGGCTGGAAATCATGATGGATACGATTATCGCCCGCAAGCTGGCCGGGATTGAAACGTGGAAGACGGAAATTTGGCGCGAGATCGACGCGGCGGGAGCCGTGCCGGATGGGATCGTGGATGCGTTCGAGCAAATCGTCGCCGTCCACTATCCCGCCTATGCGCCGTATATCGAAAGGGAGCATTGGAGAATGGCGATGAAGGATATGGTCCGTGCGCAGCGGCTTTTCTTCGACCCTTCGGGCATACGCCGGTTTCTGACCTTCCGGCAGATCGAACCGTTCGTGTATCGCCGGGACATCCCGCCGCTCGATATTATGAACGAACAACGCAAAAGCTGGCTGGACCCGGCGAACGGGAAGGACCGTCACCAGGAAAGCGTGTGGGATTTGTGGGAGGCCGCCATGGAGGAGGGTCAAGCGGTCATGCGCGCCGTATTGGAATGGCTGCGGGCGCTTGAGCAGGCATCGTTCGATCCGACCGGGGACGAAAAGCTGCTGGCGACGGTTCAGCTTCGCGAAACGGCCGCCTCGCTCATCGACGACCGCTCCTACGAAACCGGTCTTCCCTGCAGCAGCGGCGCGGGCATCCGCTATGCCGAGCCGATTTGGCCGGACGGCGGCGTAGCGGTTAACCCGCCGTCCGGCGCTGCGCTGGATTGACGTTTAAGCTCCTACATCGCCTCCGGCTTCGAGCGGCGGTAGCGAAGGCGGATAAGCCGCAGCTTATCATATAGCAGATCGAGCGGCTTTCCCTGGACGGCCTCTTCCCCATACACCTTATACAGCACCGGCTTCAGGTACCGGTCTCCCTCGCTTGTCAGCGCTTCCCAAACGAGCCGCTGCTCCGATTCGGGCATTTGCTTCAGCTCCCGTTCGATCAGCGGCTCGACGTCGTAGCCTTCCGTCTCCAGCCTTTCTATCCGCTCCATCAGCTCGCGGCGCGGAAGCTCCAGCTCCGCCTGCATGTCATCGAGCGTTTTCCCTTCCGAAATGGCGCTCAGCAGGATCCGTTTCACGTGCTGCCGGTCCATTTGCGTTTTGTATTTGTTTTCTTTCTGTTTGAACAGCCACTGCGAATACGCGCCGGGGTCCAGCCGCTCCGCAACCCACTGCAGCGGAAACGACGTCGCTCGCTCGACCGTCCGCGTGATGGCCAGCACCTCTTCGCCGTAAACGGCCAGCTTCGCCTCGCCCCAGCCGGGAATTTGCCGCAGCTCCTCCAGCTCGTACGGCACGAAGGCGCTGATCATCCACAGCAGCCGGTTGGTGGCGACCAGATAGGCGGATTTCTTGTCCGCGATTGCCCGTCCGCGCCGCCAGTCCCGCAGCGTCTCGAACAGCTCCGCATTACCGTGCAGCTCCCCGTAGCACTGCAGCATCGTATACAGGCTGCCGGCGCCGGTATTCCGTCGGCGGTCGTCGAGCATGCCGTCGACAAGCGGCCGGTAGCCTTCCCCCATCCTGACGGCGACGCCGTGCCGGAACGAGGTGATCATCTCTTCCCACGAGCCGCCTTCAAACCAGACGGATTCGTCCTTCCCGCCCTCTTCCTCCGTCCAGATGACCGACCAGACGCCGTTCTGCTCGCAAATCGACAGCTGCGCCGAAGCCGTGCGCCCGTCTTCTCCGGTTTTCTCAAACGTGTTCAAAAATACGATCTGCATCCGCTGTGCACCTCCGCAATAAATATCAAACGACGATGAACGTCTGCCGCCGAATGGACACAAAAAAACACCTCTTCCGGCCGGCCTGCGGCTCGAAAGAGGTGCTTCCTCACGTTCAACGTTTTTGATTGCTATCATCATAGCACAGGGCGCGAGCGAAAGGCAATAGCGAACGCCTGAATCATCAAACGCGCTTGACGGCGGCCGTCTGCAGCGTTTCCCGTCCCGACCAGTAGGCGAGCCCCGTCGTGGCCAGCAGCAGGAGGCCGGTCACCCAGAAGACGCTGTGGATGGAGAAGACTCCGCTGATCGCTCCGCCGACGAGCGGTCCGAGCATCCCGCCGATCTGCCCCGCCGATTGGTTCAGGCTGAACGCACGGCCGCGGAAATCGCTCGGCGTCGAGCGTACGACCATGCCGTTGAGCGCCGGGAACACCGCGCAGAAAAAGGCGCCGTAAATGAACCGGATAATCGAGAAGCCCCATATGTTGTGAAACGGAATTTGCGCGATATTGCCGAGACCGCCGACAAGCAGGCCGATGACCAATATTTTGTTGAAGCCGTATTTGTCCGCCAGCTTCCCCCACCTCGGCGCAAAAATAATGCTGGCGATGCCCACCAGCGAGAACACGATGCCTGCGAGCAGCGAGGCGTCTTTGACGGACCCGCCTATCTGCACGATATAGAGCGGCAGAACCGGTTCGATGGTCATGACGGAAAACTGGGTGAGCAGCGACAAGACGAGTACAAGGAAAAACGTCTGGTTGCGCGAGGCGATTTTCAGCGTCTGGAAGACGGAGCTTCGCGTTTTGCTCGGCACGAATTTCTCTTCCTTCACCCAGAACAGCACGAGCAGCGTGGCCAGCAGGACGAGGATGCCGGCGCTGGCGAAGGCGATCCGGGTGCTGACGAGCCGCGCGATGATGCCGCCGAGCAGCGGGCCCATAATGCTGCCGGTCGCCGTTGCCGTCGACATGACCGACAGCGCGTAGCCGACCTTATGCTCGGGCGTATTCGTGCCGACCAGCGCGATCGCGCCGGGAATGAATCCGCTGAGCAGCCCTTGAAGCAGGCGGAGCGCAAGAATCTCGTAAGCGTTCGTAACGAGCGAGGTCAGTATATAAATAACAAAGAGCGCGAAGCCGGCGCGGACGATCATCGGCTTGCGCCCGTAACGGTCGCCGACCGCCCCCCAGAACGGGGATGCAATCGCCCCGGCGAAGAAAGCGCTGCTGAACAGCAGCCCCGACCACATCTCGACATGCTGCGTCTCGCCGATCTGAATGAGAAACAAAGGGAGAAAAGGAATGACCATCGAGAAACTCGCCGCCGTGACGAATGAGCCGAACCAGAGCAGCCACAAATTACGCTTCCAACGTTCCATGCACGCATCCTCCTCGAAAAAAGAAGACTCCTCGCGGAGTCCCTGAAACCGTTCTTAACCGTCGTCTACTAGTGTATCAGAAAAGGAGCGATTTACCGATTCCGGTATTTGTCCGCATAGCGCCATAAGAGGCCGATACATTGCGATTATCGCTATGTTGCTCCCCCTAGCCGATGGATGCTATGATAAAGCGGACGACAGGAGCGTCCGGCCGCCAGCGGCGGGGCGCATCCCCAAGGAGGAATTCCCGGCATGCATCTGCCCGATTACGATTTTATGTCCGATACGACCGAAGAAACGACGACGCGGTTCGTGACATTCATTTCGCCGAGCTACAAACGGTTCGATCTGGCCGTAATGACGACGAACCGGTTTTACGGCAAAAAGCTCGTCACCGACCTGCAGCAGGGCATCACCGCCATTATCGGTCAGGACGACCTGGACGAGGAAGGATACCTCGAGCATGTGTTCAAGCTGACGGAGGAAGAAGCGGCGGATTTGAACCAGTTTCTGAGCCTTGTGGTAGGTACGGTGAATTTTACCGATTGACCCGGGACACACTGTAACGGAAAGCAATTACGTTGCAGGAGGGCGGACATGGACGGATTCAAGGGCGAAAAACGCCGTCTTTACACGGATTTGAAAACCGTTGAATCGCAGCGGAACGACCTGACGGCCGAAGAATTTCCGGAAGGCCCGTACGGCTCCGACCTGCTGACGGAATCGCTCGGCAAAAGCTCGCCGTGGCGGATCGACCAGCGGCCGCCGAACCGGTTCGATTACGAGAACCGGGAGCTGCACGCCGATATGGAACGCGGCTACCCGGGCGACAGCGGCCAGGGCAATGCCGTGCTTGACGGCAAGGACCTTGACCAGTCTTGAACGAAAGCCTCCGGATTCCCGTACGCAGGGAACTCGGAGGCTTTCGTTCTTTTATCAGGCCGGACATTCGAAACGGTCCGCGTTCGCTTAGACGATGCACTTTGCAGAGTCGAGCCGGGTAACCTGGGCCGCCGCCTGCTCCGCCGCACTCATTCACCCTCCGCCGAATAATGATAGTCCCGGTATTCCTGCGGCGTGCAGCCGACCAGCTTCTTGAAGAGGTACGTGAAATACGCCGACGTCTGAATGCCGACCTCATCGGCGACCTCGTACACCTTGATGCCCGGGTCCTGCAGCAGCGCCTTGGCCCGCTCGATCCGCGTCGCTTGGACGAACTCGGAGATCGTCTTCCCCGTTTCGCGCTTGAACAGCACGCTCAGGTAGCTGGCGTTCAGGTTAAACTGCTCCGCCAGCTGCTTGACCGTCCAATTCTCCTTCAGCCGCTCCGCGATGAAGGCGGAGACGTTGCGGATCAGGTGATGCTGCTGGCCCGCGCGCTCCTTCCCCGCGTTTTGCATGCAGCGCTCGACGTATTCCGTCAGCAGCCCGGCGATTTGCCCCGCGCTGCCGCAATCCAGCATCCGCCGCCACATCAGGATGCTCGTCTCGCCGCCTGGCTCTTCCCCCGGCTTCATATGGCGGAACAGCTCGCTCAGGAAATTCATCCCAAACGCCTGCGCATAGGAAAAGGAGACCGTCTCCCGCGTCAGCAGGACGTCCAGCATCCGGTTCAAATAGCCGCCGGCCTTCTCCGCATCGCCCGCTTCCATCAGCTGCACGAGCTTCGGCATCCATTCCTCGCGCAGCCGGTAATCGTTGAACTCGCCGGATATGTGGCCGTCGTACCGGACAATCTGGCCTTCCGCGACCAGGCGCGCCTTGGCCATCATGAATTTGGTTTCCCGGTAAAGCAGCGGAGCCTCGTCCCAGCGGCTTCCCGTCCGGCTGCAGCCGATCGTCACTGTCGCGCCGTGCTGCTCCTGCATCATTTCCTGCACGAACTGCATCCGTTTCTCCGCGAGCACCCTCTCCTCCGGCGTCGGATTCGCCAGCATGGCGATGAATTCGTCCGGCGCGGACTGAGCCAGAAAGACCGATTCGACATCGGAGAAGCCGATCTCCACCGTTTTCTTAAACCCGCTTCCGAGGCGCATGCGCGCTTGCGCTTCCCTGCCGGACGTCTGATAACGGTCCAAGCCGATAACTAAGAGATGAAAGCCTTGTCCGATCCGCGGCACCTCCATCAGACGGTTCCAGGAGGCGAGCGTCTCCTCCGACTGCGCTTCCTCCGCAATCAGGTCGAGCACGAACCGCTCCTTGATCAGCTTCAGGCTTCCCGATACTTTCTCCTCCAGCTCCCTCGTCTGCTCGACAACGCTGCGCATCCGCTCCAGCGCGTCCCGGAACGCCGTCAGCCGGCTCGTCACTTCCTCCGGCTTCAGCGGCTTCAGGACGTATGCTTGGGCGCCGACATGAATCGCATCCTGGACGAACTCGAATTCGTTGTAGCCGCTGATCATCAGCACCTGCAGATGGGGATGGAGTTTCTTCGCCTCCGCTACGAGCTCGATGCCGTTCATGCCGGGCATCGCGACGTCCGAGATCAGCACGTCGAACGCCGTTTGCCGCAGCAGCACCAGCGCCTCTTCCCCCGATTCGCATGCAGCCGGGACGTCGAAGCCGAGCTTATTCCAGTCGATATTGCGGACGAGCCCGGCCAGGTTGGACGGCTCGTCGTCGACGATCAATACCTTAAGCGGCACTTACGGTTCCCTCCTTAACGCCGGCTCGGCGAAGCTGGCGGGGAATTTGACGGTAACCCGCGTCCATTGTCCGCTGACGCTCTCGACCAGGAAAGACGCATCGCCGCCAAAATACAGCGCCAGCCTTTCCTTGATGTTGGCCGTGCCGAAGCCGTTGCCTTTACCGATATAGGTTCCCTGATCAAGCTCCTTCAGCCTGTCCGCGGGAATGCCTTTCCCGTTATCGAAAACCGACATCCCGATTTCGTCCCCCGCCTTTCGAACCGATATCCGGATCACGGCGTCCGGCTTGCGAAAAATAGCGCCGTGAACGTAACAGTTCTCCACGATGGGCTGCAAAATCGTCTTAATCGTATAATAATCGAGCGCCGCCTCATCGATATCCCACTCCACGCGCACGCGTCCGGGATAACGGAACTCGCAGATGTCCAAATACGCTTTGACGTGCTCGAGCTCGTCGCGGATGCGGATCGCGCTGATCCGGTTGTTCAACGTCAGCCGGTAAAAGGTCGTGAGCGCGTCGATAATCCGGATCTGCTCCTCGTCCTGCGCACTCAGCGCGCGCCAGCGGAGAAGCCCGAGCGAATTGTAAATAAAATGGGGATTAATCTGCGCCTGCAGCGCCTTGAACGCCTGCTCCCGCTCGACGAGCCCCGCCTGCGTGATATCCTCCACCAGCCGGCCGAGCCGCTCCGACATCGAGTTGAACAGCTTTTCGAGCTCGCCCAGCTCGTCCTGCTCCCAATTGCGCACCGTCACCTCGAAATCCCCGCGGGACACGTCGCTCATGCGGGTACCCAGCTTGCGGATGCGGTACACGATATTTTTGACGATCGTCATCATGAGCGAGATCGACAGCAGCAGGAAAAAGGCCGTCACGCCGACGATAAGCAGCAAAATCGCGCGGTTCTGATCGTCCATATATTTCATGTGGATCAGCGCGACGACGTGCCAGCCGGAGGACAGCGGCTTTGCGATTAGCAGCTCCTTTGTGCCGGTAAGGTCCAGCACCGGTGTTCCGCCGCTCGCGCCGCTTCCCGCCTGCGCCGTGTCCGTCCCCTGCTCCTTGCCGCCGTCCGCCGTTGCCGCCTGCGGCTCCTGACTCGCGTCTTCGTCCGGCCAGTCGGCCTTAATCCGGCTGCCGATCCGCTCCCGCTCCGTCGCGGCGAGAACGCGCCCGTTGTCGTCGACGATGTACAGGCTGCCGCCGTTGTCGAACGGATGATCGAACAGCTCCCCGAATACGGCGTCGTAATTCAGCAGGATGTAGACAACGCCGAGCAGTGTGCCGGAATTGTCGATTATTTTGCGCGTCAGAATGATCTGGTTCGGGTTGCCGGGCACGGTGCTCCAGCGGAGCGAATGCGGGTCCTCCGATACTTCCTTGTACCAGGCGCGCTCGTCCATGCCGGATACCATTCTTGCCTCCGGGCGCCACAGCAGCTGGCCGTCCTGCACGAGCGTCTCGTTCGTATGATAGATCCGGAAGTCCGCGATGCCGGGCAAATATTTGCTCGTGATCAGAAAGGTGCGGTCTACGTAATTGACCGTATCGACGATGTCGGCCATATCCGTATAGTCCCGCGAGAGCCGGGCGATCAGCTCGCCGTCGGTCGCCGACCGGACGGCCAGCAGCTCGTAGCTCATTTTGCTGAAATCCACGATTTTCGCCGTCTGCCGCACCGATTCGTCCGCCGCGACCAGATAGCTGTGGTGGAAGCTCCGCATGATCATATAAACGGCGCCGCTCCCGAGCGCGAGCGTCGGAAGCAGCAAAATGAGGACGTATAGGGTCAAAATTTTGCTTCTCAGGTTCAATCGGCGCGTAAAGCCGATAATCAGTTTCTCCAGCTGCAGACGCAAGTTGTCATACCCCTTTCATACAGGTGGAGTATATCACAAGCCCGGCCAAACGCGTTTATTCGCCCGAAAGGGGAAGCTGCCTTTACCGGCGGCTTCCCCTGGCATCGCAGCATGATCAGGAATTGCTGGATTCCTTGAGCGTATCGAACCATTCTTTCTTGAGCTCGCTCCAATGCGCGCGCTTCTCGAGCGCGGACCGGAAGTCGTTCCAGGCCGCTTCGAAGGCGGCGGCGTCCTTCGCCATGATGAGCTTGGCTTTGAACTCCTTGCGCACGTTTTCGAGCTCCGGCAAATACTTCTCCCACAGGCCGCCCGGCTTCGCCTTGACCATATCCTGCGGCTCGGCGACGCGGACGCCGCCCATTTTGCCGATCGCCTGCGTGAAGTCGATCGTTTTCTGGCGGCCCTTCGGCTCGGTGACGTCGTAATTCCACCACGGATACCATTCGTTGCTGTAGGACGACGTCATATACAAGCCCGGGTTTGTGCTCGCGACCTTCGCTGCGTCTCCGGAATCGTGCAGCTGCTGGTAATTGGAATCGGTAAACTTCCATTTGCCGAGCGGTTTATCCGTCCAGTTCCAATACACGCCGGCCGGCCCTTCGTTGACGACCTGCTGCATCTCCGGCTTCTGCGTCAGCGTATAATCGTAAAATTTCAAAATCGCGTCGAGATTTTTCGTCTTTTTGCTGATGTAGGTGTCGTTGCCCGGATACGGATTGATGATCTGATTCGTGCCGATCGCGCTTACGCCGTCAACCTTCGGGTACGGAATGGTTTCGTAATACCACGCCGGCTCCGTCGGTCCGTTCAGCACCTCCCAAATATGCGCGTCCATGTTGAAAAATCCCCCGGCGTTCACGGCGATACGTCCGGATTTGCTTTTCTCCCGGTAGCGCTCGGACTTGTCCGTAATCGCTTCGTGATCGAGCAGGTTTTCCCGGTAAAGTTTGTTCATCCACTTGTAAGCGGCTTTGTACTGAGGATCGTCATAAATGAACTGATAGCTGTCGCCTTTCTTTTCCACCGGAATAACGCCGCCGGCCGTCGCCGTCGTCACCCCGAACGTGCTCAAAATGACGTTCTCGTCGTTTGCGTCGGACAGAAAGCTGAGCGGGATCAAGTTTTTGCCCGATGCGTCCTTCTGCTGGGCCGCGAGCTTCAGAAACTTCTCCACGCCGTCGATTGTCTTCAAATCGTCCTTGGTCATGCCGGTTTTCTCCAGCACGTCGGAGCGTACGAACCAGCCGAGAGACGCCCAGCCCGGCCACGGATCGTCCGGATTCTGATCGAACCACGACGGAATCGACCAGATATGCCCGTCCTTGTCCTTCATGGCATCCAAATATTTTTTCGGAATCGATGCCAGCCCGGGGTATTTGTCCGGCATGTTGAAATACTGCTCCAGCGGCAAAATGGTGCCCGAATTGACCATCGCGGAATTGACCACGTCGCCGCGCGAGAAAATCGCGGCGTCCTCGAAGCCGCCCGTGTTCAGCTTCAGGTTGAGCGCCGTCAGCGCATCGCCCTGCGTCGCTTCGAGCTGAACGTCGATGCCCGGCTCCTTTTCCCGCCAATACTTCTGTACCATGCTGTCGTTGTTGATCGTCGCCGACCAGCCAAGCCACAGCTTGAATGATTTGGAGCCCCCGGAATTGGATCCGGCAGCGGCTCCGGTCTCCGCATTCCCGGCGGTACCGCTCCCGCCCGAGCCGCTTCCGCCCGAACAGGCCGTCAGCCCAAGCATGAGCGCCAGCGCCCCTGCCGCAAGCTTTTTCGATGATAACCGATGAAACTTCATGCAAGCCTCCCCTTTCATTCTCTTTCAATTGGTATGTGGTGCTGCCTGATACCCTTTGGTAGCGATCAGCCTTTGACCGAGCCGATCAGAACGCCTTTGACGAAATACCGCTGCAGAAACGGATACACGCACAGAATCGGGATCGCGCTCACCATGACCGTCGACATTTTGATCGACATCAGGGTGACCGTCGACAGCATGTTGCCGCGGGCGATCGCCTCGGCATTGTTGTTCGAGCCGAGCACCGCCGAGATGTCCTGCGCCGACAGCAGCTGCTGCAGGAAGGTCTGCACCGGGATCAAGTCCTGATCCGAGACGAAGAAAGCGCCGGCGAACCAGTCGTTCCAATGCATAACCGCGGTGAACAGCCCGAGCGCCGCCAGCATCGGCTTGGACAGCGGGACGACGATGGAGAGCAGCACGCGCCATGCGCTTGCGCCGTCCATCTCGGCCGATTCCAGCAGCGCCTCGGGAATGCCCTGGATAAACTTCATCATGACAAACATGTTCCAGGCCGAGAACGCGGACGGGATGATGTACACCCAGAACGTGTTGAGCAGCGACAATTGGAACAGCTGAATATAGAACGGAATCAGTCCGCCGCTGAACAGCATCGTAATCAGGACGTAGCCGAGCAGGACGCGCCTGGCCGGCAGCAGCCGGTAAGACAAGCCGAACGCCGCGAGCAGCGTCACGAGCAGACCGGACACGGTCCCGGCAATCGTCCGGGCGATCGTGATCAGATAGGCGTGCCGGATCACGACGTTGCCCAGCACGACCTCGTAGTTATACAGCGTGAACTGCCTTGGCCATAGATATACGCCCCCTTTGGCCGCATCGCTGCCTACGTTCAAGGAAATCGCAAGCATGTACAGGAAAGGGTAAATGACCGACAAGCATAAGAGAAGGAGCACGACATGGATGGCGGTTTGTCCGATTCGGTCCGATGCGGAACGTTTCATGCTTACCAGAGCCCCTCCCCGTTGATTTTGCGCGAGGTCTTATTCGTGATCAGCACGAGCAGGAGACTGATCGCGGAGGACAGCAGGCCGACGGCCGTCGCCATGCCGAAATATCCCTGCTGAAGCCCGCTCCGCAAAATATACGTGTCGAGCACGTCCGCCACCGGCTGATTGGCCGGGTTCATGAGCGGATAAATCTGATCCATGCCGACTGCGATCAGGCTGGGCATGCTCAGGATGAGCACGATCGAGATCGTCGGCAGGATGCCGGGCAGCGTGATGTGCCGGACTTGCGCCCACCGGCCCGCGCCTTCGACTCTCGCGGCCTCGTACAGCTGCGGATCGATGGTCGTGATGGCCGCGAGATACAGGATCGTGTTCCAGCCGACCTCCTTCCACAGGCCGCTCGCCACGATCATCGGCCGGAACCAATCAGTCGAGCCGAGGAAGAAAACCGGCTGGCCGCCCAAGCCCGCGATCATTTGGTTCACGAGCCCGCCGTCCAGCGTCAGCAGCGATTGCAGAATATAGGCCACGACGATCCAGGAGAAGAAATGCGGCAGGTAGCTGACCGACTGCACGAATCGTTTGAAGCCGCTGTGCCGCACCTCATTGATCAGCAGCGCCAGCGCGATCGGAGCGGGAAACCCGAACACGAATTTCAGGACGGCGATATAAATCGTATTCTTCACCACCGACCAGAACTGGTCGTCCTGGAGGAAGGCGAAGTTGTCCAGCCCGACCCACGGGCTGGTCCACATCGTATTGCCGATATGAAAGTTTTTGAACGCCACCTGGATGCCCGCCATGGGGATATAGCTGAACAGAAACAATAAAACGACGGCCGGCGCGATCATCACGTATTGCCAGCGGTATTTGTACAAGCGGTCAAGCATTCGATCACCTCAATACGTCCATTATACGGACGCGGCGAAGTCGTCAGCTACGAGACAACGATTGGATTTCTATTGCGATGATTGGGGAATGAGGCGGGGGTCAATCCACACGGCTTCGTAAAACGAAAAACCCTCAGAAGCAGGCGCTATTTTTTTCAAGCGCTCGTCCCTGAGGGTTTTAATTCGTTTCGCTTCTGTTTTCGTTTAGCCGATCAACGTCATCAAGCTGCGGAATTCCAGCTCCTCGAATTTATTCATCACCTGCGCCCGGTTGACCGCCCAGCCGCATTCGCCCAGCTCCAGCTCGACCGGCGCGTCGCAGCGGATGCGGGCCAGGTCGCGCGACAGATGGAGCATGTCAAGATCAGCTTCGATTTTGGCCCGGACGCTTTTGGACAGCTTGTCCAGGTTGGCCAAAATGCCGTCGACGGAGCCGAATTCCTGCACGAGCTTATGCGCCGTTTTCTCGCCGATGCCGCGCACGCCGGGGTAATTGTCGCTCGTGTCGCCCATCAGCCCCTTGACGCAAATCACCTGCTCGGGCGTCAGCTGCCGCTCCTCCATCAAAAATTGCGGGGTATAGACGGCATAGTTGCCCTGCCCCTTCTTCATGATGACGACCGTGATCCGCTCGTCGACCAGCTGCAGCAGGTCGTGATCGCCCGACAGCACGAACACCTCGGCGTCCGTGCTGTGCCGTTTAGCCAATGTCCCGATGCAGTCGTCCGCTTCGAAGCCGGCGATTCCGATATTCGGAACGCCGAAGCTGCTCACGACCTCCTTCACGAGGTCGAACTGCGGAATCAAATCCTCCGGGGCTTCCGGCCGGTTCGCCTTGTAGCCCTCGTACTGCGACGTCCGGAACGTCGTGCTGCCCATATCCCAGCAGCAGGCGACGTGGGTCGGTTCGAATTTTTGCACCGCATCCATAAAATATTTGACGAAGCCGTAAATCGCATTCACCGGAACGCCGGCGCTTGTCCGCCTCACGGTGCCGCCGTAGGAATTGGCGAAAAACGCCCGGAACAGCAGCGCCATCCCGTCCACCAGCAGCAGTCTTTTCCCTGAACTCTCGTTGCCGTTCATCCTGTTCTCCTCCCGCATTCGTGAACTTATTCTCCCCTGATAAAACGCCCGATTCTGCCCGCCGCTTCCAGGAGCCGCTCCTCCCGTTCCACCAGCGCGATGCGGACATACCCTTCGCCTTCCGCGCCGAACGCATCGCCGGGAACGACGGCGACGCCGGACCGGCTCAGCATTTCCCGGGAAATGCGCCTCGAGTCCCAAGGGATGTCCTGCTCCCAGCGCATCGGGGGAAGCGGGGCCCAGACGAACATGGTCGCTTTGGGCCTCTTAACCCGCCAGCCTTCGGCGGCGAGCGCTTCGAGAAAAACGTCCCTTCTGCGCTCGTATACGGACGCCGCTTTGACGCCTGCGCCTGCCATATCTTCCTTCAGCGCGGTCACGGCCGCTTCCTGCACCGGCAGAAACACGCCGTAATCGATATTCGCCTTCAGCTCGCGAAGCGCGGCGACCGCCGTCCGGTTGCCGGCCAGAAAACCGATCCGACAGCCGGCCATGTTGAAGCTTTTCGAGAGCGAATGGAACTCGACGGCCGTCTCCTTGGCTCCGTCGACCTGCAGGATACTCGGCGGCCGATAGCCGTCGAACGCCAGCTCCGAATATGCGAGGTCATGGACGATCAGCACGCCGTGCCGCTTCGCCGCCTCGACCGCTTTGGCGAAAAATTCGAGTCCCGCCACCGCCGATACCGGGTTGCTCGGAAAGTTCAGCAGCATGAATTTCGCCCGTTTCCAGACGGCCTCCGGAATGGCATCCAGGTCCGGAAGAAATCCGTTCTCCGCGCGCAGCGGCATCGGGTGCGGTTCAACGCCCGCCAGCGCAAGCCCGGCCATATAAACCGGGTAGCCCGGGTCTGGAACGAGCGCGATATCGCCTGGGTCGCATAGTGCCAGAGCCAAATGGCCCAGCCCGTCCTGCGAGCCCATCAGCGAGACGAGCTCGTCGCCCGGATCAATACGGATGCCGAAACGGAAAGCGAGCCATTCCGCCGCCTGCTCCAGAAACGCCGCGCTTCCCCTCGAGCCGGGATAGCCATAGGCGTCAGCCCGCTGAGCTGCCTCGCCAAGCGCCCGCCTTACCGACTCGGAAGGGGGCAGGTCCGGGCTTCCGATGCTGAGATCGATCACGTCCGTCCCCGCGAGGACCGCCTCTCTTTTCCACTCCGCCACCTCGGCGAAAATCGACGAGCCCAGCCGCGACAGCCGGGCCGCCCGCCATGTTTTGTCGTTCAATGTCCGTCCCCTTCCGGCCTCTAACCGCGCCAGACGCGGTCGTATTCGTCTTCCTTGTAGCCGACGGTCGCCCGCTTGCCGTCCGTGACGATCGGTCGTTTGATCAGCCTGCCGTTCGACGCGAGGAGCTCGATGCGCTCCTGTTCGGACAGGCCCGTCAGCTTATCCTTCAGCTTCATCTCTTTGTACGCCTCTCCGGACGTATTGAAAAACTTTTTCGCTTCCAGACCGCTGAGGGCGATCAGCTTCGCCAGCACTTCCGCCGGCGGCGCCTGCTCGAACAAATTGTGCTGCTCGAGCTCGTATCCTTTGCTTTCCAGCGATTTGACCGCGCTGCGGCAGGTGCCGCATTTCGGATACCCGTAGACGGTCAATTTATTCATTCGCTACCCGCTCCTTGCTTTTCCAGCAGAATGCATGTCAGATCGCGATATACCGTTTCGATCCGGTACCGCTATCGCGTAATCGACATGAACTCGGCGAAAATCGTTTTCAAGTCGCCCTGCCCGCCATCCGATCCGATAAAAGTTTGCAGCGCCGTCTCGACCTTGATCAGCATGCCTTGGCGCTTCGAGACGTTTCCCTGATCCTCGGGCACCCTGCCGTCGATCAGGTCGAATCCAAAATTGAGCCCGATATCGGCAATTAAATCGCCGAGCTCTTCCGCTTCGATAAAATCGATTTTTTGGCCGCTCTCCGTCGTCTGCACGATCACCGCCTGCAAAACGCTGGTCAAATCGTCCGTAACGGGATTCGGCACCGGGATTCCGACCTTTAGGCTGGCGTCGATCACGCGGCGCCGGACCGTTTCAAACACTTCCGCCGGCGATACCATATCGTCTCCCATGCCGATCAATTCCTCGCCGTAGTTTTTGACCGTATCGGCGGAGAATCCGATAATCTGATTGTACGGGCCCTGACCGGAAAACAGGTTGGCTTCGTTCAAATAAACGTGGTTATAAATCTGAGCCGAAATTTTATCGATCGTATCGGTTGGCGTTAAATTCACGCCAAGCGCGGCCGCAATCTCTTCCATCCGTCTCTTTTGCGTGCCGAGGTCGCCGCCGTATTTGTTAAATTCGATCTGCAGCGCCCTTTTGAGCGTCGCGTTGCGGATGACGTGCCGGATGTTGTCGCCGCCCTGGAACCCGAGCTTCCCTTTGAGCGCGTCGGACCATTTCGGGCGGGCCAATGAACCGATATCGAATTTCTTTAATACCGGCGTCGTTTTGCCGCCTTTGACATTGCGCGTCTGCGTCCCGAGCCAAGCGCCGAATTGCTGAAGAAACTCTTGGTTCGATCGAAATGTCAAATCGTTGTTCTTGATATAATCGACCAGCCGGGACTTGATGCCGTAGGTTTTAAAGCCGAGCCGCTCCATTTCGGGCATGACGACGCCGGTAAAGAGCGCATTCACCTTGCGGGATCCGTGCGTAATCGTCTCGCCGCCGATGTCGATGACCCGCTGGATCACCGGCTGACCTCCGCGGCTCAGCAGGTGTGTGACGGCGCGGTTGCCGATCGAACGCTGCAGCTGCAGGACATGGCCGGGCGACATCGCCGGCGCCTGACGGCCGGCGCGGACGTTCGCTCCGCCGATGGAAAGCTCCCGGTCTTCCGCGGTCGGCCGGCGCGATGCCGGCCGACCGGTTTTCGTAAACGTGCGCACTCTGTTTCACCTTCCCCCAAAAAAGATGATCATCGCCTGCCGCGTTTTTCGCAAAAAGTCCGCTTAGCAGTCCTGCGCCCGCTAGATCTTCTTCGGCAGCTCGCGAAGCTTTGCTTCGAGCGTCTGCAGGTCCGGAGGGAGCGAAGCGGTGAAGCGCATCCGTTCGCGCGTCACGGGATGCGTAAGCCCGAGCTCGGCCGCATGGAGCGCTTGGCGGGAGGCTGCCGCTTCCAGCTCCGGCGCTAACGGGCCGCACGCTGCCGGATCGGACGCGAAGCCGTACATCGCGTCCCCGATCAGCGGGCAGCCGATATGCTTCATATGAACGCGAATCTGGTGCGTCCTGCCGGTTTCCAGCCTCAGCTTCACCTTCGACGCCGCACGGCTGCCGTACCGCTCGGCAAGCGTATAGTGCGTAACGGACGGATAACCGTCCGGAGTAACGATGCGGATATGCGGCGCCTCGGGATTCCGGTCGATCGGCTCGTCCACCGTTCCCGATTCCGCCGGCGGGCAGCCGTAGACGAAGGCGATATACACCTTATCCATTCCTCCATCCCGATGCTGCTCCGACAGCTGCTGGTGCACGTACGGATTTTTGGCGACGGCCACCAGACCCGACGTATCTTCGTCCAGCCGGTGCACCGGGCGGAAACGGACCGTTTCGCCCCGCTCCCGCCAATGCCAGACGACGCCGTTGGCCAGCGTATGCGTGTAGTGGCCGTGCGTCGGATGCACGACCATGCCCGGCGGCTTGCCGACAACCAGCAGATCGCGGTCCTCGTACACGATATCGAGCGGCATCGGCTGCGGCAAAATATCGTCCGACCGCTCCTGCTCCATCCGCACCGCCAGCAGATCGCCGGCATGTACGCGCTCGTTCGTGTAGACCCGCCGTCCGTTCAGCGTAATTCCCTCCTCCGTCAGCTTAAGCCGGGAAAGCAGCTTGCGGGATACGCCCAGCCGCCGCTCCAGCGCCGTGCGGACGGTAAGGCCCTCTTCGCGCTCCGTAATCCGAACCGCCAGCGGCTCGTAATAGACGGTTTCGCTCATTTGCGGTTTTTGCGAAATACTTCTGCGCTGCGCACGTATTCCGTGTCCGCCACGCCGAGCTTCGCGTTCGCCGACCGGGCGGCCGCGAAGAAATAATCGGACAGCCGGTTGATATATTTGAGCACATCCTCGTTGACCGGCAGCCCGGCGGCAAGCGTCACCGCCCGGCGCTCCGCCCGGCGGCAGACGGTCCGGCAGACGTGCAGCAAAGCCGAGACGGCGCTTCCGCCCGGCAGAATGAACCGCGTCACCTCCGGAGCGGCCGCAATGTGCGCGTCGATCCACGCTTCGAGCCGCTGTACGGGCTCGGCGGTCATTTTGTACGCTTTGCCTTCCGGATCCGCAAAAGCCAGGTCCGAGCCGCAGTCGAACAGCTCCTGCTGAATCTCGAGCAGCTCGGCCGCCAGCTGTTCTAAATTCCCATCCGCCGCTGCCGCAGCCGCAGCCTGGCCGACGAATGCATTCAGCTCGTCGATCGTGCCGTACGCTTCGACGCGAATGTCGTCCTTGCGGACGCGGCCGCCTTTGACGGAGGTCTTGCCCCCGTCTCCCGTTCTCGTATACAGTTTCATCGCTGACTTTCCACCCCTTCGAATCTAACGCGGAACCTTCTCGTTACCCTCAACTATAGCACATTCGGACGCATGCAAGAAGAAGCGGACCGATTTGGCGCACAGCCGCTTGCCTCTTTTGTCCAACCTCCTGTCCTGTTTTGAAAAACCGCCCGTGAAGAAACCTCCGACCGCGAAAATGTGATCTATCATGACACAATTCCCGTAAAGCATCGCAAATGTTACAGAGCACAGCATCATGAGGGTAATCGGGGAAAAAAAGGAAAAAACACGGGTTGTAAGCGATTTTTTGCGGCTATTAACCGTTTGCCGAAAAATAAGGAACTCCCTATTATTATGTTAGGTTTACTAACATTAAAAGATAGACTCCAGGGGGTGCTGCAGGATTCCGTCGAAATTTTGATCCGCCTGTAAGCTGCACGTCATACTAAAAAACATTTTCTGCTAGAAGAAACGGGGAGGTAGTCATGCTTCGAACATTATCCAAATTTACGGGCCTGCTGATGATCAGTCTTTCCTTGGTCTTTACGGCAATGAACGCGCCCGTATTAACATCCGGCGCTTACGCCGAGGGCGCAGCGGATTCGACCGTGCAGACGTCCGTCCAATCCAGTGCGGTCCAGCTGTCCGGCCCATCTTCCGTCAGCATCGGCGAGCCGTTCAACGTTGACGTCACCGTAACCGGAGCAACCTACGCCGCAAGCGCAGGAAAATTTACGTTTACATACGATCCGACCTTGTTCGACTACAACCATGCGGCGCCCGGCGCCTCCGTCAGCATGCTCGGCGAAAACGACGAGCCCGGCAAAGTGACCGTCGTCGCGGCGAAAACGTCGGGAAGCCTGACGGACGGCGGCACCGTGCTGACGCTCGCCTTCACGGCCAAAGCGGCTGCCGATCCAAGCGGCATCGCGGGCTCCGTCGAGCTCGGGCTCGACAATGGAGGCACTTCGGCCACGCCGGAGGATGAGCTTGCGGTCCACATTTCCGGCTCTCCCGAAGGCGATCTGAACGGCAATCTCGTCATCGACGTCGGCGACCTCACCCTTTTGATTAAAAGCTTCGGAACCGGTTCGCAGGATGCCGGGTGGAGCGGCGTTTCCGCAGGCGACTTCAACCATAACGGCGTTATCGACCTGCCGGACCTCGCGTCGCTCGGAAAAATCGTCCTGTACGACAACGGCCAGCCGTTCCATCTGATGGAAACGGATATTATGTCGATTCAAAACGCAATGGCCGCCGGCAAGCTGACGTCGGTGCAGCTCGTCCACATGTATTTGGACCGGATCGCCGCCTACGACAAGCAGGGACCGGCGATCAACTCGATCATCACGGTCAATCCCGACGCGCTGTCGATCGCGGCAAGCCTCGACAAGGAGCGCAAGGAGAAAGGCCCGCGCGGCCTGCTGCACGGCATCCCGATTATCGTCAAGGATAACTACGATACGGTCGGCATGCCGACAAGCGCCGGCTGTACCTGTCTTTCGGACAACCAGACCGTCAGCGACGCTTATATGATTCAAAAGCTCAAGGATGCCGGCGCGATCATCCTGGCGAAAGCGAACCTGAGCGAATTCGCCATCAACACCGATACGAACAGCTCGCTCGGCGGCCAGACGAAGGATCCGTACGATCTGACCAAAAATCCGGGCGGCTCCAGCGGCGGTACCGGCGCGGCGCTCGCGTCCAACTTTGCCGTTGCGGGACTCGGTACCGATACGGGCGGCTCGATCCGCATCCCGTCCTCGTACAACAGCGTCGTCGGCATCCGGCCGACCATCGGCCTGACCAGCCGGGACGGCATCATTCCGCTCGCCCTTTCCCAGGACGTCGGCGGTCCGATGGCCCGGACGGTTTCGGACGCCGCCATCATGCTGGACGCGATCAGCGGCTACGATCCGCACGATATCGCGACGGCCGGCAGCGTCGGCCGCAAGCCGGCCAGCTATACGCAATATTTGGTCAAAGACGGCCTGAAAGGCGCCCGCATCGGCCTTGTGCTCGATACGTCCGTCACGGGGAACAATCCCGAAGTGCTGTCGCTGCTGAACAAAGCCGCCGACGACATGAGGGCGCAGGGCGCCACGGTTATCGGCGTGAACATCCCGAACATTTCGGCGATTTTGCAGTACCCGAGCCTCAGTGGGTACGAATTCAAGTTCAACTTGAACGACTATTTGAGCGATCCGCGACTGGTCGATCCGAATAAGGTCCGCTATCATTCGCTTTCGGACATCATCGCGTCCGGCACGGATTTCCTGCCGTCGCTGGCCAATACGTTGAAAACCCGAAATGCGGTCGAATCGCTCGATACCGAGGATTATAAAGACATCCTGCTGTTCCGGACACGCACCACCCAGCAGTCGCTGCTCGGACTGATGGCGTACAACAATCTGGACGCGATTCTGTATCCGTCGACGACAGGCCCAACGGGAACGAGCTCGGGCAATGCCAATCGGCTCAGTCCGTTCTCCGGTTTCCCGGCGATCAGCCTGCCGGCCGGATTCGTCTCCAGCGGCACCCCGATCGGCATCGAGCTGCTCGGCCGTCCTTACGATGAAGGCGAACTGATCAAGCTGGGCTATTCCTACGAGCAGGCGACGCACAACCGGGTCGCTCCGTCAAGCGTTCCGGCTCTGCCCGGAGGCGAATAACCGTGCCGCGTCAATCCGCTTCACTATACGAGAAAGGACGAACCTGCACATGGCGCGTACAAAGCTGACGCTGTTTACGACGATCTGGCTGGCGATCGCGGCGATGCTGCCCGGTCATCCGGCGGCTGCAGCCGCCGGCACGCCCTCCGTTACCCTGCAGACCTCCAAAAGCGCCGTGAACGCCGGCGACGAATTTACGGTCACCGTACAGGGGAACGATCTGCAAGACGTTTATGCGTATGAGGTGGATCTGTATTACGATCCGGGGCTGCTCTCCTTCAAGAAGGGCAGCGAAACGACTTCGGCGGTCGGCTTCTCCACGCAGGCCGCCGTATCGCAGGACGGCGGAACGCATGTCGTCTTCGCCCACACCAAGACCGGGAATACGGCGGGAGACAGCGAATCGCTTACGTTGGCGACCTTTACGTTCGAGGCGCTGACGAACGGCAGCGCCGAATTGAAGCTCCCCGCCGTCAAGACGGTCAGCTCGTCTCTTGCGTCAAGCACGATCGACACTGATTCCGACGCGATTGTCCTCATCGGGCCGAGCGGCGGTTCCTCATCGGGCAGCGGGGGAGCTCCCACGGCGCCGGTCTCGCCGGCCGCTCCGGACGGCGTCATGACCGTCGGGGCGGAGGAGCTGAAGCCGGACGGCAGCGGCAAAGTGACCGTTTCGCTGGCGGAAGGCTACACGACGCTGAAGCTGCCGGCCGATACGGCCGCTTTGCTGGGGAATGCGCCTCTGTACGTGACCGCGGGCAGCGCCGAGCTCGAAATCCCGCCCGGCATGTTCACGCAGCTGACCGATCAGCTGACGAGCGGGCAGCGGAAGGACGGAACGATTGCGCTTACGGTCAAGACGGCCGCGGACGACACGGTCAAGCCCGGAGCGGATGCCGCCCTGGCCAGCCCGGTCTACACGTTCGCGCTGCAGTGGATGGCCGCGGACGGCTCAGTCTACGAGCTGCATCAGTTTAACCAGCCGGTGACGCTGCGGCTCCGTTCCGATGAGGACGCCGATTCGAAGCTGTCCGCAATCTACTACTTCCCGGACGGCGGAGCGCCGGAATATATCGGCGGCGTGTACGAGGACGGCATATTCACTGCCCCGATTACACACTTCAGCGCTTACGCGGTCATGGAAATCGACAAGACGTTCTTCGACGTGCCGGAAGGCTACTGGGCCTCACCCGCGATCAAGGAGCTGTACGCCAAGCGGATTGTCACCGGCACCGGCGATACGACGTTTGAACCGCTCCGCACCGTCACCCGCGCCGAATTTACCGCGCTGCTCGTACGGGCGCTTGGCTTGACGGACAAGGCGGCGCTGAAATTCGGCGATGTTCCGGCGGGCGCCTGGTACGCGCAGGATGTCGCCGCCGCCGTTCAAGCCGGCATCGTGCAGGGCGTAAGCGGCGCGAAATTCGCTCCCGGCGCCGCGATCAGCCGCGAGGAGATGGTCACAATGGCGATGCGAGGCTATGAGGCGGCGAAGGGCAAACCGGCCGAAGCCGCTGTTCCGGCCTCATACAAGGACGAGGCGTCGATCTCATCCTGGGCGATCGCATATGTGAAGGAAGCGACCGGGCTCGGGCTCGTGAAAGGCCGCACCTCGGCCGCGTTTGTTCCGCACGGGACGGCAAACCGCGCCGAAGCCGCACAGTTGATCGACAATATGATCCATAAGTTGAACGACAAGTAAAACGCCGCCAGCGTTACACACGACAAAGGCGTTCCCCGGCAGAAAGCTGCCGCTGGGAACGCCTTTGTCGTCTTTCATAATTCCGGTAAGCCGCCTTCCACTGACCGCGGTCCGACGATGGCGGGAACGGGCAGCGAGGGCTTATTCCGGCGGATACATCCGTTCGCGGATCGCCTTGATTTCTGCGCTCTCGAGGTAGTCATCATATGTCATCATCCGGTCGATGACGCCGTTCGGCGTAATTTCCACGATCCGGTTCGCGATCGTCTGCACGAATTGATGGTCGTGCGAAGTGAAGATCAACGTGCCGTCGAAGTCGATAAGGCCGTTGTTGAGCGCCGTAATCGATTCGAGGTCGAGATGGTTCGTCGGTTCGTCCATCAGCAGCACGTTGGAGCCGGACAGCATCATTTTCGACAGCATGCAGCGCACCTTCTCGCCGCCGGAGAGCACGCTCGCCTTCTTGAGCGCCTCGTCGCCGGAGAACAGCATCCGGCCGAGGAAGCCGCGGATGAAATTCTCGTCCTGATCCTTCGAATATTGGCGCAGCCAGTCGACCAGATTGAGCTCCACCCCGTCGAAGTAAGCGGAGTTCTCTCTCGGGAAATAAGCCTGCGCCGTCGTCACGCCCCATTGATACGTGCCGCTGTCAGGCGTAAGCTCGCCGACGAGCAGCTGCATCAACACCGTCTTCGGCAGCGAGTTCGGGCCGACCAGGGCGATTTTGTCGCCTTTGTTCACCGTAAGGGTCAGGTTGTCGATCAGGGTACTGCCGTCGATCGTCTTCGTCAAGCCTTCGACGAGCAGCAGCTGCTTGCCTGCCTCGCGCTCCGGCTTGAAGTTGATGAACGGATATTTGCGGTTCGACGGACGAATGTCGTCCAGCGAAATTTTATCGAGCAGCTTCTTCCGGGACGTCGCCTGCTTCGCCTTCGATTTATTTGCGCTGAAGCGCTGGATGAACGCCTGCAGCTCTTTGATTTTGTCTTCCTTCTTCTTGTTCTGGTCGCGCATGAGCTGCAGCGCCAGCTGGCTCGACTCGTACCAGAAATCGTAGTTGCCGACGTACAGCTGGATTTTGCCGAAATCGATGTCCGCGATGTGCGTGCAGACCGTGTTCAGGAAGTGACGGTCGTGGGAGACGACGATAACAGTGCCTTCGTAGCCGGCCAAAAAGTTTTCCAGCCACTCGATCGACTGCATATCCAGATGGTTGGTCGGCTCGTCGAGCAGCAGGATGTGCGGCGAGCCGAACAGCGCCTGCGCCAGCAGCACGCGGATCTTCTCGTTGCCGGAGAGCTCCGCCATCTGCTTGTCGTGCAGCTCCGGCGGAATGCCGAGGCCGTTCAGCATGCCGGCCGCTTCGGATTCCGCTTCCCAGCCGTTCATTTCCGCGAATTCGGCCTCGAGCTCGCCCGCGCGCATGCCGTCTTCGTCGGTAAACTCGGCTTTCGCGTAGATCGCGTCCTTCTCTTTCATCACGTCATACAGCTTCTTGTGGCCCATAATGACCGTTTCGAGCACCCGATAATCGTCGTATTCGTAATGGTTCTGCTTGAGTACGGCGATTCGCTCGCCCGGCGTAATGTGCACCTCGCCGTTCGTCTGCTCGACTTCGCCGGACAATATTTTCAGAAACGTCGATTTGCCCGCGCCGTTCGCTCCGATCAGGCCGTAACAGTTGCCCGGCGTAAATTTAATATTCACGTCTTCAAAAAGCGCCCGCTTCCCGTAGCGAAGCGTCACGCCGCTCGTGCTGATCATTTCTTCGGATCCCGTCCTTGTCTCTCAATTTCGTTCATCTCTTCATTATAGCACAGCGGCGCCTTTCTTGCCGAGTATAGCGGTCAAATCGGCTTTGCCGTCACACGGGCAGCCGTCGAGGCTTGCAGCGGGCACCGCAGCGGCGGCCGGCCTCAACCGTTCAGGCGCCATGTCTCGCCGTGCGGCAGCAGGATGATCCGCTCCGGCGCGAGCCCCAGCTTCGCGCGGCCGGCTTCCAGGCGGTCCAGCGCCTCCCGGGGCGTATCGTCGGCGAGCCGGAACGAGCCGTAATGCATCGGCACGAACCAGCGCGCCCCGGTTTCGAGGAACGCGCGCAAAGCCTCCTCCGGCGTCACGTGCTGGGGGCTCATGAACCATTCCGGCTCGTACGCCCCGATCGGCATCAGCGCCAAGTCGATCGCAAATCGTTCGCCGATCGTTCTGAAACCGTCGAAATACCCGCTGTCACCGGCAAAATAGACGGTGGGGCTTAGGCCCGCCGCGGGTCTCACCCGCTCCCCGCTTTGCGCATGCTCACGCTCCCCGGCTCCGCCGCCGTTTAAGCCTGTCATTTTTCTGGCACTCTCGATGATATACCCGCCCCAATGGGAACGGTTCATGTCGAATGGGGTTCGCCTCGTCCAATGCTGGGAAGGCACGAACGTAAACCGGACGCCGCCGATCGTCGCCGCCTCCCACCAGTTCAGCTCGATAATGGAGGAAAAGCCTTTGCGCCGCAGCTTATCCGCCAGACCCGCCGGTACGATCAGCGTCTTGCCGCCCGACAGCTGCCGCAGCGAGCCTATGTGCAGATGGTCGTAATGGGAATGCGAGATCAGCACGACGTCCACCGGAGGCATCGCTTCGACCGGGATGCCCGGAGGCGACAGCCGCCGCTGCATCGCCAGCTGCCCGGCCCACACCGGGTCGGTCACGATATTAAGGCCGGAATGCTGCAGCAGAAAGGTCGAATGCCCGACCCAGGTGAGCGACGGCTCCCGGAAATTCCCTTTCAAATAAGCAATATCCGGCGGCACGGACGGAATCGTGAAGGAATAGTCCTTGGCTTTCATTTTCCGCGCCCGCTCCTGCCTCCATTTTCGCAATTCCTTGAACGTCTTGACGGTGGCCGCCGGATATAGATTTTCATAACGCATTCCGCAAAATGTCCTCCTTCTCGTCTCCCCATCGATCTTCTTCTTATCCTTACTGTCTACGATATCAATCGGCGCCGGAATACGCAAACCCCCAGGGGGTACCAAGCCCAACGGCCCGCTCCAGGCGAAATTTCCTTTCTGCGCCGGTTTCGTATACACTAAATAGCATCGTAACCCTCTCCGAATAAAGCGTCGCGGGCCTTCTGAAGCGGTTCCGGCTGCTTGACGGGGACACCCGGTAAAAAAGAATTGTTAGAAAACGTTCACGAACGGAGGATAACCCTATGAAGCTTGTTTCGATCGAACCGACGCCCAGCCCGAATACGATGAAGCTGAACGTGGACGAGAAGCTCCCGCCCGGGCGGCGCGAAAGCTACGCGCCGTCCGAAGCCGGCGCGGCGTCCGAGCCGCTGCGGGCGCTGCTCGCGATCGACGGCGTGCGGGGGCTGTTCCGCACCGCCGATTTTATCGCACTCGACCGCAAGCCCGGCGCGGACTGGGAGCGCATCCTGGCGGAGGCGCGGGCCGCGCTGCAGAGCGGCGAAGGCGCCGCGGACGGCGGCGGCGCGCCGCGCGAAAGCTTCGGCGAGGCACACGCGTTCGTGCAGCTGTATCGGGGCATCCCGATCCAGGTGCGCGTCCGCTTCGGCGACCGCGAGGTGCGCGAGGCGCTGCCGGCGAAATTCGGCGAGGCCGTGAGCGCGGCGGCCGGCGCCTCGATGATTCGCGAGCGGAAGCTGGAGGAGCTCGGTGTCCGTTACGGCGAGCCGGAGGACATCGCCGCCGAGCTCGTCCGGGAGCTCGATGCCGCATACCCGCAGGAGCGGCTGGACGAGCTGGCCGAAGCGGCCAGACAGCAGCCGGATGCCGGCGCGGAAGCGGCCCCGCCGGCGCGCCCTGCGCCGCTTACGGCTGAACAGCTGGCGGAACGGCTGGCGTCGCCGGACTGGAGCGTCCGCTACGAGGCGCTTTCGCGCACGGCGCCGGCGCCGGAAATGCTGCCGCTGCTCGCCAAAGCATCGGCCGACGAGAACGTCTCCATCCGGAGACTGGCCGTCGTCTATCTCGGCGAGCTGCGCGTGCCCGAGGCGCTGCCGCACCTGTTTGCAGCGCTGCGCGACCCTTCGGCATCGGTGCGCCGCACGGCGGGCGACACGCTGTCCGATCTTGGCGATCCGGCCGCTACCCGTCCGATGATCGAGGCGCTGAAAGACCGCAACAAGCTCGTCCGCTGGCGGGCGGCGCGTTTCCTGTACGAGGCCGGCGACGAAACGGCCGTGGATGCGCTGCGCGAGGCGTGCGGCGATCCCGAGTTCGAGGTCAGCCTGCAGGCCCGCATCGCCCTCGAGCGGATCGAGCGGGGCGAGGAAGCGGCCGGCTCGGTATGGCAGCAAATCACCGCCCGCAAGCGGGAGTAGCCCCGAGGCCGGTACACGCACTGCCGGGTATCCGCGAATCTCCAGGCTTCCGTTATGCTCAAAAAGGCTTCCGAATGCCGATGCGCAGAGCGCGCATGCAGCGTTCGGAAGCCTTTTCCGTTATATCGTCGGCTCCGGCAACCCTGAAGCGGCCGGATACGGTTTCGACCAGGTGTGGTCGCGCCGCATCTCCGCGTCGTTTCTCAGAAAATAGGCATGACTGACGTTCCCTTTGCGGTCCGGTACCGGGTCGTCCCAGGTGACATCCATATGGTACCACTGCCGGCCGATATGGACCAGGTTCCACACATGGCTGCCCGAATCGACCGAGCCCTCGACGATGCGCGATTCGATCCCCGCCTGCTGCAGCATCCGGTACGCCAGCAGCGCATAGCCCTGGCAAACGGCCGTACCCGACGTCAGCGCGTCATAGGCCGTGTACCGCTTCAGCGTGACGTCGTATGCCGTATGAAGCACGATCCAGTCGTGAATCGCCTTGACTGTATCCGCCTGCGACATGCCCGGCTTCACGATCTGCTTCAGCAGCAGCCCGACTCGGCTGTCGACTTCCTGCGTCTGCACCGCACTTTCACGGTAAGTGACGCGCACCTTAATATCGGCGGCCGTTCCCCACGTCCGGACCGTATACATATAGGAATCGACGATATAAGCGATATAGTCATTGGACGAAACGGCATCGCGCAGCAGCGCCGCGAAATGGGACGACAGCTCCTTCTTGTTCCCCGAATAACGGACTTCGATCGTCTCCCGCTGCGCGAGCAGCTGGCTGACGAGATCGGACCCGAGCGCCTGCAGCGCGAGGTCGCCCGCCATCGCCTTGACCGGTTTGAATTCGAATCCGAATATCCAGGCAAAAATGATGCCGATCAGCGCAAGTTTGGTCAGCAAGCGGATAAGCCCTGCCCCCATTTATTTCTATTTCCTCCATTATATCGAAAGCTCGACCTGTAATAAAGAAGCGTATCGCCAGCGTCTCCGCTTCCCGACGCAGTCCAGGCGCAGCCGCAGCTTCCGCTTCCCTCAGCTGCCGTACACTGCGGCTGGCGGGCTGATGTTACAGGTAACGCAGCAGATCCGCAAGCGACTCCCATACGTAATCCGGCCGGCTGTCGCCGCTTTCCGGTACGTCCTTTCGTTTGACCGAGCCGGTCAGCACGAGAGCCGTCTGTATGCCGGCCCGGCGGCCGAGCGTAATATCGCTGGCCAGGCTGTCGCCGATCACCATACATCGCTCCGGCGGCAGTCCGAGCGTATCCAGCGCCGCCTTCGCCATGCGCGCCGACGGCTTGCCGATGACCAGATCGACCTCCCGTCCCGTTGAATGAACGATCGCGCCGATCATGCCCGCGACGTCGATGGCGTCGCCGTCGTCGCCGGGAAACGTTTTGTCCTCATTCGTGGCGATGATCCCCGCACCGTGCCGGACCGCCCGGAACGCCATATTCAGCTCCGCGTAAGTGAGCGTTTCGTGCAGGGTGATGACCAGCCAGTCGGCATGCTCCGGCTTGTCCGCCAGCTCTACCCCGTGCGCGGTCAGCTCGTCTCTCAGCCCCTGCTCGCCGAGCGCCCATACCCGGCAGCCCGGCTGCTCGTCACGCAAATACATCGCCGTCACGGTCGAGGTCAGCATAATTTCCTCCGGCGCTGCGGACAGCCCCATGCCGGTCAGCTTGTCGTGGCACATTTGCCGCGAAATATTGCCCCGGTTGCTGAGAAAGACGATTTTCTTGCCGCGCTCCTTCAGCCGCGCGACCGTCTCCGCCGCCCCTTCGATCAGCCGCTTTCCTTTATATACCGTGCCGTCCAAATCAATAATGAAGCCTTCCGTCTGCTGCAGCATGCTTCCCCCGCCCATCGTTTCCGTTAGTCTGTTGCTGCTTCCATTTTCTTATCGTTTATCGCCGTTTGTCAACGTTTGATTCTTTTTATTGGCGTTTTCATGTAATAATAAACGAAAGGCCAAAACGCAGCATCCGGCGCCAAACGACAACCGCAATCCGCCCGCAGCCGCGGCAGTGTTAGATCATGCAGGACGGTCATCCTGCGGTCCGCATCCGCGATCATTTCTGTACGCGCCATCCCCTGGTCCGCGGCCATTCCTGCATAACACGTCGTCCTGCGGTCCGCCCTTGCGGACAACGTCCGCAATCATTCATACATGACGGCGGCATCCCGCGGAAGCGCATGCACGTGTTTCAAATGCGCGGTCACCTTGCGGTCGTCCTCCTCGGGATACGCATAGCCGAAACGGTTCCCCACATCGGCCGCCAGATCCCGGAACAGCTCGCCCATCGCAAACAGCGATGCCCACATATGCTCGTAATCTCCGTCCGGATACGTGCGCAGCAGCCGCCGCCACAGCTCCGGGGCGAGATGCTTTTCGGCATATTTGACGTTTTTGCCGGAATCCGCGGTAAAATCGGACGACACGCCGATATGCCATTCGAGCATCCGTATCAGCATCGCCCGCACCGGTCCTTCGAACATCGCTTTCGCATAAGGAAGCTCGCGCCGCCACAGCCCTTTCGCGATATAGGTGCTGACCCACCAAAACTCGTTGCAGCAGTTCGCGAAATCCGCCGCAGAAGGCGGTTTTACGGCATAATCGCCGCGATGGGGCTCGGGGAACGGTTCGATACAGCCGTCCTTGTCGAGCAGCAGCCGGCTTAAGCTGTCCCGCCCGAGACGAGGCAGCGCGCTTTTCGCAAACAGCGTCAGATCGATCCGGTTGCCGTCCGCAAACTGCATCAAATAAGCGAAGCTCGTTCGTTCCTCCGGCGCAATCGACGGCTCGTCCATTTCGTCCGGCGTCTGCATAATCATCATGTCCCCGAAGCGGCGGACCCACTCCCGATCACGCACGAACGGAGCGACCTCGGCCACGATATAAACGATATCGTAATCCTGAAAAAAGTCCCGCGGCGCATCCGGATTGACCCTCGATCCGTTCATGATAACGGCGCGGATTCGCTCGTCCTCCCGCGCAAAATCGACAATAAGCCGCAGCATTTCCTGCTCGCTCCGCATTTTCGACATGTCTTCGCCAGCCTTTCTGAGAAAATTTTAAGTAGATTACAATTTTTTTAGGAATACGGCCGAAGCCGCCCCGCTGTGCTAGAATCGAAAATCGAAGAAGAACCCGTTAACGAATTGGAGGGAAAGTTCAGACATCATGTACAAGCTTCCTGCTCTGCTCGTTCTGTTCTCGATGATCGCTGCGGCCGCCGTTCCGGCTCCGGATGCAGGCGCCGCCCCGTACCCTTACCAGAAGCTGGGCAGCAAAGGCCAGCTGACGGAGGAGCTGCAGTTTCGGCTGCATACGCTTGGCTATTTGACCGGTCCGGTTACGGACAAATTCACGGCAGCTACCGTGAAAGCGCTGATACGGTTTCAGCAGCACGTCGGCCTTCCCGCCGACGGCATCGCCGGCCCCCGGACGTGGAAAATACTGAAAAAGCTGACCGTCAACAAACGGGAGCTCGCCATGATGGCGCGCGTCATTTACGGCGAAGCCAGAGGCGAAAGCTACGAGGGCCAGGTCGCCGTCGGAGCGGTTCTGCTGAACCGGCGCGCATCCCCGCAGTTTCCGAATACGATCCGGGGCGTCATTTTCGAGCCGAAAGCGTTTACCGCCGTCAACGACGGGCAGTACTGGCTGATTCCGGACAATACGGCGTTCAAGGCGGCCAAGGCCGCGATCCTGGGCTGGGACCCGACCGGCAATGCGCTGTTTTATTATAATCCGAAAATATCCAAATCAGCCTGGTTCCGGACGCTCAGCGCGACGACGCGCATCGGTAACCATGAATTTTTCGTTTAACTTAAGGTCCAACATCTATTCCGGGAAGGAGGGCGAGACCCATGCATACGTTCGGCAGCAACCGGCACCAAGAGAGGGTTGAGGCGGTCGTCGAAATTATAAAGGCGGTCACCGGGCAGGATCTCGTGCCGGATGCCTGCATCGCCAAACTGAACGCGATGAGCTTCGAGGAGCTGGGCACGCTGGTGATGCGTATTTCGTCGTCCCGGACGGCGGACGACCTTTTGCGGCCGCTTGAATGTTAATTCGGCCGCTCCCTCGCCCCGCTTGCGTTCCCATATACATCGCCGCCGCTTGCGGCGATTTTGATCCGGATATCTTACCGACCATCATAAATCGCTCCATAGCCCAAATCAACTCCCACGTTCAGAAAACCGCGGCGTCTTCCGTCCTTTCTGGAGGCGTCCCGGCAAAAAAATGAGACGGTCCGAGGCCGTTTCGGCCTGCGGTCCGTCCCATCCGCGTTACAAAATTTTGCTCAGAAAAGCTCTCGTGCGCTCCATCTTCGGATGCTCGAACAGTTCGGCGGGAACGCCCTGCTCGACGATTCGCCCTTCATCGACGAAGACGACCCGATGGCCGACCTCACGGGCGAAGCCCATCTCATGCGTGACGACAACCATCGTCATTCCCTCTTCGGCCAGGCGGCGCATCACCAGCAGCACCTCGCCGACCATTTCCGGATCGAGCGCCGAGGTCGGCTCATCGAACAGCATCACCTTCGGCTTCATCGCCAGCGCCCGGGCGATCGCGACCCGCTGCTGCTGGCCGCCCGACAGCTCGTCGGGATAACTGGCCTCTCTGCCTGCCAGCCCGACCTTGGCCAGCAGCTCCCGGGCCGTCTCCTCGCTTTTTTCGCGAGAGAGCTTCAATACCTTGCGTGGGCCGAGCGTGATGTTGTCCAGCACCGACAAATGGTGAAACAGGTTGAACCGCTGGAACACCATCCCGACATCGCGGCAGAGCCCGGGGATATCCGCCTTCGGCCGGGTCGGCTCGTGGCCGGCGATGACGATCTGCCCGCCGGAAGCTTTCTCGAGCCCGTTCAGACAGCGAAGAAAAGTGCTTTTGCCGCTGCCGGACGGCCCGATGACGACGACAACCTCACGCTCGGCGACCGTCAGGTCGATCCCCTTCAAAATTTCCTCGCTGCCGAACGATTTGGTCAAGCTGTTAACGCTTATCAACCTGCAGCCTCCTCTCCAGAAGCGCCGCGGCCCGCGTCAGCGGGAAAATGATGATGAAATAAAGCAGCCCGATCGCGCCGTAGATGTCGAAAGCTTTGAACGTGTTCGATACGATAATTTGCCCGTTATAAATCAATTCCCCGATCCCGACAATCGCGAGCAGCGACGTGTCCTTGATCGTCTGGGCCGACTGGTTGACGAGCGGCGGAATCATCCGTTTGAACGCCTGCGGCAGCACGATATGGACCATCGTCTGGAAGCCCGTCATCCCGATGCTGTGCCCCGCCTCCTTCTGGCCGCGGTCGATGGAGACGATGCCGCCCCGGATAATTTCCGACATATAAGAGCCTTCATTCAGCGCCAGCGAGGCGGCAGCGGCAACCCAGACATATGAATCCCCGAACCAGTGGTTCAGCGGCAGCACGTTCGCCAAGCCGAAATAGATAAACATAATTTGGATAAAAAGCGGTGTGCAGCGGAACAGCTCGATATACACATTGGCAACCGCCCGCAGCACTATGAACCTGGACAGCTTAAAAAAAGCCGTAATCAGTCCGATGATGATGGCCAAAATAATGCCGACGACAGAAAATTCAATCGTTCCCAGCAGCGCCTTCAACAGCTGGGGCATCGCATCCAGTATGACCTGCACTCTATTTCACTCCCCAAGCCGAAGATCAGTCCATCGCTTGCCGGACCAAGCGGTTTAATCGTCCAAAGCCGCGTCCGAAGGAGCGACGACGTCGGTCACTTTCCCCGGCGTGTCGCCGAAGTACTGCTGGAACAGCTTGTCGTAGGTGCCGTCCTTGCGGACCTGATCAAGTCCGTCGTTAATTTTTTTCAGCAGATCAGCATTGTCCTTATTGACCGCAAAGCCGTAATATTCGCCGGTCAGCAAGTCGCCGACGGTCTGCACCTGATCGTGCGATTTCATAAAGTTGGTGTTGACCGGATTGTCGAAAACGACCGCGGCGGCACCGCCATTCAGCAGCTCGTTGTAGGCATCGTCGATATTATCGAACTGGCGAAGTTTGATGCCGCCCGCCGACTGCACCAGATCGACCGAAGATGTCCCTTTCTTGGTGGCGACCGTTTTCCCTTTCAGGTCGGCCAACGACTTGACGGAACCGGCCAGCTCCTTCTTGACGAGAATGCTCAGGCCCGATTTGTAATACGCGTTGGAGAAATTGACCGCCGCCATCCGGGATTTCTTGATCGTAATGCCCGCTACCGCCACGTCGATCTGGCCGGTTTGAATGGCCGGGATCAGACCCGTAAAATTCATCGTGGAAAATTTCGGCGTCAAATTTTCCTTCTCGGCAATGGCTGTGATCAAATCGATATCGAACCCGACCAGCTTGCCGTTCACCTGCGACTCGAAAGGCGGAAAGGTCGTATCCGCTCCGATTTTAACGGTGACCTTGCTGTCTCCTGTCGATTGGCCGTTCCCCGAGGCCGTCGAATCGCCTGCTGCGGGAGTGCCATTCCCCGCGGAAGAACCGTTCCCTGTTGACGCGTTCTTCCCGCATCCCGCCAATACCGTAAGTGCAAGCGCCAGGATTATACCGACCGCTGTCCATTTCATTTTTGCCACTTTCATTATTCCTCCTCACTTTTTGACTATAAAATCATTCATACGATAAGCGGTCCGGCTTCATTCCGGACCGCCAAGCGGCGGCGGCGATCCAATATTACCCTTTTTCGCCTGCATTGAAACATGTTTTATCCAATTTTTCTAAAATTTTTTTGAAGTCTCTTTTCGCAAGCTGCAGAGGTGTCCAGACCGGAAGGAAAAGAACCGGTTGGCGCCGTCACGGCGATGCAAGTTCTTCCCTTCTACTGTTAGCGAAAGCAAGGCGAAGGGTTCACCTTTCCGAACAATCGGAAAAAGGACCGCGAACGATCCGGTTGGACTGACCGGATTTCGCGATCCTTGATTTTCGATATATCTGAATCTGATGCCGCCGAGTTAATTCAGGCTAACCGTGCATTCGCCCACTTGGTTCCCATCCCAAAGCAAGGCCAGATGGTCTCCGTCGGCAACCGGTCCTACGCCTGCCGGCGTTCCGGTAAAAATAATGTCTCCTTCGCCCAGGCCGAAATGACGCGCGGAGAAATCGACGATCGTCTGCAAATCGAATATCATTTGCGTGATATTGCCCTGCTGCGCTTCCTCGCCGTTCTTGATGAGCGCGAAATTAATCGACTTGCATCGTTCCACACCGGGGAACGCAAAAAACGGGCTCACGACGGCGGAATTCGGGAACCCTTTGGCCAGCAGCCAGGGATATCCCTTTTTCTTTAATTCGTCCTGCACGTCGCGCAGCGTAAAATCGATGCCGATGGCCATCGCGTCCGCCAGCTCGTCGACCGTCATTCCTTGTTCATAAGGCTTGCCGATGCGCACAATAAGCTCGGTTTCAAAATGAACGGCGCCCCGGTCCCCGGGAAGCGCGATTCGGGAGCCGTTCGCTTCCGCAAGCGCGTGCGTCGGCTTGGAGAACAGGAAGGGCGACGCCGGCACTTCATTATTCAATTCCTTGGCATGCAGCGCATAGTTTCGGCCGACACAATAAATGTTACGAATAAAGTTCATCCCGTACACCTCGCTCTTTTTACCATGCCGTATAGCCGCCGTCCGCCGCTAAAGCCGCCCCTGTAATAAACGAGGCTTCATCGGAAGCGGCAAAATTGCAGTGTACGAGCGGCTCCAGCAATGTTGTATCCATCATACTCCAGATACGGGACAAGGAGCAATTGGGTGATCCCCTCGGCGATATCCCCGACAAAAAGTCCCGCCGAGCCTATAAAGAAGCCGCGAGGATTTGACGGCACAGCACAATGGGCACCGATCAATTAGAGCTGCCGTATTTGCCGCGCCCGCCCGGCCAAAAAATCGCGCATGGCGGCGTCTCCGCACAGGCCGATAGCGCGGTCGTACGCCTCCTGCGCCTCCGCGTTCCGCCCGAGCCTGGCATTCAGATGCGCAGCCAGCGCCCCCGAAGCGCCGTTTTCCTCCTGCGTAGTCGGCAAAAAGCCGCTCCCTGATCCACAGGGAGCCTGCGGTCCAGGGAGCGGCACATTACCTCGCATTCGCTCAAGCCGGTTATTTCAAAACGGTCAGCACGGCGTTCATTTTCTCCTCGTCGAGTTCGATGCCGAGGCCGGGGCCGTCCGGCACCCGAATCCGGCCCTCGCCGACGTCGAACGACGAGGTCAGCATTTGGCCGCGTAAATTATTTTTTTCGATCGAGTACTCGTAATAGCTGTTGCATTCCGGCGTGCTGGCGGCGAGATGCAGGGCGGCGGCGAAGCCGACCCCGCGCGTCGTGTTGTGCGGCACGTAATGGATGCCGAACGCCCGGCACAGCGTAGCGGCGCGCTTGGCGCTCAGCAGCCCGCCGCACTTGATCGGGTCGGCCGCATACAGGTGACACGCCCCGCGAGCGATAAAATCGCGGAACGTGAACAGGTTCCAGTCCTGCTCGCCGACGTGGATCGGCACCGGCAGCGTGTTCGCGAGCTTCACGTACGCCTCGATATCAAAATACGGGCACGGCTCCTCGAAATGATGAATATCGCAGTCCTTCACCTTCTCATAGAGCTGCACCGCCTGGATGTAAGAATAGGAGCTGTTGCCGTCGATCATGAGGCGAATGCCCGGACCGATCGCCTCCCGGACGCGCCGCACCTTCTCCGCGTCGTCGTGAAGATCTACCGGCAGCCCGGTGCCGTAGCGCGGGCCGACCTTGATTTTCACCGCGCCGAATTGAAACCGCTCGATCCCTTCCTTCAATTTCTCGACTTCCTGCTCGTGCGTAAGATCGCGGCTCATGCTGGAGCCGTAAAGCGGGATCGTCTCCCGGTACTTCCCGCCGAGCAAATTGTACAGCGGCTGCTTGAGGTACTTCGCCTTGGCGTCCCAGAGCGCGATTTCCACGCCGCTGTAGGCGGCCGCCAGCATTTGACCGGAGATTTTGTAATGCCGGCGCATGACGTCTTCCTCGATCCGCTCGATGTCGAACGGGTCGCGGCCGATCACCTGCGGCTTCACGACCTGCAGGATGATGTCCGCCAAAATTTCCGAGCGCATCGGGCTGCTTTCCCCGAAGCCGGACACGCCTTCGTCCGTGTCGACCTTCACGTACAGCAGTCCGCTTGCAATGTAACAGGTGATATCGGTTACTTTCATTTCTTATCCTCCCGGGGGCAAGACTGCCGTGCAAGCCCTCTATTTAACCTGAACCTTGTTCGGATCCTTCGCGTATTGTTCGTTCAGTTCCTCGGTTACCTGGTCGCCGCCGGATTTCCGCCAGTTGTCCAGGGCGTTTTTCCAGCCCGCTTCGTCGATTTGGCCCATAATGTACTGAATCCGCGCGTCGTTGATAATTTTGTTCAAATCGGCGCTCTTCTGGTTGAACGTCGGGCTGATGTAAGCCGCCGCCGGATTGACGACCAGGTTGTTCATGACCGCGTTTTTCGCATCCTTGTATTTCTGCACGTAGGGATCGATTTGGCCCGGCATCGCTCTTGAACCGTCGGCCACCTCGAGCGTCTGCTCGATCTGCACGACCTCCGAATTGTATTTGTCCATCTGCTCCTGGGTGCGCGTCGGCTTGCCGTCCTTGAGCGTATAATGGACGTTCTCAAGGCCCCATTCGAAAATGTTCTGCGCGTTGTCGTCGGAAATTTTATCGAAAAACCCGAGAATTTTCCGCAGGTCGGCTTCCGTTTTCACGCTCGATTTGGGGAAGACGAACTCGCCGGTATAGCCTTTGTCCATCAGCACCCGGACGCCTTTTTTGCCGTTGATCGACGCGGACACGTCCAGCTGCGCCTTCGGCTCGATCTTGAACAGCTGCGAATGCCGCGTGATCTGGTCCGGATCGCCGAGCCGCATGCCGTACGTTCCCTTATTCATGTTGTCGATGTTCTGCGGCCTGGTCGCAATGGCGAAATCCTGGTTGATCAGCTTCTCCTGATACAGCTTCTTGTCAAAGTTCAGCGCATCCAAGTATTCCTGGCTGAAAATGGTCGATACCAGCTTGCCGTCCTTGACGTCCCACTGATTACCGCCGCCGAACGCCGCCAGGATAAAGTTAAAGCCGCGCAGCGACGATTCCTCGGCAACGCCGACCGTATCGTTTTTCCCGTCTTTATCCGGGTCGTTCTGCGTAAAGGCTTTGAGCGTATTGTACAGCTCGTCGATCGTAGTCGGTGCCTTCATGCCCAGGTTATCGAGCCAGTCCTTGCGGTAAATCATCCCGTCGCCGACGAGCGAGCGGCTGCGGAAGATCGAGTACACTTTGCCGTCGAGCGACAGGTTTTTCTGCACCTGCTTGTTCTGTGCGCGCTCGAGATTCGGATAATCTTTCAGGTATGGGCCGATCTCCCAGAAATAGCCCGAACGGATCGCGTTGACGACCGTTGCCGGCCGGTCCTGCAGCAGCACGACCATCGGCAGTGAACCGGAGGCGATCGTGGCGTTCAGCTTGTCGGTGTAGGTCGTTCCGGGCACCCATTGAATATCGAGCTTCGTATTCGTATATTTCTCGATCGCCTGGACGATCGGATCATCCGCCCGCGGCGGCTCCGCGAGGATGCTTTGGTTCATCATCGTGATCTGGAACGGCGCCGAGGACGCGGAGGAATCCGTGCTTTGCCCGCTGCCCGCGGTTCCCGCTCCATCGCCCGTGCCGCTTGCGGCGTCCGGGCTCTTCGACCCGCCGCCGCTGCAGCCGGCCGAGACGGCCAGCAGGCCGGCGACGGTCAGCGAGACGACCGGCATTCTCAAACGTTTGACCAAACCTTCCATGGAAATACCCCCTGTTTCGTGTATGTTGGAGTGCTCACCCTTTGACGGAGCCAAGCATCGCGCCCTTGGCGAAATGCTTCTGCAGGAACGGATAGACGCACAGGATCGGTATGGTGGATACGACGATAACGGCCATTTTCACAATCTGTGCCGGCGGCGTCACATAGGAACTGTCGAAAGCATCGGAATCGCCGACGCCTCCCTGCGACAAAATGACGATTTGCCGGAGCCAAACCTGCACGGGCCATTTGGTGTTGTCGTTGATGTACAGCACCGCGTGAAAAAATGCGTTCCAATGCCCCACCGCGTAAAAGAGCGTAAATGTCGCCATCGCGGGCAGCGACAGCGGAATGACGATCTGCCACAGGATGCGCATATCGTTGCATCCGTCGATTTTCGCCGCTTCCTCGAGCCCCTCCGGCAGCTGCTGGAAAAAATTTTTCAGCACGATCAGATTGAAGGCGCTGATTGCGTTCGGCAGCAGCAGAGACCAGTAGCTGTTCAACAGTCCCAGCTCTTTGACGACGAGGAAGGTCGGAATCATGCCCCCGCTGAAGAGCATCGAGAACGTGACCATCAGCATGATCGTCCGGCGCCCGTCCAAATCCTTTTTGGCCAGCGGATAAGCCATCAGCGACGTAAAGATCAGATTGATCAGCGTTCCCGCCACTGTAATGAACACCGTTACGCCGAGGCTTCGGAACATGATGTTGGAGGAAAAAACGTACCGGTATCCGTCCAGTGAAAAATGCGTCGGAAAGAGGAGGAACGGCTTTGAAATAAACTCCTCCGGCGACGTGAACGACCCGGCGACGATGTAAATGAACGGCACCAGCGTGATCATGCCAAACAAAAACAATAACGCGATATTAACGGAATCGAATACCCGGCTTCCGAACGTCCGGTCTTTCATGCGCATCCCCTCTCTTCCGTAGAACGGACCCCCGGCTTCGAATGAATGACCCGCCGCCGCATCAGTAGATGCCCTCTTCGCCCGCTTTTTTGGCCAAATAATTGGCTCCGACGACGAGCACGATGCCGACGGCCGATTTGAACAGATTCGCCGCCGTCGCATAGCTGAAATGCCCCTGCTGCACGCCGCTCGTATACACGAACGTGTCGAACACCTCGCCCGCATCGCGGTTCATTGCGTTCAGCATCAAGAAAATTTGCTCGAAGCCGGAATCGAGGAAATTGCCGAGCCGCAGGATGAGCAGGATGATAACCGTGCTCTTAATTGCGGGCAGCGTCACGTGCCACAGCTGCTGCCAGCGGCTCGCGCCGTCGATGCGCGCGGCTTCGTACTGCTGCGGATCGACACCTGAAAGCGCTGCCAAAAATAAAATCGTGCCCCAGCCCGTTTCCTTCCACAGCACTTCCCCGATGATCAGCGGCCGGATCCATTCGTTGCTGAGCAGGAAGTTGATTTTCTGGCCGCCCAGCTGAACAAGCAGGTTGTTGACGAGCCCGCCTTCCGGCGTGAAGAAAATGTAAGCGATCCCGACGACGACGACCCATGAAATGAAGTGCGGGATATAAATGAGCGTCTGAATGAACCGTTTGTACATTTCGATCCGCAGCTCGTTCAGCATCAGCGCGATGACGATCGGCAGCGGAAAGAAGAAGACCAGATTATACACGGCCAAAATGATCGTATTGCGAAAGACGATGCCGAACGAATCGTCCCGGAAAAACTGCAAAAAGTTGTCGAACCCGACCCATGCGCTGCCCAAAAAGCCCGAGAACGGCGAGTAATCCTGAAACGCGATCAGTACGCCCCACATCGGTAAATATTTGAACAAAATAAAATAAAGCACGCCTGGCAGCAGCATAAGGTAAAGCCAGCGGTTTTTCAGGAGTCTTTTGACGGCGGCGGAACGCAAGCGCTGCCGGCTGTTCAATTCACTGGCGGCTTCTGCGATCAAACCCATCCCCCTTTTCTTCATCTTGTCGGAACGGCTGCTTCCGCCCTTCAAGAGTAACACCGCTTCGGGATAACGGGCCAGAATCCGCCGGCAACGAACTCGAAAGCCCGGCAGCACCGCATACCGGGCAAAAGGATAATCATTTGGCGATCGGCAAATAATCCGCAGCGAACCTTATTCCAATCGCGCTGGCTGCTTCATGCACAGCTCGCGGTAGGCGCCGGGCGTCATGCCGACCATTTTCCGGAAGTAACGGATGAAGTTCTGCGAGTTGTTATAGCGCAGCTTCTCCGCGATTTCGGCGATTTTGGCATCGGACTGCTCCAGCATGCTTTTCGCGACGTTCAGCCGGTAGTGGGCCAAATATTCGCTGAAGGTCATGCCGATTTCGTTTTTCAGCACCCGGCTGATGTAAGCAGGATGATAATGGAGACGGGAAGCGCACGTTTCCAGCGTGATGTCCGTGTCGTATTCGGTCTGAATCATGCGCACGATTTCCTGGGAAAGGCGTTCGAATTTCGTTTGTCTGCGCTGCTCGAACAGGGGGACAAGCGGCTGAATCAGTTTGCATTTGAACCAGTGACGGATTTCGTCGACCGTATGAAGCTCGAACAGCTGCTGCAGCGGAGGGCTGCTTTCGCCGTAAACCGCATGGAACGAAAGGCCGGCATCCTGCAGCAGCTTGACGAGATCGGCAATGAGCCGAACGAAGCTCGCCTGGTAGTCGATATAACTCGCGCTTTGGCTTGCCATCTCCTGAAAGAGCCGGTCGATCAGCGGATCGATCTCCTCCGTCTCGGCATAACGGATCGCCTGAATGAGCCGCTTCTCCGTCTCTTCGGGAAACTCGGTTGTGCGGCTCGTGTCCTCATGCCGGATATCGCCATAGCGGATCACCGCTTTCTCGGCGGACAGCAGCCGGTGCTTCAGCGCTTCCTTGGCTTCGCCGTAAGCCTGTACCGCATCCTTCAGCTGCGGATAGGCCCGGCTGACGCCGATGCTGACGGAAAGCTCGAGATACCGGCGGACTTCCTTCGCGATTTTGTCCGTCATGGCGTCGAGGAACGCTTGAAAACGCTCCGCCGATTCGTCGTCGGTATGCACGACCGTGACCTGATCGTCCCGGGCGATGATCGGCAGCAGGCTCATTTTCGCCGGAATAATGTCGCCGACGATGTTATTGATCGCAAACAGCAGCAGCTCACGGTCCTTTTCCGCGAACCGGGTGCCCTCTACGGTGTCGATCTGCAGGACGAGCACGCTCATCCACTTGATGCCGGCCGGCGGACGATACACCATCATCGCCAGCTTGCCGTCGATGTCGGGCGGCGGGAATTCGCCTTGAACGAGCTTCAAGACGAACAGCTCCTCGAGCTGCCGGACCTGTCCGTGGATTTGCTGCGTCATCTGGATCTGCAAATCGCGCATGTGCGTGATGTTTTCGCTGATGGCGTCGAACTCGTTCATCCTGCCGTCGTGCGACCGGCCGGCACTGCTGAAGCACAGCTCATACAGCCGCCGGACCGGCGAATAGAGCCGCCGCGTGAATTGAATGGCGAACAAATTGGCCAGAAACAGGAAGCCGAGGCAGAGCGCCAATATGATCCAGCTCGTGCGCCACGCTTCCTTCCGGATTTCCTCGACCGGCACGACCGAAACGTACAGCCACTGGTTGTAGGCTGATTTTTGATATTCAATGCCGACCTTGAGCTTGCCCAGCACGGCCGGCACGCTGCCCGACGCCCCGTCCGCGGGATTCAGCCGGCTGATCGCCGATACGACCGCGGCCGCCGGATACTCGGATTGCTGGTTTTGCTTGGTCAATAAGCGGTGCTCGCCGTCGAAAATAAAAATTTCGCCGAGCGAGTTGTTTTGCGAAATGAGCCGGTACAGCTCCCGCGTCGAAAATTCCGCAACGAGCAGGCCGTCCGGATCGTCCGAGATCGCCGGAATTTTCTTGACGAGGCTGACCGTGCGTTCGCCGGGGCTTGAGATGTTCCGGGCCAGGCTGCTCGGATCCGTCGACCAGTAAGAGTTGGCTGAAATATTAACATACTGCGAAATCCGGGTTTTATTCGTGATAGCGCTTACACGCTGCAGTCCGTAATTGCTTAAAATCCAGCCTTTGCGAAGTCCGATCAAATCGACGTCCTGCAGGCCGAAATCGAAGCGCTGCACTTGATTGAGGTCCGACGCCAGCCCCATCGTCAGCTGGAATTCCGCCGGCGACAGATCGCGGTTCATCGCCTTCAGGACATCGTCGTTATCGACCAGCCGCTGCAGCGACAGGTCGACGCCCTGCAGCACCTGCTCGACCCGGAGGCGGGTTTGCTCCAGGATGTGCCGGTTGCCTTCGTTCACCTTGTCCTGAATGGATTCCGAGAATTTCAGGTAAAACAATATGCCGAGCACCAATATCGGCAGCGTGCTCACGCATGTGCTGAAGAGGAGCAGTTTGGTTTGATACCTGTTCAGCCGGAACATTCCATACCACCTGCTTCGCATCGGGATTGTGAGTTCATTTTAACTTATTTTAAATGGAACGTCATTAAAGAAGAAACGATGCGAGGGTGATGACGAGCAAGTTTCTTCTAAGGAAGAAACGATGCGAGATTAAAATAGCGAGTAATCTTCCTCGCAAGAACCTCCTATGAAATCCCTCAACTTATATTTTTTTGGGTCACCGCCATAAATAGGATATTTAATTCGAATCATATCATCGTCAAACGTTATTTCTTACCGAAAGAACATCATCGATATCGAGGCTTTCGGTGGTATATACCGTTTTTTGTCGACATCATCCACACCGGATACGAGGGGGTGAAATAAAGGACATGCCATTTATTTCGAACCGAATGCGCTAGAAGCAAGACAAAAAATAAAAGTGAGGGGTTTTCCGATGAAGCGACGATGGATTCCTTTTGTTTTTGCATTCCTATTGCCATTGATGGTTCTGCTTCCTTATAAAGCGGCTGCCGATGTAAATGACCAAGCAACGAAATTGCTCCTTCACAAGTTTAACGGAACCATCCTCGATTTTGACGCGAGCCGCATCATTTGGAAAGCGAACGACAAAGTGCTGTGGTTATATAACCGCACGGACGGCAGTCAAATAAAGGTTTACGATGGTACCGGTTCAACCTTTATCATTAGTGCAGCGAAGCTGTCTGCGCAGGGCATTGTGTACGACCTGAACAACGAACCCTGGATGGATATACCTTACGTTTCTTTGGTATACAGTTGGAAGAACGGCCAGACCGTAAAAATTGCAAACGACGATAGTCTTTACGACATTAGAAGAAACGGAAATATTGTGAGGCTCGGTCTGCATACCGTGGATCTTACGACGGGACAAACCCGTGTGCCCGGCTTTGACCGTGCCGATTTTTTGGCCGACGGATCCATGATTTACACGGCTCCTAGTGCGCCCGGCAGCGCATTCTCTCTCTATCAGTCGTTTCCGGACGGCACTGTGGACATGCTCGCATCGCCTTCCAATAAGCTGGCATCGAAGTGGTACGGCTCGACTTTAGGGTATTACGGACCCTTATCGGACGGGAAAAACATCGTCTACCGAGAGCTCATGGTAAAAAATAATTATTCCGAGATGGTCTGGGCGCTCCGATTACGCAATGCGGACCAAACGGTCACCACTTTGTCGGTGAACCCTAACATAATCGGACGTTATTATCCAAACGAATCCTATCGGATCAACAATGGATGGGTTGCTTATATCGAATACGATAAAGAAATCAAACGTAAGGTCGTAAACGTCCGGTCACCGGAAGGCACGGTAAAGCGGGTTTTTGAATCTCCGTTTTGGTGGTCGTGGAGATATGCCCCCCTATCCATCGACGAGCTGGGACCGGATGGCACGGTGGCGTTCACGTTTAACGACAAAACATACCTTTATTATACGAAAGCGAACAAAACGGTAAGCATCCAAAGAAGCCCGGCGATGTTCCAATACCGGGAGCAAGTATTGGGCGGGCCAGGAGATTCCGAGTACCGGGTCGGCGCATGGTACTTGCAAGCCAAAGATTCGCTATATGCCGTTCGATTCTAACCGGCGGGACGGCGCCAGAAATATGGAAAAGCAACCCGGATTTTGATGCCGGGTTGCTGCTGTATTAGCGGTTGAACCGCGAGCTATATTTGATGAAATCTCATGCTGCCCGCGATTCACGAGCAACTGCATTTTATCGCGCTCGCACCTTGCCCGAATTGTACAGCAGCAGCCCGATTCCGATCATGATGATGGCCATCGCATCGTATGCGAGGTCGTACAGCATTTGGTAGGCGCCGGGCCTTACGTGATGAATGCGCAGAAAATGATGGTCGATAACGCCTTCGACCAAATTGAAGCATCCGGCTCCGACGAACAGCCCGCTCCCTAAGGTTCCGGCACGATGGCGGAAATCGTCCGGGCTGCTCTGCCACAACAGCCAGGCTCCGATGGCGACGACGACGGTCACGCCAAGATGAAAAAAGCCGTCGCTCACAATCTGGTGGAAACGGTCCGTATGCATGTAGACGCTGTGCCACTGCAAAATCTGGTGGAAAATGATGCCGTCCAGCATGCCGACGATGCCTACGCCGAGCCAAAATGCTCCCCAAAACGTTCTCATCGATCTGCCCCTTCGTTTTTTTGCTTCCAATATTAAGCATCCCCCTCTTTCGCATCGGTATTCAAGCATTCGAACATCCGAAACGACCTGGCACAAACCTGCAAATTACGCTTGTACCGGAACATTCGTTCGTATATATTTGAAATACCTCAATTTGTCGGGAGAGTGAGTAAATGTGATGGAAAAGCTGACGAATGGCCAAACCGCCCTTCTCGTCGTCGACGTGCAGCAGGGCATGTTTATGGAAGCGTACCCCGTCTACGACGGCGACGGCTTGCTGGAACGCATCAGAGGATTGATCGCGAAAGCCAGAGCGAGCCATGTTCCCGTTATTTATGTCCAGCACAACGAAGGCGAAGGCGAACCGCTTGAAACGAATACTTCAGGCTGGGAAATCCATTCCTCGATCGCGCCTGCCCCCGGTGAAACCATCATTCAGAAGCGTTCGCCCGACGCGTTTCACGATACGAACCTGCAGGAAGAGCTTGCCGCCCGCGGCATTGAGCGGCTTGTGTTGACGGGCATGGCCACCGATTACTGCATCGATGCGACATGCCGAGGGGCTATCCGTCTGGGCTACCAAACCATCGTCGTCGAAGATGCGCACAGCACCAATAACAGCACAGCGGCCGAAACCGTCTCCCGTTATAATGAGTCGTTCCGCTCCATGACGACAACTTGCAAAGCGTCGGATATCGAATTCGGCGAGTCTCGCCCATGCTCCCCGTTCAATACATAATGAACGTCCTCACAATCATCCATTTTAACAACCGCAAAGGATCGCGGATTTTCAATTGCCCCGAGGAGATATTGCGGATAAACTGGAGGTATAGCCGAAATCAAAATTTGGGAGGACTTAATCGATGAATATACTTAGTCAGCTGCTTGAGCCGATCCCCATTCCGAGAATGGTACGGATCAGGCAGAAATTCGACGGCACGAAGCTGGACGACCCCGCCGGCGAGCTGGCCCGGAAGCTTGAAGAGGCTCCCGTCATGAACCGGATCCAGCCCGGACAACAGGTCGCGATCGCGGTAGGCAGCCGGGGCGTCGCCAACATCGCACTGTTTACGAAAACGATGGTCGACGCCATTAAAGCGCGTCAGGCCCATCCGTTTATCGTACCCTGCATGGGCAGTCACGGCGGAGCGACCGCCGAAGGACAGCAGGACGTGCTCCGGCATCTTGGCGTTACGGAAGCGTCCGTCGGGGCGCCGATTCGTTCCTCCATGGAGGTTGTCCAGCTGGACGTGTTGGAGAACGGCCTGCCCGTGTATGCGGACAAATTTGCCTCCGAGGCGGATGCCATCGTCGTTCTGAACCGGGTTAAACCGCACACGGCGTTTCGCGGAACTTTTGAAAGCGGCGTCATGAAAATGATTGCTATCGGGCTGGGCAAACAAAAAGGAGCGGAGGCCTGTCATCAGCTGGGCTTCGGCCACATGGCGGAAAATGTGCCGAAGATGGCGAAAATCATGCTCGCAAAATTGCCGATCCTGCTCGGCGTCGCGCTCGTCGAGAACGCCTATGACGAGACGTGCCGCATTGAAGTGCTTGCGGCTGACGAGATCGAATCGCAGGAGCCTTCTCTGCTGATCGAAGCGAAGCGTCGGCTTCCGCAAATTTTGTTCCCGCAGCTGGATGTGCTCGTTATCGACAACATCGGCAAAAACATCAGCGGCGACGGGGCGGATCCGAACATTACCGGCCGCTACCCGACGCCTTTCGCGCACGGCGGACCCGAGGTAAGCAAAATTGTCGTGCTTGATTTGACCCCCGAAACCGAAGGGAATGCAAATGGCGTCGGAGCCGCGGACTTCACGACCTCACGACTCGTCGCAAAAGCCGACTGGCCGGCGACCTATGCGAACGGTCTCACTTCAACCGTCGTTGCGCCGACCAAAATTGCGACCACTCTTCCGAGCGACCGGGATGCGATCAAGGCGGCGGTCAAGACGTGCAATATTTTGAATTATGCCGATTGCCGAATGGTGCGCATTCGGGATACGCTGCATCTGGGAGAAATCGAAATCTCCGAGCCGCTGCTGGAAGAAGCGCGCAAGCATCCGGACATTGAGATATTGACAGAGCCGTACGAGCTGAAATTCGACGGGAACGGAGATTTGATTCATTAATCAAGTATAATCGGAAGGCGAGCGGCCGGGATATTGTCCCTGACGCTCGCCTTTATTAATTTTGTTCCGTTGCTCCTCTCCCCCTCGGAAGCGGCAGCCCATATCTAGAACTGCACAATCACCAACCTATTGAACATATCTCTATTGAAGACTATATTATGTTTAATTAAAATACAAAACAAAAAAAAGTATTGAAACAAAAAAACCGCAAAGCCTTGCTGCACAAGGGATTGCGGGTTTTCGCCCTATTAGACATAATACATATTGTGTCTAATAAGGTTTGTGCATAAAGTCGCCATTGCTCTGAATCCGACCATCCTTCACCTTTTCACTTCTCTGCCAATTGGGCCGGCGCTGGGCATCGGAAAAAATTACGCTTTAACTGCGTTCCCGTCTTTGTTAAAGTGGATAAGACTCGCGAAGACGAAGATGGGAGCTTTAAAAGACATGAACGTTCTCTCCAAATCCATCATCGGCCTGCTCGGTGCAACGACGATCGCAGGCATGATTTACGGATATAAGGAACATCAGCACAATCGGAAATGGGAGCAGCAGCAGTATCAAAACGCCATATATTGGGTTCAAATGCAATCGATGTACTTGAGAAGCTTCGACTTCTCCCTCGCGGAGGCGCTTGCGGCCAACTCTCCTGTAAAGCGACAAGAGGCCATCGAGAATGCGATCGAGGACGCAAGCCTCATCATGCACGAACTTGCAAACGCATCGGCTACGATGAACTTTCACGGGTTTTACTGGCCCTCGTACGAATCATTTACAATCGACAGCAGTCGATACTTGGCCTATCCCGCCAGCGAGAAAGGGCCGTCGCTCCTTTTTGATCAATTGGAGCAAATTCGGCGGATGCGGAAATTCGCACGCACGGCCATGCCTTACGTCGACCGTATGAAAGTGAACGGCGTCTCCCTCACGGATATTCAGCAGATATCAGCAGAAATGGAGGTGGCGCTCGCCAAGCTCGATGAAATTTCAATTTACGGCAATAAAGCTTTCAACGAGTTCCAGTACAACCTGCATCCTTACAATCCGACGAAGCCGGGTTCCGTGTTTGCCGGTGAGCCGACCTATGAGGCGACGAAACTGGCAGCCAAAGCCAAAACCTTCATGGGCAACGCTTGGAACAAAGGACGGGGCAAACAAATCGTCCGCATGGTCTCTGGCGGAGTCAGCCCCGAATTTGGCGAGGTCATGGATTTCACGTTATCGGACGCCAATGGGAGAAAAACCAGTCCGTACGTCGTAACGCTAAGCAAAAGCGGACATATCATTCGGGTGACGCGCAGCGGCACGCAAAGCGAAACCTCCCATCAAACGATGAACGAGCAACAAGCCGTCGCGCTCGCGGACGAATGGATGAAGCGTTGGTCCGATGACCGCCTCACGCTCGTGACGAAAGAGCAATCGGATGCCTCGATCCAACTCGTTTATATCCCGGTCCGTGAGCAAATACCTATTTCGCAGATGAAGGTCGTATGGCGATTCGACCCGCGCACGGGCGAGCTGAGCAGTTTCGATGCATCCGACTATTTTAACGATTACAATAAAAGCTTCCCGCTTCATCCGAAGCTGACCGCGGAGCAAGCAACCGTAGCGCTTAGTCCGAACTTGCGAGCCGCCGGCTCTCCCAAGCTCGAGATTCACGAGGGCAAACTCGTGTACGAAATTCCCGTGACTGGCGTAGAAGGCGTTACGCTCGCGTACGTCAACGCACTTTCGGGCAGCACCGAAAGCATCGCCTATAACCCGTAACCCATCAAAATAGGCAGTCCCCGCGAATATCCTGCAGGGGCTGCCTATTTTTTTGTTTGCCGAGACGTCTGACCGCCAATCTCCGTCCACGTACGGATACCCTCGCGCGTCCGGCCCTTTATCGACAACCCAAAGGTCGCTCGTTTTAAAACAGTCATGGCTCTCTCTCCTGAATGTTGGACTTCAACAAGCGCACCTATTTTACAGTGTTCTTGACTTTAGCCTGCTCTTTGATGAGATCATGAAGAAGCGTGGAGGACAGTTGTAATAAACATATCATTGTCCTTCAAGGCACGAAAGGGGTCTTGGCTCTAGGTCACGAATAGGATAGATGTCTGAAAGGATACTTGAAGCGATATTGAACTAACGGAAAAATTGCAACTTTTCATCTGTGAAAGTGGAAAGTTGAACAACAATTCCAAAAATAATGATAAAATATAAAGCCTCGATTAGGGCTGCAAAACGAAGGAGGAAGAATTTTGCCTGAGAGTATTGGAATTAACTCTCCTAGTAACGAGGTATTGGAACATTTCGGTGCCCAAGTACTCACTTCTCTTGGAGGTAGATTTAATAAACACTGGCATGTAAACGTAAAGAATGAACGGTTTGTTTTACGGCAGTGGTCACCATTACACAAAAAGGATGATATCGATTATGAAGTGCGTCTGCTCAGAAACGTCGCTGCACTGGGGTGGCCGGTTGCTCCAGTTGTCGAAGGGCCAATCGAGTTGGGAGGGCATATGTGGTGTCTATTCCCGTATCTTCCCGGTGATCTGCTTACGACGGATGACCCGATTGCTGAACAGCGTGCTCGTGGGAGGCTTTTGGCTCAGTTCCATGCTGATCTTGTCAAACTGAGAGGGTTTGGGCAGCGTGGTGGTTGGCGGCGATGCGAGAATATTGTTTGCGACCCGGCACTGGACCGATTGCTGGATGAGCATGATAGAAGGAGACCCGAGGAAGTACGAATCTTGCGATGGCACCTAGAGCGAGCACGCGAGCGGTTGGCTGGACTAAAGCTTCAGGATCGGCCAGGTATGATTGTCCATGGCGATTTCACGCCTTGGAATTTACGGTTCCAAGACGGGAGACTCACCGGTATTCTTGACTTCGAGCTTGCGCATTGGGATTACCGGGTTGGTGATTTTGCACTTTCATGGCGTGGGAAGTACGATGAAGTCGTTTACGGATACCATGAAGTGTCGGCACTTGAGCCGGAGGAATGGGAATTGCTCACGCCACTGTGGTGGGCGGGGCTCATTGAGTTGGCCTGTAAGCAATTAGCGGAAGGGATTAAGGAACGAGCGGATGGCGATGGCTGGACGATTAGAAAGCTGTTGGAACGCTCCCCGTTGATGGGGAGAGACGCAAAACCATTCCGTTAGGCGCGTCATTCAGAGATTCGGAACTTGCCGTTACAGTCAGCGCGGAGAACCTTATCATAACTGACGTAAATTTCGTGAATATCCCAAAAGTCTAAAGGGTTGATGCATATGCTAGTATAGGCCAAACGGTCTCGGCTACATAAACCAGTATAGTGGAGTCTAGAACATGTGGTTCATGCGTTCTCTTCGACGGCTACCAGCTAGATGCGGCGGTCAAACATTAAGGTCCTCAACGATGTGCACGACGGGCAGCCGATGTAGATGGGATTTTCTTATGCCAAGATAGATCGAGAATTGCGAAGAACTGCTTTCATAAATTCGGATTCAACATCGACGTTACCCACGATTTTAATGCTGCGCTTTTTCACGTCCAAGCTTTTCAACTGATCCGTAAGGACGACACCCGTAAATAGGAGCCCGTCCGGAAGAACAACCTCAAAAGGGTACCCCTTTACATGGTTCGTGATCGGACACACGAGAGCAAAACCAGTCAAATCATTAAAATCCGCTTCAGATAATACGATTGCGGGACGCCGGCCAGCTTGTTCATGTCCGGCTTGCGGGTCAAAGTCAAGCCACACTAGATCGCCGCGTGCAGGAATGGTCAAATTAATTCCTCTCCTTCAATACCGAGGTCGATCTCTTCATGACGTGGTGAATCCGGCTTCATTTTCGAGAGCAGCATTTTCAAGTGTGCACGCAGCTCTTCGTTCGATTCTTGCGGTTTTGTCGTGGGACGAATCAGAAGATCGTTTTCCGGTGTGACGATAATCTGAAGTTCCGCACCTTCTTCCAGGTTAAGGCGCTTTAGAAATTGATTCGGAATGCGGATCGCGCTGCTGTTCCCCCATTTGCTGAGCGTTACAGTCGTCATTAGGTTCATGTCCTTTCCCTTATTAGGATCCAATTATACCTCATCCCCTTTGAATTGTATATACATATGATATACAACAATCATTCGTTCGATACCCGCGGGATGACTATATGATGAATAATTTTCCATATCTATTAGCGGGAACTGAGGGGATTGAAATTAGAAATCAGGAAAGACATTGTACCTCATCACTTATTTTGTGCAATAGCCCGCCTCTTCCGGAAAACGAACCTCGCAGCATTTCGAAACAATTCGGCGAAAATGAAAAACGGCCTTGTCGTAATCAAACAGCGGCCGTTTTTTCGTATGCTTGGGCGAATATGGGAAAACACAAGACATGATTTCCGTGAATTTTACTGCCGGTTTGACGCGACCGGTCCGGCTAGGACCTGTCCTTTTTAAAAACGGTCGAAGGCAGCTTTTCGAATAAGTAATGAGGACTTTAACTTTGGTGCTGGATTGCCTTCAATAGATCGTTAATAACCGCCAAATGCTGCGCCTCGTGGATAACGGAAAACCCGATGGCGTCGCCAACCGTTTTAAAATCAAAAACGCGAATCTGAAAGGGGGACGGCAAAGGATCGTCAATCCGGTTTCCATAGGTATCGTTTATATCCTGCAGCTGCTTCTTCAACAGATCGATGAGCTCCGCTTTCGATGGTGCCGGAGAAGTCCATTCCGACGGTCGTGTCCCCCCTTTAAACAGATCGATGAACGCTTCCGGGAGGAGCGATTTTTGATCGATGCGCGTAAACACCAATGCATTTTGACTCGAGACGATGTGACCGATATTCCACCTGATCGTATTGTTAAAAGGCGCCGGCTGAACGTCGAACAAATGCTCGTCAATCGATTCGATTTTTGCGAGCGTCATTTGGCGGACCCAATTAACCGTATTTAACATAGCTTGCGAACCCATGTGAACTATCCCTCCTGTAACCTTTTGGAAATCGCTTACGTAAAAAGTTTAACTTACCTGGATAAAGTGCGCAACCATAAAAATGAACCGGCTTCAGCAACCGCCAGCGGCGAAGCCGAAACCGATCACCCGCGTTATCGGGGCAGCCGATTACGAGCTTATGTTGTGGTGGGGGAGGTTTCATCCGTTCCGGCCGGCGGACACATCGTTTTGGATCGAGAGGGTCATGTTCGCAAAGGTTATCAGGCTCTCGAGGGCACGATCATCCTAATCAGGCCGGACGGTTATATTGGCTTTATGATACATCAAGGCGCGGAAGCGGACGTTCGCAGGTACATGGACTGGATTTTGACCGGAATGTCAGCTGGGCCTTTACCATAAACCGGGGATCGCCGGCTGAGCGTCCCTCGAATAGACTCCTTCAATCCAGCCATACGGCCGGGTCGCCGCTGCGGACCGATTGAAAGAGCCACTGCAGCTGGCTTGCGGTAATGCGCTCCGTCGACAGCTCCGGCAGCCGGTCTTCCGCGAAAAAACCGGCCTCCGACGTTTCGACTCCGGCGCCGAGCTCCCCGCCGGTTTGTTCGCATAAAATAAACAGCTTGTAAATATGCCATGGCGAAGGCGGGTGCTCGTGAAACTTTTTGTCCATTACGCCGAGCAGCCTAATCGCCCGCACGTCGATTCCCGCCTCCTCCTTCACTTCCTTCACGGCCACTTCCTTCGGAGACAATCCGATGTCCGCCCATCCTCCAGGCAGCGACCACCCGCCGTCCATCTTCTCGCGTACAAGCAGGATGCGTCCGCCCTCGAACACAACGGCGCGAATATCGACCTTTGGCGTGGCGTATCCGGTCTCTTCGGCGAACAAGGACTTGACCTTCTCTTCTTCGACGTCCGTGTAAGTGCTTAACATTTCGATGCTCAGCGCCCGAAGCTGTTCGAACCGTTCCAGGTCGTAGACATCCTTCGAATACGCCAGCCCCGTCTGGCTGATCGCTTGGATCTGCTTCGCCCATTCCAGCCATTTCAGCTGCACGCTGCTTCCCATTGAGGTCACCCCGATTTTGTTTTCGATTCTATTTTGAAGACGAGCCGCATTGCCGATTGGTTTGAACCGGAGTGCTCCGGCATACGAATGCCGTCCTCTTCCAAGAAAAAGTAAAGACGCAGCAAGCGAATTTCCGTTCGGGCTGCGCCTTTTTGTGCGGATTTGAATTGACTTGGGCTTACGGCTGCCCAGCCGCTCGTCTTCGGGGCGGCGCCGCCAGAAAAGCGAGGACCGCTCCGATCAGCCAGATGACGATGGAAGCGGCAAGCATCAGGTTATAGCTGCCGAACCGGTCGTAGGACCAGCCGAACGGGATTGGGCCGAGCGCGGAGCCGATGACCGTGGCGGTCGTCGTCACGCTTTGAATGCTGCCCAAATATCGGCGTCCGTAATAATTCGGCCAGATCAGACCCATCGGAATGTTCATGACCCCTTGGGCGATGCCCCACGAGACGGCAAACAAGAGCACGGCCGCATACGAATGGGCGAACATGAGAACAAGCGGCGCAGCAATATTCATAACGAACGTTAAGGCGAGCATCCGGGAAACGTTGACCCGTTCCGCGATGAAGCCGGACACGAGCGAACAGCCGAAGCTGACGAGCGGGATCAGACTGAGCACGAACGACGTCGCCGTCCGGTCGATTCCCTGTTCGCCGAGAATGGAGAAAATTTGGAACGTGATTCCCGTATAGACGGCTGCCGGAATCGCGCCGCAAATCATGATCAGCCAGAACGCACGGGTGCGCATCGCCTCCCGCAGCGTCCAGCTGTCCTCCGCCGGGACGGACGGATTTCCGTCCGAGCCGGCAGGAGCGGCAGCGGCGCCGTCCGGGAGCAGACCGGCATCCTCCGGGCGGTTGCGAACGAATATATAGGCGATGGGAGCAAACACTACGATCAGCAAAATGCCGAGAATACGCCATGCGGGCCGCCAATCCAAGGTCTCGATCAGCGCATTGACCACCGGCGGAAAGACGGCCGCGCCGAGCAGTCCGCCGAGCCCGGCGAAGCTCAGCGCACGCCCCCTGTATTTCATAAACCATTGGGAGACGAGCGTATTCGGAATAAGCGTCATCGAACCTTGTCCGAAATAACGGATCATGAAAAATCCGGCAAACAGCATGACCGGTCCGGAGATGACGCTGTTAAACCAGCAGGCCGCCCCGAGCAGCAGCGCCGCCGCAGTCAGCATGATGCGCCGGCCGAACCGGTCGACGAGCCGGCCCATAATGAACAGCAGCAGCCCTGAGGTGAGCGTCGCCGCCGAATAAATCGTCGAAACGGCCGTCCGGTCCATTTTCAAGTCGCGAATGTACGATTCGATAAAGACGGCGTTCGAATACGTCTGCCCCGGCCCCGAGAAAAAGATGCCCAGTCCCCCGATCGCGACCATCAGCCAGCCGTAAAAAAATCCCGTCCGCAGCGGGAGCGGCTTCCGCAGGGAAACGGCCGCTTCCCCCTCCAACCCTTTCATCCTTAAGTCCCCCAATTCATTCTCAGATGCCGGAAAACAACCTTCATTATACTATGCGCCCCGTATGGAGAACAGCAGATTTTATCGGACGGTTGGACGTCTTTTGAGCCGGTGCGGCCGGCTTTTTGAAGTCCTTCTTTTAAAGTGCGCGGTTGAAAGAGACCTGCTATAGGACGGTTCATTGAAACGCCTTCGGCGTATCTCGGTTCATAAGGTCCACTCCCCATGCCGACCTAATCCGGAAGGGTCACCGGATCCCCGGCCCGGATCGTCCCCGTTCGCTGAACCGACGCGTAAACGCCGAAATTCATGCCCATCTGTTCGTGCACGATACGAAGCAAAGCGGCATCGCCTTCCTGCGTATCGGGGTCAAGGGCGATCACGGTGCATCGCTCGCACGGCTCGTCGATGCGGAGCTCAACGTCTCCGACCGCCAGCCGTCTGCCGATCCAATCGTTTTCGTCCGGAGCGCCTTCCGGCAGCGAGACGATCAGATTGGCCCGGAAACGGCGATGATCCAGTTCCTTTCCCCGCCACGTCTCCAGCCTTCGCAAGGAGCGGTCCGTGACGATCAGAATGCCCGCCGAATCGACGGACAGGAGGCCGGGGTTTTCGGGATGCGCCGCCTGACGGCTTGACATCGACAGGGGGCACCGCGACAGCCGCTGCACGTCCGCGAGCAGCGCTGCATCCCAGCCAAAAGCGCGTCCATCGGGCGACGTTACGCAAATATCGTCCTCCCGAAGCGCTGCGCGGTACGCAAGCAGACCGGGGATGTCCCGGGAGGTAACGAAGCGCTCCCATCCCGTTCTCTTGTCGTCGTAAAATGCGCAGAACCGGTCGCCGTACAGGCCGTACGTTTCCACTCTGCATGACTGCAGACTTTCACCGGCGCATGATTTGACCGGATAGCGGCAGATTTCTGCGATAAACCCGATCGGTTCCGCCAACCTGTTAACCTCCCCCCCGCCGTTCGGCTCCCATTAAATCGATATCCGGCTGCACCATCGGAGCCGATGTATTTTGCCGTTATAGAACTCCATTATAGTGCAGAATCCGGCCGCCGGATAGTCAAAAGCACCGCCCGCACATCTCCTCCGGGCGCACGTTACCGCACAAACTCCGACGGATTCACGCCGGTATATTTCTTGAACAAGGTGCAGAAATAGGAAACGTTTTTGCAGCCGACCCGCTCCGCGATCTCGTAGATCATAAGCCGGCCTTCGGCAAGCATCTCCTTCGCTTTCTCCATGCGGACCCGGTTGAGATAATGCGTAAACGACTCGCCCGTCGCTTTTTTAAAAATTTGACTTAAATAATAAGGGGACATGTAGACCTTGCTGCCAAGGTCGGTGATGGACAGCTCTTCATGGTAATGGTCGCGGATATATTGGAGCGTATAATCGATGGCCTGCTTGTGTTTCGCCTTCGATTTGCAGTGCTGCTTGTGCAGGCGGACGATTTTGTCCGACAGCCAATCCCTCAGTCCGTTCTGGTCCGCCAGCAGCCGGATTTCCCGCTCGACCCGGTCTTTCGGGAACAGCTCGTCGGCCAAAATGCCGATATCGTACAGCACGTAACCGATCACGGTCCACAGCTCGATGCCCAGCCGGTGCACGTCGCGGGGAGGCAGCGGGTCCGCGTCCGGGCTCTGAAGTGTGTCGAAAAAATCGCACACGATACGCATCGCTTCCTCGGCGTTGCCGATGCGAATTTCCTGCGACAGCTGGGCATAAAACCGGTACGGGCTTTCCAGGGCGCGCCCGCCTGCCGGGGAAGCGGCCGATTCGTCGAATACGTAAAGCGGGGCGTCCGCTTCGGCGGATGCTTCGGCCCGCTTGGCGTAAAGCGCGTAAAACGCCTCCTCCAGCGAGACGTGAATGTCCTGCCAGCGCTCTTTTCGGCGTCCCAATCCGATGCGCACGTTCAGCTTCAAACAGGCTTCGACGGCCGAAGCGAGCCTGCGGCCGAGCCGGCCCGCCTGCGTCCGGAAGGCTTGGTCCGGAAGCTCGGCCTGCACGGGCAGCAGCACGGCGAAATAGTAGCTGTGAAGCTCCGCAAACCACGAACGGTCCCAGTCCTGCTGCAAAATCTCCCGGATGATGTTGCCGATGGCGTAGCGGAACAGGCTCCAATCCGTGAGGCTGGCGAAGCGGCCGGACGGCGTAATCTCGATGCCGAGCACCGCATGCGAACAGCCCGGACGGACGGCGCTCCCCTGCCGGATCAGGTCGGCTGCATCGAGCCCGCCCGGATTTGCGCCCGTCAGCAGCGATTTCAGCCATTCCGCTTCCACAAGCGGCTCGTATACGGACACTTTGCGGCTGAGCTCCGCAACTTCGCGCTGTTTTTGCTTCTCCTCGTCCAGCTGCCGGATCGACTGCTCGAGCGCTTCGTTCAGCGAATGGCGGGATATCGGCTTGGACAAATAGTCGCTCACATGCAGGCGGAGCGCCTGCCGGGCGTATTCGAAGTCGGAGTAGCCGGACAGGATGATCACCTTGCACCCGGCGCGCTCGGCCTGCAGCGTTTCGAGCATTTCGAGCCCGTTCATGACCGGCATGTAAATATCCGTCACGACGATATCCGGCTTGGTGCGGCGGATCAGCTCGAGCCCCTGCTCGCCGTCGATGCCCTCGCCCGCCCATTCGGCGCCCAGCGCCTCCCAGGCAATCATTTTCCGCATGCCGTCGAGCGCAAACTGGTCATCATCGATAAGCGCGATTTTGTACATCGTCTTCCCTCCTCAAGCTGGCGATTTTCGGTATAAAAACGTGAACCGTCGTTCCCTGCCCGGCCTCGCTGACGATATCGACACCGTACCGGGGTCCGAAATACGCGGCGATGCGCTCCTTGACGTTGCGAATGCCGTATCCGCCCGTCTTGAAGCGGGCCGGCTTGTTCTGCTGCCGTATGCCGATACCGTTGTCCGCGATCGTAAACAGCACGCCGCCGTCCTTCTCCTCGCCGACGATGCGGACGACGCCCGACGGGCGGCCGTGGAAGCCGTGGCGGACGGCATTTTCCAGAAACGGCTGCAGCGTCAGCTTCGGGATATAGGTATGTAGCAGCGATTCGGCAATATTCATCTCGAAGGCGATTTTGCCTTTCAGCCGGATGTTCTGAATGTTCAGGTAGCACTCAAGATACTCCTTCTCCTTCTCGATCAGGATGAAGCTCTCGCCGTCGGACAGCCCGATGCGAAACATACGTCCCATCAGCTCGAGCACGTCGCTGATATGCTCCTGCCCGGCTTCCATCGCCATCCAGTTCACCTGGTCCAGCGTATTGTACAGAAAATGGGGATTGATCATCGCCTGCAGCCGTTCGACCTCCGCCACCCGCTGACGCGCATACTGCTTTTCCAGGGAGCCGTACAGCTCGGAGATGCGGCTGCGCATCCGGATGAAGCCGGCGAACAAGCTGCCGAACTCGTTGCGGTAATCGTCGGGCAGCCGAACCTCTTTGCCGCTGATCGAGAACTGGTTCATGGCGTTCAGCAGCAGCTTGATGGGCCGGATATACTGCCTGGAGATCATGAGGGTCATCAGCAGCGCGATGAGAATGCCGGTCAGTCCCGTCAAGGCCGTTCCGCCCGCCAGCCTCAGGCTCCAATAGGAAAGCGACCGCCATGGCGTCTGCTCCACCAGCTTCCAGTCCGAGTCGAAAAATCCGGACCACACGAGCAGCATGTTCCCCAAATGCTGCTGCCCGGTATTTTGCTTCACTCCCATTATAAACCTGTTGACGCTGTCCTCCAGCATCGCGTTGCCCGCCGAGACGACCGGCTTCCCCCTGTAATACAGCGCAAATCCGTTATCGCTGCCCCCTTCTCCAACCAGCAGATTGCGAAGCTCCGACGACTTAATATTGATGACAAGCAGCCCCTTGTACGGCCGCAGCGGCGGAAGCACCTTTCGGGCAAAGCTGATGACGCTCGCCGGACCGTTGTCCGTCTGAATCGTATGCTCGCCGATCCAGGCAAACTGATCGCCGGCCACATCCTTGTACCAGCTCTCGCCCTCGGCCGCCTTCATCGGGATATAGCGCACAAAGCCGAGCTTGTTGGCCACCGGGTGGTCCATGTACAGGTAGATCGACTGGATAATCGGCATGGAATAAATCGTATCGGCCAAGATGCCTTCGATGACCGCCCCCTGCGCAAACCGCGCATAATCGTCGCTGTTCGAATTGAGGAAATCGTCCAGCTGCTGGTTGCCCGCAACGGAAAGGGAAATCTGCTCGAGCGACTGCAGCGTCCCTTCCACCTGCCGGTTCAGCTTATCCAGCAAATCCTGCTGGTAATCGGCCGTATTGTCCATCAGCTCGCGCATCGTCAGGACGTAGGTGATCCAGGTGGCGGCAAGCAGCAGCAGCACGATCAGCAGCGAGAAGCCGCTGAAGAAGATCCGGTCGACACGGAAGCGCTTGAACGGATTCCACATGGCGGAACGATCCCCCCCTACCCTCGATTTTAAAAATTACGAAAAAATTTAAATAATTCACAAGCTTTCGGCAAAGTCGTTGTAAGCGCATTCAGACCCCATTATAATCCGACTGAGAGCGATTTTAAATACTGCGATTGTGAAGAAAGAGGGTAGATGCGATGAGATTTGGGCAGTCAAAATGGTTCTCCTTGGGCGCGGCAGTCGTGCTGCTGGGAAGCCTGCTTGCCGGCTGCGGCTCGGGGAGCGATTCGAAGGCGAACGAAGGAAGCGGAAGCGGCGGCTCGGACGGCCAGCAAATTAACCTGCGCATATCCTGGTGGGGCTCGCAGGACCGGAACGACCGGACGCTGAAGGTGATCAAAATGTACGAAAGCCAGCATCCGAACATCAAGATTACGCCCGAATTTTTAAGCTGGGACGGTTATTGGCAAAAGCTCGCGACGGAGGCGGCAGGCAAGAATTTGCCGGACATCATCCAGATGGATTACGCATACATCGATCAATACGCCAGCAAGCAGCTGATTGCGCCGCTTGACCCGTTCATCGAAGCCAAGGTGCTCGATGTGAGCGACATCGACGCCAACTACCTCGACAGCGGCAAAATCGACGGCAAGCTGTACGGCATCAATCTGGGCGCCAACTCCATCGCGATCGCTTACGATCCGGAAATGTTCAAGGAAGCGGGCGTCCCCGAGCCGCCTGCCGACGGCATGTCCTGGGACGATTTCGCCGCGATGCTGAAGAAGCTGAAGGACAATTTGCCCAAAGGCACCTACGCCATCAACAACATGGACGACATGAGCGGCTTCAAGCATTATTTGCGGGAAAACGGAACCTGGGTCTATAACGATGCGGGCGACGGGCTCGGCTATACCGACGACAAGTATTTGACCTGGTACTTCGATTACTTCAACAAGCTGCGCGAGGCGGGCGTCGTCCCGAACGAAGAGACGGAGCTCGGCGTCAAGGGGCTCGAGGATTCGCTGATCGTGCACAAGAAAGCGGCGATGCAGAGCTTTAACAGCAACCAGCTGGTAGCGCTGGCTTCGGCTGCGGGACGTCCGCTCAAGCTGATGATGTATCCGACGCTGCCCGGCGGCAAGCCCGGACACTTCATCAAGCCGTCGCAGTTCTTCTCGCTTTACAGCGGATCGAAGCACCAGAAGGAAGCGGTCGATTTCATCAACTATTTCACGAACGACCTCGAAGCGAACAAAGTGCTGGCCGCGGAACGGGGCGTTCCGGTGCCGACCAAAATCAGGGAAGCGCTGTACCCGAACCTGTCTCCGGCGGAGAAAACGACGTTCGATTATGTAGAGAGCGTCGGCAAGGTTGCGGGACCGATCAATCCCCCCGACCCGGAACTGTCGCCGAAGGTAGGCGACCTGTTTACGCAAATCCAGCAGGCGGTCAATTACGGCAAAACGACCCCCGAGCAGGCGGCGAAGCAGTTCCGCGATCAGGCGTCGCAGGATCTGAAGGGACAATAAACGGCACGATGCGGCTCGGAGCCGCAAACATGTAAACCCGGCGGGGCTGCGGCAGTCCGGAGCCCCGTCCGCATATTGGAGGTGCAACCCAACCTATGAGCAATCCGGCTAAAACCGCCGTCGTCCGGCAGCCCGATCCCGCCGTGACGGCCGCGGGGAAACGAATGACGAGCCTGAAATCGAACCTGATCGGTTACGCCTTCATCTCCCCCTGGCTGATCGGCTTTCTGGTCTTTATTATCGGACCGATGATCGCGTCGGCCTATTTGTCGCTGACGCATTACGATATGCTAACCGCCGCGAAATGGGCCGGTTTCGGCAATTACGCCAAGCTGTTCGGCGAGGACGACCGCTTCTACACGGCGCTGAAGGTGACCTTTATTTTTGCGGTCATCTCCGTTCCGCTGAAGTTGGCGTTCGCGCTCATTATTGCCACGATGTTTAACGGCAAGCACCGGGGGATCGGGATCTACCGGACGGTTTATTACATTCCGTCGATTGTCGGCGGCAGCGTCGCCATCGCCGTCATGTGGAAGCAGCTGTTCGGGGACGAAGGCGCGGTCAACGGCATTTTGCAGCTGTTCGGCGTTCAGGGCACGAACTGGGTTACCAATCCCGATACGGCACTCAGCACCCTGATTCTGCTCGTGATCTGGCAGTTCGGGTCGCCGATGCTCATTTTCCTGGCGGGACTGAAGCAAATTCCGGGCGAAATTTACGAAGCCGCCATTGTCGACGGAGCGAACCGGTTTCAGAAATATGCGCGGATCACGCTGCCGCTGCTGACGCCCGTTATTTTCTTCAATCTGGTCATGCAGATGATCGACGCGTTTATGGCATTCACGCAAAGCTTCCTCGTTACGGCGGGAGGGCCGCTCGACCGGACGCTGTTCTACGCCGTGTATCTGTACCAGACGGCCTTCGGCCACTTCGAGATGGGCTATGCTTCGGCAATGGCCTGGGTGCTGCTCTTTATCGTGGCGGCCGTGACGCTGCTGTTCTTCCGGAGCGCTTCGACGTGGGTGCATTACGAGTCGGAAGGAGGGCGCTAAGGTGACGACGTCGCACGGCAGAAGCTTTATGTTTCACGCGTTTACGATCCTGGTCGGCGTGCTCATGATTTATCCGATTTTATGGACCTTCGCAAGCTCGCTGAAGCCAGAGTCGGAAATTTTCCGCAATGCGGAGAACCTCATTCCGTCCAGCTATCACTGGGAAAATTACGTCAACGGCTGGCGGGGCTTCGGCACAACCGGCTTCAACATCTTTTTCCGGAACTCGTTCTTCCTGACGATTCTGGTCGTCGCCGGCACGATCTTCTCGTCGGCGCTCGTGTCGTTCGGCTTCGCCCGCCGCAAGTTTTGGCTGCACGGCTTTCTGTTCGGGTGCATGATGATCACGCTGATGCTGCCGGCGCAGGTGACGCTTATTCCGCAGTATATTCTGTACCAACAGCTTGGCTGGGTGAACACGTACCTTCCCCTGATCGTGCCCGCTTTTATCGGGGGGAACCCGTTCTTCATTTTCCTGATGGTGCAATTTATTCGCGGCCTGCCCCGCGAGCTCGACGAATCGGCGGTCATCGACGGCTGCAGCGCGTTCGGCGTGTTTCTTAAAATCATACTGCCGCTCTGCTTGCCCGCGCTCGTGACGGTGGCGATCTTTACGTTCTATTGGACGTGGAACGATTTTCTCGGGCCGCTCGTCTACCTGAACAATCCGGACATGCAGACCGTATCGCTTGCGCTCCGCCTGTTCTCGGATCCGTCGTCGGTTACCCAATGGGGGCAGATGTTCGCCATGTCGACGCTGTCGCTTCTCCCGATGCTGCTCGTATTCCTGTTTTTCCAGCGTTACCTGGTTGAGGGCATCGCTACGACCGGGATTAAAGGCTGACCGCGCCGGATCCGGCCGAAAGACGTACCCGCAAGCCCGGATCAGGCGTTCCGCCCGGCTTTTCGGCGGCTCCTCGTCCGGGCGAACTAGGGCGAAATTCCTGATTTTCCCGGCACTCCGTCTATGAACGGCAATTTATAGTAAAATAGATTGCACGTATAGACTTAAGCGATGAAGGGAAGATCACCATTGAACATGGATTCGACAGACAACGATTACATGCCAAGAGCCGCCCGCACGAGGAAAGACAGAACCTTGTCGAAAATCATACTGGCAGCCGCGGCTTTTGCGCTGGTCCTCGGCGTCGTCGGATATACGATATTTAAAATCCAGCCGTCGGGTTCTAAACCTTCGCTCTCGGGCAATGCCCCACTGGCAGGCGGCGCGGATGCGCCTGCCGCAAACGATGCGGCGGGCGCCTCATCGACCAAGCCGGTCGAGCCGGGGACAGACGCGGACGGCGTTTCCTCGGGCTCCACAGCGACGCCGGATGCCAGTTCGACATCGGCCGCCGGAACTACGACCGGGTCTTCGGCGTCAGCAGGCGGCTCGGCGGCTGCCGGCTCGAATTCCGGATCTGCGGCGGATTCCGATCAGGCGCCGGCATCGGATGATAGCTCGAAGCCGGACTCAAACGGCGGGCAAGTCTCTTCCGCGGAATCCGGCCAGACGGTGAAGCTGCCGGCGACCTATGTCGTCCGCAAAGGCGACACGCTGTCCTCCATTTCCATGAGGTTTTACCATTCCAAGGCGTATGTCGACCTGATCGCCCAACAAAATCATATGGCGTTCATCAACGATATGTCCGTGGGCGATACCCTCAAAATTCCGGCGCTGCCCGCAGGCGGCTCGGTGCCGGATAAGCGGCAGGACGAGCCGGATTATTCGAAGGTGACGCTGCCCGCAGCATACATGGTACAACCCGGCGATACGCTGTTCCACATTTCCCAGCTGTTTTACCGTTCGGGGGATTACGCGGACCTGCTCGCGAAGCAAAACAAGCTGGACAAGACCAAAGGCCTGAAAGCGGGAAGCTCGCTTGTCATCCCCGCCCTTCCGGATTCGAAACCGGAAGGCGGTCAAAACGGCGGAGCGGGCGAACAAACCGCCGTTCAAACGCATACCGTGCAGAAAGGCGAGACTCTGTACAGCATTTCCCGCCAATACTACGGATCCGACAAATACGCCAACACGATCGCGGAATACAACCATCTGGCCGACGGCGACGCGGTCAAAGCCGGCGACGTGTTGAAAATTCCGCCGGTTCCGGCGTCATAAAGGCAAGCAGCGGCAGCACGGAGAAGCATTTCGAACCGGGCTGCCGCTTTGCTTTCGTTATCTTTTATTCAAACGCAATCCTCCGTCCGCCTCCAGTACTGTCCCCGTCACGAACGAATTGTCGATCAAATAAACGATCGATTTCGCTATATCCTCCGGCTCTCCGATCCTGCCCACCGCCGATTGATCCGCGTAATGCCGAAAAGCCTCGCTTCGCGAAGCCTCCGGCATCCAGTTCCACCACGACGTCCGGATAACGCCCGGAGAAACGGCATTCACGCGAAGAGGCGCCAGCTCAAGCGCCAAATTGGGCACCATCGCTTCCAAAGCGGCGTTGATAGCGGACAACCCGGATACGCCCTCCGAAACGTTCCGGGCGCTGATTGAAGTTATAAACGTGATGGATCCTTTGGCGTTCAAGGTTTTCAAACTGGATTGCGCGCAAAGGAGCTGCGGCCAAAATTTCGCTTCGAAGCCGGCGCGCAGCTCGTCCAGGGACAGCTCGCGAAAGCTTCCCGCCCCTTTGGCGCCCGATACGGAAATGACCAAATGGTCGAATGTCCCCTGGCGTTCAAAAAAAGCTTTTACCTGTTCCGGGGAACCGGCATCCAGCCGTTCACCCCTAGCTTGCGAACCCAAGCTGCGCAGCGCCTCTTCCAGCTTGGCGGGGTCCCGTCCGCTCACGATAACCTCGGCTCCCGACGCGGCAAGCAAACCGGCCGCCGCAAGCCCGATGCCGGAAGTGCCGCCCATAAGGATAACGCGCTGACCGCTCAAATTTTCCATCCGGTTATTTCCCTCCCAAAACCGTTGATTTTCAACATGTTTTTAATTATAATACGATACGTATCGTAATGTAAATAAATTTAGGGGAGGCTCTGATTTATGGATGCCGAACAGGAACATCGACGCGCTCCGGGGCGGCCCAGAAGCCGGCAGGTAGGGGAAGCCGTGACGACGGCCACGCTGAAGCTTTTGCAATCAACTTCCTATAAAAACATCACGATGGAAAGAATCGCAAAGGAAGCCGGGGTCGGAAAGCCTTCCTTATATCGCCGATGGCCGGGCGTTCCGTTCATTGTCATGGAAACGCTCCAGCTCCATGCCGAGCGGGAGATTCGCATTCCCGACACCGGACGGCTCAAAACCGACGTTTTCCGGTACATGCAGCAAACGTGCCAAGCGCTTGCCGGGCGAACAGGCGAATTCGTGCGCTGTCTGATGGCCGAAGCCCAATGGAATTCCGAATTCGCAGCCGTATTCCGCGAAACGTTCATCGCTTCGCGGCGGCGGCATTTGATCGGCATACTGGAGCGGGGCATGCGTCGCGGGGAATTGCCGGCCGATTCGAATTGCGAGCTCCTCGCCGATCTCCTCTACGGCCCGATGTGGTACCGGCTGCTGAACGGGCATGCACCCTTGGACGAACCATTCGTTCACGGTTTGGTCGACCAGCTCTTCCATGATTCCGAGAATTGATGCAAACAAAGAGGCAGCCGCTTGAAACATAAGCGGTCTGCCTCCTTTTATTGCACCGTTTTGATCTTGAACATTTGATGCAAACCGAGCGTCGCCGCTCCGACCGCGGCACCGATTTCCTTCCAATACGGAACGGTGACCGGCGTATTCGTCCAGTCGTCCTCATAGACGTGGATCCGGTCGACCAGCTCGCGGAAAAAGCGTTCGTCCGCCGCGACCCAGCCGTTAAGGATCAGCTGTTCGGGATTAAGCAGCATCAGCATGTCGGCGCAATATTTGCCGACCCGGTCCAGGATGCTCCCCATTTCCTGCGCGAAAGGCTCGACGCCCCGGAAGCCGAGCTCGATAAAGCGGCGGATCGTCTCTTCCGGTTCTGCAAAAGGGAACGAATCCGTATACTGTGCCGTCAGCCGGTTCGCCAGGCTGCTGGTGCTGCAGTCGGCGAACTCCCGGATTTTGCCGGCCCTCCCTTCGCTGCCCCGATAAATCTGGTTGTTCAGCACCAGGCCCGCTCCGGTACCGTAATCGATCAGGATATAGACGAGCGTCTGGTGTCCGATGGCCGCCCCGCTGAACCGTTCGGCAAAGCCGGCAGCGTCGAGGTCGTTCACCAGATGAACCGGAATCCGGAACGAGTCGTACAACATGTCCCTCAATGGCATTCGCTCGATTTGCAAATAGGCGGAGGAAACCGTGTTTTGATCGGCGGCAATCCGGCCCGGAACGGAAACGCCCATCCATTTGACCGCCGACCACTCGACCTTCTGCTTATTCACGAAAGACCGGATCATGTCCGCAAGCTCGCTGCGGATCGTTTCTTCGCCGCTCAGCCGCTTCAAGGGCTCCTTCGCAATGACGCTGCCCCTCATATTCAGCAGCACGAAATGGGAAGGCGCGTTGGAAAGGTCGATGCCGAGCACATATCCGTTGTCTTCCCGGATGCTCAGCATGGTCATCCGGCGGCCGACCCCGGTTCCACTCGTTCCGGACTCATATACGATACCGTCTTTGATCGCGTCTTCGATGAGCACCGATACGGTAGTGGGACTGAGCTTGGTCCGTCTGGCCAAATCCACCCTGGAGATCGGTCCGTCGTGATAGACCAGATGCAGCAGCATCGACTTGTTGATCTCCCGCATCGTCTGCTGGTTGCCGATTTTTTTCATATCGCCTCTCCCAATTCCCTTATTTTTCCCAAATAATGCCTATTATACCATCCGGACCGGGAGAACGATACGAGCGCGCAGCATTCCAGCGAAACGAGCGGTATAGGGAGGCTACCAGCAGGCCAGACCCCCGTCCGCCCGGGGCTCGGTTCCGCCGGCCAGCACCCCGGAATCGTTGTCCCGCCAAATGATTTGTCCGCGTCCGAACATACCGGAATCGAGCGCCCGCTGCACGATATGCCCTTTTCGCGCGAGGGCTTGGGCGATCGCGTCCGGGAACTGCGGTTCGACCTCGATCGTCTTGCCTCTCAACCACCGCCACCTTGGGGCATCGAGCGCGGCCTGCGGATTCAGGTGAAACCGGATCGCGTTCAGCACGATTTGCACATGCGCCTGCGGTTGAATCGAGCCGCACATAACGCCGAACGGACCGACGGGCAGGCCGTCCTTGGTGATAAATCCGGGAATGATCGTATGGTACGTTTTTTTGCCGGGGGCAAGCGCGTTCGGATGCGCCGGATCGAGCGAGAAGCCCGTTCCCCGGTTCTGCATGCAAATGCCGGTGCCCGGAATGACGATGGCCGAGCCGAAATCGCCGGCATGGCTTTGAATGAACGACACCATGTTGCCTTCCTCGTCGGCTGCCGCCAAATAAACCGTGCCGCTGTTCTGCGGCTCCCCCGGCGCCGGCATCAGCGCCTGATCTCCGATCAGGCTTCTTCGCTCCGCCGCATAATGCTCCGACAGCAGCTGCTCCACCGTCACGTTCATGCTGCCCGGATCGGTAATATAAGCCAAGCCGTCGGCAAAAGCCAGCTTGACCGCTTCAATCTGCTTGTGATAGGTCTCCACCGTATCTTTGGCGTCAAAATCGAGTTCCTTCAATATATTCAGCGCGATCAAGGCGATCAGGCCCTGGCCGTTCGGCGGGATTTCCCAAATGTCATAGCCTTGAAACGGGACATGGATCGGTTCCACCCATTCCGGCTTATAGGCGGCGAGGTCTTCCTTCCGTAAAAATCCTCCGTGCTTCCGGTAAAACGCATCGATTTGCTCCGCAAGCGGACCGCGGTAAAACGATTCGGCGTTCGTCTCCGCAATGGACCGGAGCGTCGCGGCATGCCCGGGCGAACGCCACATTTCCCCGGCTCGCGGCGCCTGTCCGCCGGGAGCGAAAGTTTCGAGCCAAGGCGCGAAAGCTTCTCCCTTCTGCGCCGAGATATTCTCGAAGCCAAGCGCCCAATATTTGCCGATCGTCGGCGAAACCGGAAAACCGGCTTCGGCGTATTCGATGGCCGGCTGCAGCACTTCAGGCAAGGGCAGGCGGCCGAATCGTTCGGACAGCGCCGCCCAAGAGGCTGGCGTGCCCGGTACCGTAACCGGCAGGACGCCGTAGCCCGGGATCGACTTGTAACCGTTTTCCTGAAAATAATCGAGGCTGATCGCCGCCGGCGAAGGCCCGCTCGCGTTCAGCCCGTGCAGCTTGCCGTCCGTCCATACCAGGGCGAAAGAATCGCCGCCGATGCTGTTGGAGTTCGGCTCGACGACCGTGAGGCATGCCGCCGCCGCAATCGCGGCATCGATTGCATTCCCGCCTTTTTTCAGCATCGTAAGGCCTGCCTCGGCCGCAAGCGGCTGCGTCGTGGAAACCATTCCCTTGCGGGCATAGGTCGTCATGCGCTGGGAAGGGTACGGATTCAGCAAAGCGTCGTATTTCATGTCGATTCAGCTCCTTCGAATCAATATAGTCTGCTGCCCCATAAGACGCGGCTTCTCACCGAAACAACAAGGAAGACCGGACCGCTGCCGGTCTTCCCGATTTTCCTCGGCGCTTCTTTTACGTTCCGGCGCCGGCCTTCTCCTTGATCTGCTGCAGCAGCTTGTTGAACTTCTCGTTGATCTCCGGGAGCACTTTGGCCGGGTCCGCACCGTTTGTAAATATTTGCTGCTGTTCGTTTTTCATCAGCGACGTAATATCCGCATACCCGGCGATCAAATGGTTCGGCGACTCCTTGCCGTGCGCGATGGAATCCTGGATCACCTGCGTCAAGTACGTCAAATCGACCTGGCTGCCGAACTGCTTCAGCCACTCCTGGTACGCCTTCGAATCGGCCGGCGGGTAGCCCGTCATCGTCGCCCATTTCAGCTGCATGTCCGGCGAGGTCATGAATTTCACGAACTTCCACGCCGCATCCGGATGCTTGGATTTCGAAGAAATCATGAGCGGATCGATATAAGTGAACGGCGTGGAAGTGCCCGCGGGTCCAAGCGGCATCGGAAGCACGCCGAAATTGAACTGCTGGTCCTTGAAGCCGGCCAGCTGCCAGCCGCCGTCCAAATCGAACGCCACTTTACCCGTCAGCATCGGATCGCCTGTTTTGGTGAGTGAGTCGCTGATTGCCGTCGTCGGCGTAATTTTATCCTTCAAAATCAAATCCTGGTACCATTTCACCGCGCTTTCGAATTTCGGATCCGTCAAATCCGCCTTGTCCAGAAATCCGGTTTTGTACCCGTCCTGAAAAATATCCAGCCCCCAGTCCCAGCTGTAGGTCGCCATGTGGGAGCCCATATTCCAGGTAAAACCGTACACGGCGCTCGGCTTGCCGTAATCCTTGGACACCTGCTTGGCGTAGCCGATCAGCTTATCCCAGGTCCATTCCGGATCGCCGTATTTGTAATTCGGGATTTTCACGCCGGCTTTATCGAGCAGATCTTTGTTGTAAAAGACGAGGGACGGGAAAATGGACAACGGGATGCCGTACTGCTTTCCATCCACATTATAAACCTTCATCGTCGATTCCGAAATATTGGGATTATTGAAATCGTTCATGTACGGGGTCAGATCGAGTGTCAGGTGGCGCGTCATATAATCGACGAACCCGCTGTGGCCCCAGTGGCTCCAGACGTCGGGCGGCGTGCCGCCGGCGACCAGCGTCGACATTTTGGAATCGAATTCTTCGAAAGGCGTATTAATGATTTCCACTTTAATGCCCGGATTTTCCTTCTCGAACTCCGGGATGGCCGTCTCGCCGAAAAACTTCTCCCGGATTCCGTCGGATTGAGCGTTAAGCAGCGTGATCGTTACCGGCTCGCCTCCCTTGCCGGAAACCGCATTGCCGCCCCCGGCCGATTCGCCCGTATCCGCACCGCCGCCGCTTCCTCCGCTCCCTCCGCTGCAGGCCTGCAGCAAAAGCGCCGCCAGCGCGACGGAGCCCGTTACCATTCCAAGCCGTTTGCTAGACATCGAACAACCTCCCTGATCTTTTTTGGCCGCATGACGTTCCAGCTTTGAACAAACCCGTTTAACCGCTATTCGCCTGGCATCCCTCCCGCCGCTTGCGGTTGTCCTATTTCAGCCCGGAGACGACAATGCCCTGGACGAAATATTTTTGCGCGAAGAAAAACACCAGAATGGGCGGCAGCAGCGCGACCAGCGAGGCTGCCATCAGCAAGTTCCACGGAACGACGGAATACATGGAGCGGAACGAAGCGAGCGCGATGGAGACGGTAAATTTGGTGTCCGTATTCAAATAAATGAGCGGCTGCAAATACTCGTTCCACCGGAACATGAAGCCGAAAATCGCCGCACTGGCAAGCGCTGATTTGCATAGGGGCAGCGCAATGTTCCAATACGCCCGAAACTCGCCGCAGCCGTCCAGCCTTGCCGCTTCCAGCAGGTCCCCCGGCAGCGTCATGAAAAACTGCCGCAGCAGAAAGATGATATAGGCGGAGCCGAAAAAGGAAGGGACCAGGAGCGGCAGGTACGAATCGGTCCACCCGAGCGTCTTGAACAGCACGAACTGCGGAATCATGATGACCGGGTACGGGATCATGAGCGTGGAGAGCAGGATCATGAACATGACGTTCCGCCCCTTCCCCCTGTAACGCGAGAAGCCGAAGGCGACGAAGGATGATACGAGCACTTCCCCGAGCGTGCCGAAGACGGAGAACAGCGCCGTGTTGCTGAAATAATGTCCGAACGGCCGGGATTTCATCGCATCGACGAAATTGTGCCAAATGATCCGGGTCGGAATCCATGTCGGCGGGTACACGAACATTTCCTGCTTCGTTTTGAGCGCGGTGCTGAGCATGATGAAGAGCGGCAAAATCATGAGCAGACAAATGCACACGACAACGATCCATACCAAAGCGCCGAGCGTTCGGTCCTGTAATTTTCTCGAGCCGTACACGGTCCGGAATTCCGCGTTGCCCGCCTTGTATCCAACGCTCATGTTATTCGCCCCCCTCATAATGAACCCATTTGTTCGACAGCCTCATCATGACCCAGGTAAGTACGCCGACGAACAGGAACAAAATCCACGCCATGGAGGAAGCATACCCGAGGTTGAATGAGTGAAACGCCTGCTGGTACAGGTAATACACGTAAAAATACGATGCGTAGTTCGGCCCGCCGTCCGTCATGACGTTGGCCTGCACGAACACCTGGAACGAACCGATGACGCCCGTGATAAGCAGAAACAGCGTTGCGGGGGAAATCATCGGAACGGTAATCCGCCAAAACTGCTGCAGCCGGGAAGCCCCGTCGATTTGCGCCGCTTCGTACAGGTTCGAGGGCACGCCTTTCAAACCGGCCAAATAAATGACGACATGGTTGCCCATCGTCCAGAGGGACATCATGATCAGCGAGGGAATGACCCACTTCTCGTCCGTCAGCCACTGCGGACCCTGAACGCCGAACAGCCGATAAATGATCAGGTTGACCGCACCGAAATCGGGATTTAACAGCCACAGCCAAAGCAGCGACAGCGACACGCCCGAAACGACGGAAGGCATATAAACGATTGTGCGGAAAAGACGCTGTCCCCGAATGTCCGCATTCAGCAGTAGGGCGGCCAGCAGCGACAGGAACAGCCCGAGCGGAACGCCGACCAATGTGTAATATAAGGTGACACGGGAAGATTTCCAAAACAGGTCGTCCTGAAACAGGTCGATATAATTGCGCAGCCCGATAAAGACGGGCGCATTGGCGATATCGTAGCGGGTTAAGCTGTAATAGCCCGAGACCAGAATCGGGCCGCCGATAAAGAGAATGAAACCGATCACCCAGGGCGAAATAAACGTATACAGGTAGAACGTTTCCCGCCGGGCTTCGGACTTTCTAAGCCATCTCATCCCCATTGACTCCTTTCGTCGCCTGACGAATGCGGTGCAAAGAAATCGTATTTCGAATTAATTTGTCCGGTGGAATAATTAAATAAAGGTCGGCACCCCCTTTCGGATTCGGCTCGTCGTTTCATCTTATTGGCTTCGCTGCGAAAAAATGCTTGGTTCGAAATGAATTCATTTGCGCAGTGGAATAATTAATGGTGGGAAGTTTTGGGAATGTCTTCGTTCGGTTGATGTCATAATACTTTACACATCGTTGAGGTGTCAAGGGGGTTTTAGAAAAAATGAAGGCTTCTCCTGCAGAGTGCGAGGAGACGGTACGACGCCCTTTCATCGGACGAGCGCCTTGCCGTCTCCTGCTGAAGACCTATGCGTGCGGGCAACCGCCGGCGCGAGGAGGATCAGGCGCCGTGCTGGATGACCACTTTCCCGACTTCGCTGGACTCAAACGCTTCCTTCAGCCCTTCAATCGCCTGCGAGAACGGCACCACTTTATCGAGTGCCACCCGAACGTCGACGCGGCCCAGTTCAATCATCCGCATCGCCCGCGGGAATTGCCAAACCGTGGCCATAACGCCGACGAGCTCGATTTCGCCGAACACCAGGTCGAGCAGGTCCATCGGGATTTTCCCGGTCGGGATGCCCGCCATGACGCATCTGCCGCCCCGGTGTACCAGCTGAACCATTTGGGAGACGGTAGCGGCAACGCCGACGCATTCGATTACGATATCGGCGCCGCCGCCGGTGAGCTCGCGAACCCGGCTAACGACGTCCTCGCGCATCGGGTCGATTGCCGCGTGCGCCCCTATTTTGAGCGCAAGCTCGCGCTTCTTTGCCACCGGATCCGTCACGATGACCGTTCCCGCTCCCGATGCCAGCGCTACCTGCAGGGTGAGCTGGGCAATCGACCCTCCGCCGAGAATGACGACCGAATTGCCCGGCTGAATCCGGGCCTTATCGACGAAATTGATCGCGCAGGCGAGCGGTTCGACCAGCGCTCCCGCGAGGTCCGGCAAATTGTCCGGGAGCCGGTGCACGCGGTTTGCGGGCACGCTGACGAAATCGGCATAGCAACCGTTTTCATAGATGCCCAGATGAGACATATTCGGACAGAGGTTCACCTTTCCCCTGTGGCAGTATTCGCATTTCCCGCATGGCAAAATCGGTTCGACCGTAACCCGGTGCCCGGCTTCGATTTTGGTACCGCCCTCGATGTAGCCGTCCACCTCGCTGCCGACCTCTGCCACAACGGCGGAAAACTCATGGCCCATAACGACCGGAAACGGCTTGTCGCCCTGCCCCAGGTCGTGGTACAGCACGTGCAAATCCGTAGCACAAATGCCGGAATAGAGCGGCTTTAAGAGCAGGTCTTTCGGCCCGCACTGCGGGATAGGCAGTTCGGCATAGGCGGCCCTGCCCGTTCCTTGCTTTTGAATCGCTTTCATGAGAGATCCTCCTTCATTTATCGGCGCCATACGGAACCTCGATCTAACGCCGTCTCGCGGAACCGCTGTCTTCGCGTTCCATTGAAACTATCATACTCTCAATTGGCGAAAAGCTCCACTGTCCTCTCGAACGGCCGCTAACATTGCATACACCTTATATCTATCGAAGTCTAGTCCTCAAAGTCGGCGTAATAGAATCGTAGCGATCGTGAAGGTTCATGCCAAGAACGGCTTCTGGATCACCAATAAAGGAATCGAGTTTAACCTGATTCTAATCGCGGTATTTATTGGTGTGGCATTGATCGGGGCGGGAGATTATTCGCTCGATGCCATCCTCTGATGGTCAAAGCCGCACACGACCACGAGGCCGCCGTAGATCGGCAGCCTCGCTGTGTTAAATGAAGTTTAATGCAGGTATCTCCCCAAACCTGAAGAGAAACGATACACTATTCTTTAATTTCCGGCCCTGCCGTTAGCTGCCCGCCTGCTCTTCCTCTTTATGATCGGCGACAAGCTCCTTGGCGGACGATTTGAACTCGTGCAGCGTGCGGCCGACGGCGCGGCCGAGCTCCGGCAGCTTGGTCGGGCCGAAAATGATCAGCACGACAACCAAAATCATCATCAATCCGGGAAACCCGATATTTTGCAGCATGCGGGATCGCTCCTTTTTCGTTCGATTTAAACGCAGACTTTCAGCCGTACCTTTATTCCTTCATGACGCGCTGATGGATATCCGTTACGACCGAGCGGGCGGATTCGATGGCTCCGGCCTGCCAGGCCGTGATGTAGCTGATATGCTCGCCCGCCAAATAAATCCGGCCGTCCGGCTTGCACAGCGTCGGGTAATACGTTTTGCGGTCGTCCGCGGAATACGATACCCATCCGCCCAGGTTATATTTGATCGTCTTCCAATTGATCGAGAAGGAAGCCTCGAATTCGTCCAAATATTGCGGGTGAATTTTGGCCCCCTGCATAAGCGCCAGCTTCTCCCGGTCCTTGTAACTCATTTTGCCGATCGTGTCGGCTTTCGCTCCGGTTACGTAATAAGCGAGCAGAACGCCTTTCTTGGAAAAATATTGCGTCGGCGGGTAATAGATTTGCGTAATGTCGAGATTGGTCAGCGACACGCCGCCGTAAATCTGTTCGTCCTCCTCCCAAAACCGGCGCTTGAACTGCAGCCCCATTTTGCCGGCGGAGGCGTAGCTGATACTGGAAATCGCCTTGGCCATGTCCGGCGAGAAATCGGCGGGGATGCTCTTCAGCACCGACAGCGGAATCGTACAGATGCAGTAATCGCCGGTGATTTCTTTGTCGGTGTTCTTGTCGAGATCGGTATAGACGATCCGGACGCCCGAGCCGGTTTGGCGAATTTCCTTCACCTCGGAGCGGTAGCGGATCATCTTGCCGACCCGCTTCTCGAACGCTTTCGCAATCATGTCCATGCCGCCGACGGGATGGAACATCATCATCTGCATGTCGTACGTATATTCGTTGCTGAAATAATTGCCGAAGCCCGAATTAATGATCGCCTTCATGTCGAACGGGTCGCGCAGGACGCCCGCATCCAGCCGGCTTCCCGGCTCATCCTTGTACCCGCCCCGTTCGGAGCCGCGGTAAAACAAATCCGCGTCCAGGTCTCCCTCCCGGCGCAAATAATTGACGAGGAGGGTCTTGTCGTCCGGCGTAAGCGGGAGATCCAGCGCCTGCTGGTCGACCGCCTTGGCCAGCATTTCCGCGACGTATCCCCGCATATCCGCTTTAGCCGCTCGCTTGCGCACCTTCTGGCCGGAAAGCGCGCCTACATTTTCGTTGTAATAATAGGCGCTGTCGTTCACGTTATCGAAAGGCTCCATCTCCACGCCGAATTCGCGGCAGTAATCCATCGTGACATGGAACTGCGGGATGCGCATCGGACCGGCGTTCAAATACATCCCGTTATCGAACTTCGACACCTGCGTGGAAGAGCCGATTTCGGTCGATGACGTGCCTTTGCGGATCGACCAGTTCCGCCCGCCGGCCCGGTCTCTGGCTTCAAGAATCGTCACGTTATAGCCGGCCTTTCCGAGCTCGTAAGCCGCCGTCATGCCGCCGATGCCGGCGCCGAGAATGATGACCGATTTGCCTCCGCGGCCGGACACGCCAAGGTCACCGCTGCGGGGAGGCGTAAAATCGGCAGCTTTCACGGCTTCCGGCGCCAGCAGCCCCAGCGTTCCCATCATGCTGAAAACGGCGGCCGTTCCTCCCATTTTTCCAACGGTGGTCAAAAACTGCCTCCTTGTCATATCGTTTGGCTTCATTTTCGTCTCCACGCTCGCGACATCTCCTTCTCGTCCGATTAGATTAGAGCCCACAAGGAGAATGTAACATACCGCCCGTCATCTCAAGCAAAATGTGTCAGATTTTCTAACATAAAAGATTTTTATTCAGGAATATTTTCCCTTAAAATATGTTTAATAGACTTGTCAACCCAAAATCCGCTTGTTATAATCCGTCCCAAACCCTTATTTGTGTCAGATAAACTAACATTAGTCTGAGGTATTTCATTTCCAAAGGAGGCTCACGGTAATGGAGGAAAAGGTCATGTATATCGGGACGGTCTGCGAGCTGACGGGATTGTCGGAACGGCAAATCCGGTATTACGAGGAGCGGAAGCTCATTTTTCCCAACCGGACCAAAGGAGGGGTGCGAAAATATTCGTTCGAGGACGTGGCCAATCTCCGCGAAATCAACCGGAGCCTGAAGGACGGATTCCGGACGTTCGAGCTGAGAAGCATGCTGGACAAACGGTCGCACGGCGGGAGAAAGCTCTAGGCCGAATTTAATCCGGAAAGGGGAACGCGTAACATGAACGACCAACAGATGAGCTTGATCCAACATCTCGCCGAGCTGCGCAAGCGGCTCATACGGACGATTGCCGTGCTGCTCGTCACGATGATCCTGGGCATGATTCTGTCGCCCAAAGTGCTGCTCTATCTCAAAAGCATCCCTCCGGCTTCCGGGATTGCCTGGAACGCTTTCTCGCCGTGGGACGGTCTGCGTATTTATATGCAGGTCGCTTTCGTCTTTTCGGTCGGCGTCACCCTGCCTTTTACCCTCTACCAGCTTTGGGGCTTTATGAAAACGGGACTGAAGAAGGAGGAGCAGGATGCCGCCCTGCGGTATATCCCGTACTCGGTCCTCTGTTTTTTGACGGGACTTGCCTTTGCGTATTTTGTCGTCTTTCCGATGAGCTTCCAATTCACATCCCGGATCGCCCACCGTCTGGAGCTTGTCCAAACGTATGGCATCGCCCAGTATTTCGGCTTTATGCTCGGTATTATCCTGCCGATGGCTCTGGCGTTCGAGCTGCCGGTCGTCGTCATGTTTCTGACCCGAATCGGCGTGCTGACACCGAAACGGCTCAGCGCGATGCGGCGTTACGCGTACCTGTTTCTGGTCGTGCTGGCAAGCTTGATCTCGCCGCCCGAGCTCATCTCCCACCTTATGGTATTTATTCCGCTCGTTGCGCTTTATGAAATCAGCGTCTGGCTGTCCCGCGCCGTCTATCGCAAAACGAAAGAGATGTCGGCGATCGAGCCGGCCGTCATGAACGGTTGATCGAAACCGGCGCAGCCGGATGGGCGGCAGCTGATCGGCGAGACGTAATTTTAAGGGCCAATAAAAGATTCTTAATCTATTTTGGCGGAGGTTCGGATTCGAATCGGGAAAGATTACGGGGGAAACCTAGCATGTGACTTTACGTGCAAAGCCAGCGGTTACCCCTTCCGCTGGCTCTTTCTTTCTCACGAAATCCCCCTACATTCCGGGGATACAAAACACGTTCCGCTTAGCCCTGGGTAAATCGTCACGTCTGTTGCCATTCTACGGATTTCATTTTAATCTCGTACCATTCTCAAAATGAGTACTATTAACAACGGGAATCAATCACGACTCCGGGGAATTGATTGTCCATGAGGAATGTGCAGAAGATCCTCACTAATCGTCCAAAGCCTTTCGGCCGACGCCGGATCGATGGCCCACGGACGGACGCCGCGCTGCAGCGGGCTTTCTGGCGGTACGACCTCCGCGATATCGACGTCCTCGCAATAGACGCCTCCTTTTCCGTTCAGCATCGGACTGACTGCGCACCATACGGATGTCGCGGCGCCTTGCTCAGCGGTTTTGAAGCCTCCGGAAGACATATAGGTGCCGTCTTCGTTCCGTATTACGCCCCAAGCAGCCAATTCCTCATTGCTCAAATGTCGGGTCAATCCCGAGAGGATGGCGCCGGGATGAACAGCAAAAGCGCGCACTCCGTGTTCTCGTCCTCGTTTATCGAGCTCAACGGCAAACAACGAGCACGCGGTCTTCGACTCGCCGTAGGAGACAAACTTGTCATACGGCCTCTTGGTGAATTGCAGATCATCAAAATCGATCGGTCCTGTCATATGGCCGATAGATGAAAGTGTGACCACTCGAGCGTTCCCCGAGCGCTTCAGCGCTTCCCATAAGCCTACCGTCAGTTGAAAATGCCCTAGATAATTTGTCGCGAAATGGGTATCCAATCCCCGGGCGTCTTTAATGGTCGGAGGAAAGCTGACGCCTGCATTCAAAATCAAGAAATCAAGCGCGCGATCGAAACTCCCAAAGGCGGCGGCGAACTCGTCGATCGAGGACGGATCCGCAAGGTCCAGCCGGATCACTTCGACATTTTTTAGCGGAGCGAGCACTTCCTGCGCTTTATCGACATCGCGAGCGCCGACAATGACGGTGGCGCCGGCGCCGGCAAGCGAGCGAGTCGTTTCCAACCCGATTCCGCCGGATCCGCCTGTAACGATAGCCACCTTTCCGCTAAGATCTTGTCCAGCCAGTACTTCTTGAGCGGTGGTTTCGGATCCGTATCCCGATTGCAGCGGCTTTTGTTCGGTCGTCATACGTTCAGTTCACTCCTTTAAATGAATTAGACAAAAAACATTAAATGTCTATGTGTTTATAATAGACGAGTGGACAAAGTTTGTAAAGTGTATAAAATGGAGATATGGATGATAATAAGAAGCTGCATATTGTTGCGACCGCTTTAGAGGTGTTCTTCAAATACGGGTACAAGCGCGTATCGATGAACGATATTGCGGAGACTGCGGGCATTTCGCGCGCAGGCCTCTACTTGTACTTCAAGAATAAGGAGGAAATATTTAACGCTGCGATCGTTCGCTACGGCGACATCCTCATAGAGGAGATTAAGAAAGGACTGTTATCGCATAAAACGACGGAGGACAAAATTTTATACGCTTTTGAAGTATGGGCAATCCGAAACTTCGACGATTCGCTGCACTCTCCCGAATATAAAGAAATTACGGACAGTTCTCACCAATTTGCGCGGGCGGCGATGAACGAGAGCTACGGAAAATTGGAAACCTTGCTGGCCTCATTGCTGGAAGTATCCCCTGCCGCCGCGAGCGGTATTCCTCCAATGAGACTGGCGCATCTGATAACAGGCGCATTGCGCGGCTTTAAATCGGTTGCTGCCAGCTCGGATGAGCTTCGTCATCTGATTCAGGACCTGCTCCATTTCGTCTTTGCAAGCCATTAACGATTCTCGCTGCCGAATGCGCGAGTTGATGAGCGCGGGAAGATACGGAGACGCCTTTCGCTTCTTTTAGCGCCGGCCACAGCCTCAAAGCAGCTGAAAATGTCCTCAACGGTTCGTTGAAAGCTGGGACTCAATTCCCCTGGAATTGCGAATGAGCGGAGTGGCCATAATACTTGTGGAATGGAAATGAAAATGCAAAGGCCGTCCGGAAGCGAGGAACCGTGCACGGCCGCATCGCGAAATAACGTTATTTCCCCTTCGCCTTGCGGCCGGGGAAATAACGTTCTTTTCGCACGTACCGAAACAAGGTGAAGGTGACTTACAGCTTCTCGATTCGACCGGCGAAAAGCAGCGTCCCGCTTTGTAAATCTTCGATGGCAAACAGGAACGGCCGGTCGATCGTCATCTCGAAGCTTTTCTTCGGCCCGGCGCTTCCGGAACTTACTCCCACCATTGTCGCAGCCGCGGCCTTGGTCCCGCGCTCGGATACGTCGAGCAGCGTTTTATGGACCACTTGGCTGATAAAAAGCTTCCCGTTCCGGCCGCTCGTGTCGGCCATTTCGCTGAAATCCGCTTGGTCCGGATCGAATGGCAAGCTCATTCCCATGGCGCTAAGCGTCTTCTTCAGCTCGTGTTGATCTTCGATCCGAAATTTCGGCATCGCAAGCCGGCCTTGGAACGATGTATACCGCTTCGTCCACAGCCCCGGATCGCGCAGCCATTTCGCCGTCAGTGCCGCCTGATCCGCCCCTTGCCGCGGCAGCACGACGAGCATGCCCATTTGTCCGTCCCCGTAAGGCAGACGCACCGCCTGGTACGCATCGTTTTCTTCATATTCGAACATGCCTTCCCGGTGCATGAAGGAAATCCGGCTTTTGCTGCCATCCCCGTTCGTAAAGTCTCCGTCCCGTGTCTCCTCAGGCTCGAAGGGCGTCTGCCATGCACCGTCAAAATAAAGCGCATTCAGCAGAAGAGCCCTCGTGTTCCCTGATACCGGCTGATCCAAAATCGTCGGAATAAGGCCGTTTGTCTGCTTATCCACCCACTTGTTCATTTCCTTGCGTACACCCGGCTCGGTTAAATCCCGCTGGTTCAGCTCTGCGCCATAGGCGGATTTGACCCGGTCCAGATAAGTCTTCCGAAACGGCCATTCTTCCTGCAGCCAGAGGGAATTGGCCATCGACAACGTAATGCCCGGTCCGGTCCTGACGAGCACCTCTCTCAACACCTGCTGTCCGGCATTCAGCTCCTGCAGCGTCATTCCTTCCGCATGCAGCGCCTTCTTCATCTCTTCCCGGGTCGGACCTGAGGCGCCGTTCAACGTCATGGACAAAGCCTGTACGATGCTGACCGGCGACAGAATCAGGTTTTCGCCGGGATATTCTTGCATGATCCTACCCGCAAGCTCAAGACCGAACGCGTTTGTCGCCTGAACCGTGCGCGGATCGATCCGCTTCGCGAGCCGCTCGCGCTCCGGCGCGGAAATGGACGATTTGGACAATGGGGCAGCGGTCCCGCAGGACGTTAACAGCGCAGCAGCGGCAACGGCCGCCAAAACGAATTTGAACACCCGGCATCCCCCTGTATCGTAAGAAACTCTACTCTTTTCGACGCTGCGGGAATCCGGGATGTTGCATTGCTGTATGATTAAAATTATTGTTGACGATTCATATTTGTATTAATATAATAGTTGTATATATACACTTAAGGTGGTGCTTCGCTATGCTGCGGTCGATCATTTCTTTTTCCTCCATCTGTTCCATCATCGGAGGATCAACAATGGGTCTGTATCAGATCCTGCATCCTCATCGGGACGCCCATTCCGTCCTCGACCATCCGTACGCTCTGATCCACGATCTGGGAATGCTCGCTTTAAGCTTGTTAGGTTTGGGGATCATCGGGGTGTATTTGTTTTTATACGCTGAAGCCCGAAGCAGCCGCCTGATCGTTTTTTTGTTTTTCCTCACCCTTATTGGCTCTATATTTGAAGTCGGTGCGCTTTTTTGGGATGGATATTTCAATCCTTTTGCCGCAAAGTTCATGCCCGAGCTGCAAACATCCGGACATAACCACAATTTTATCCATCAATATTATTCCATTTTCGGCTTGTCTATTTTCTTTCTACCGGTCACGTGGATCTTATTTATCGCAGGACAAATCGCAACTGGGATCCTGTTGATAAGAAGCCGCAAGTTCGGCTTATTATCCGGTGTGCTGATTATCGCCGGCGCACCGTTGTTCGGGCTGCAGCTATTCGCGCCCCTTTGGATGGAAACAACGGGCGCCATCATTTTGGGACTGGGACATTTGACGATGGGCTTCACCCTGTATACAAAAATTGCGCACCCAAAGAACAGGCTCAATACCGTTATTCATTTTTGAAAAAGGTTCATTTTGAACGGGGCGTAAACGAATATCCATCCAGGAGGAAAAGATGATCAAATACATTCAACCGGTACCTGTCTCTTCAACCGAAGGAATCGTATCCGACATGTATAAACAAATACGGAGAGACTTTGGATTTGTGGCCGATATTTTTATCATGCATTCCTTTTCGCCGGCTCTGCTCGCAGGATTATGGGCAGCGTTAAGGGAAACGGAACTTGTCGGCAGCGTGCCGAGAGTGATGAAGGAGGCGGTTGCCGCCTCGGTTGCAAAGGCCAATCAATGTTCGTTTTGTGTGGATGTGCACACCACTATGATAGCGGCAGCCGGGGATAAAGAAGCGGCAAAAAAGATATTCGAAGGTCAAGTTGACGGAATATCGGACGAAAAATTAAATCCATTGTAAAATGGGCGCTTGCTACTCGTTCTCCCCGCTCGCCTATCCTGTCGAATACGCCTTTTACCGAACAAGAAGCGCCAGAAATGATCGGAACCGCTGTGATCAATCATTATATCACCCGAATGATCGACGTTTTGCAGACGAATAAATCTATCATTCAAATCAATAATTCTTTATTAAACCGCATTTTAAAAAGGATGCTTGCTCTAATTTTTTCGCCCTCCATAAAAAAAAGAAGAAATTCTGGAGATTCGCTCATTTTCCTGACGAGAGACAACCTGCCTGATGACCTTTATTGGGCGAAGTCCCATCCCGTCATCTGTCGTGCTTTCGCAAGTTTTGCCGTTGCGGCAAACGCGGCAGGGGAAAGTACCTTGACACTAGAAGCACGTACGACGGTTCAGCATTACATCGAAGACTGGGACGGTAAAGAGCCCGGGATCAGCAGGAATTGGGCGGAACAGGCTGTAAAACCATTAACCGGGCCATCGAAAATTGCAGCTAAACTTGCATTGTTGACCGCAGTCTCACCCTATCAGATCGACGACGATCTCATTCGCGATTTTCGAACGGTTTACAAAGAGGATTTACAGCTCCTGAATGTATTATCTTGGTCAAGTTTTACGGCCGCCAGGAAAATAGGCTCGTGGCTTTCCATTCCGTATACATGATTTTGATTAGTGTTTAAATTGGAGCTGCTTCAAGATGGTTAAAAGCAAATCGATGCTGGTGTCCACCATTTCAGTCTGATGATCAGGAACATGTTCAAGTATTTGGGAGGAAATTCGATTCATTTTATCATTGATTTCCTCAAGAACGGCGAACCCCTTATCACAGAGCTGGATCAATACCTCCCTGCGATTATCGGGATTCAATTGACGATCAACGATTCCTTGTTTATAGAGCGGATCTAAAGATCGGGTTAAAGTCGAAGGATCGACTCCCAATCGATCCGCCAGATCACCGTGCCGAAAAACATTCGTGCCGATCTCCATGACGATATGCACTTGTCTACGGGTAAGTCCGTCGATAAATGATTTGTCCGTACCTAATATTCCCGATTTAATAATAATTTCATTAATAAATTCACTCAGCGTTGCCGGATTCATCTTGTCCACCTGATTTCGATTTTTTCATTATTATAGAACAATAGATGTAGTAATGCAACAATTGTACGACCGCCAGCCAGGCACGGCCCAGGAACGGACCGGCGGACCCGTCCAAAAAAAAGCAGATTATAAGCAGGCATGGCAAACTAACCATAACGTGAACGTCGTCCAATATAAATAGCGGCTTCAACCGACAAAAAAACCTTCCATTCCGGTTCTGACCGGTCCTGATGGAAGGTTTTCTGCGCAACGCGTCGTTCCGTTCTATTCGGCTAGTGCCGAAAGCTTTTCCCGGGCATCGATCTCCCGGATCCGTTTATGAACGCATTCCGAATGGTGAACGCGGCATGAGATCCGACCGGAACATGCAGCGGATGATTGTCGCCGCTGCCGCAGCGCCTTGCGCATGTCCGGGTTGCTTGCTCCCCAGTCGATAAAGCGGCTCCACAGGTGATGAATCTGCTCCCGGATTCCGGCATCAGCCGGAAAGTCGGCGGCCACGAATCCCATGAGGTCGGTTTTCAAATAGACGAATAGCTGGTTCAGAAGATCTTCCTTGCTCGGAAAATAGACAAACAGCGTCCCTTCGGCAACGCCGGCGTTTCTTGCGATCCGGACGGTCGATGCCGCAACGCCAGCCGACGCCACCTCCCCGGTTGCGGCGTGCTAAGCGGCCGAGCCATACGGATCCTCCTTTTGACCATGGTTTTATCGGAATGCGTGCAGAATTATAGGCCAAAATCGTATTCTTCATCCGGTTCACGGTCAAGAAATAAAGTTCAGTAAAAAACAGTATTGACTTCAACGCGGGTATGCATTATATTTTTGTTGTACATACAAAATATAAAGGAAAACCAATGGATGACGGCTTCCTGTACAATGGTTTATGGTTCGCTTCGGCAGATTCGATCCCGGAAAGCAGCCAGGATGGAGTTGAAGGCGGTACTTTCTTTTATTATTTATTTTGTATGTACAACTAAAATTAGAATCGAACGATAGATTACCACTTCACGCCCAGGAGGAGATTTCTAATGTCCGACAACTATCAAAACGACGTATTGGTTATCGTGGCGCACCCGGATTTGCAGACATCCCGAATTAACAAAAGATTGACGGAGGAGCTGGAGAGGCGCGGGGCCGTTACCGTGCACCGGTTATATGACGTTTACCCGGACGAAAAGATCGACGTTGTGCAAGAACAAGCCTTGTTGGACGCGCACAAAAGAATCGTGCTTCAATTTCCGTTCTATTGGTACAGCTCGCCTTCCCTGCTGAAAAAATATTTCGATGCGGTACTCCAGCGCGGATGGGCATACAACGGCGGCAATCATTTGAAAGGCAAAGAGCTTGTCCTCGCGATCTCTTCCGGCGGCTCCGAGAGCATGTATCAGGCGGGAGGGTTCCATCATTTCACGTACAGCGAGCTGCTGCGGCCGTTCCAGGCGACCGCCAATCGCGTGGGTATGATTTACCGTCCTCCGTATATCGTCAGCGGAATCCGCGAAGTTACCGACGAGCAGCTTGAACGGCATGCCGCCGCTTATGCCGACTACGTGCAGAACCTGCCTTATGCGACCGTATGAAGCCTGTATGCCCGTAATGTTAAGTCAAATCGTTGTTTAAAGGCAGCCATATGGCTGCCTTTAATTACGTTTATGCCAAACGGACGAGACGCTGCTGCCGCGCCGCATTAAAGTTTTTTTACCATATGAATGTCATAAGGCTCTTTTTCAAACAATTCCTCATCGATTTCCGGGGTAAGCGAAGCGCCGCAGCTGAAATAAAACTTGACTGCAGATTCCGTTTCGGTTGAAGAGATGTATAAGTATTTCGCCCCTTTTTCAATCGCTTCTTGACGCAGCGCATCTAAGATCCGGCTGCCGATTCCTTGTCTTCGATAGGCCCGTGTCACATGCATGAGGTCGACTTGAAGCCGATTGTTTTCTTTGCCTCTCAACCGATGAGCCAAAACGCCAAACCCGACCAATTTGCCTTTGTCATACGCGCCGATAGCCGTCCCGCCGTTAGTAAGCTCATATTCGTATCGTGCGATTATGGCTTCATAATCGTCTTCTTGCCAATTCGGGCATTGATGTCCGGCCTGAATTTCTTCAAGCACTCCGTCTTTGCATTTGTAGACGAGGTCAATCGTTTCCGAACGGTCAATTTCCCGTATTCTGCAAGCGTCTTCAAACTTCATTTGAACGATTGAAACGATCGTACTCCCCTCCCGTCAACTGTGAACATCGTTCAAACCTCCTCTAGACTGCGTCTGCATGTTCCGTCGATCAAACCGTCAGTTCCTCAATGCTGGAGACATTGGGATTATAAAAGAAAATTTTGCTGCCCAAGACGTGGAGGTAGAAGGTTTTATCGTCGCTCAGCTTTTGATTCGTGTGATCGTTCAGATGGATTCGATACAGCGGCTTGCCGTAGGTTGAATAATTGCTGTAATAAAGCCACTCGCCTTGCACGTTAATATTGCGGGAGTCAATATCCGAAATTTTGGTTAACTGCGTTCCGTCGGTCCCGATTGAATAAAGCTTCTGATTGTAATTCAAAAACAAGGATCGGTCCTTCACGTCGACCCAGCCGATATAGTTCCCTTCCAACAGCTTCTTCTTATGGCTGCCATCCGTATCCATGACGAATAATTTGCGGCCATCGATCGTATAAAATATTTTTCCGTCTGCAATGGAGATGGAGGATACCGCGTACTTTTCAAGCAATTGTTTCGATGTTCCGTCTACCTTCATGCGATAAAGCGGTTTGAACATATAGGTGCCTTCCGTGTAATAAATCCAGTCGCCCGCTACAGCCATCAAATTCGGCCCCATTCCAAAATTCTTGAGCAGAACTCGATTCGATCCGTCCAAATCACACTTGTAAAGCTTGCTGCCGCTAACATAATACAGCTTCTGATTCACGACGTTGAGGTCACCTACATTTTCATCGTCGCTTATTTTTTGTCTTTCCGAACCATCGGGCTTTTCCTTATACAGTTTGCCGCTATCATCATAATTTCCGAAATAAATCCATTCTTGATCCGACGCATACCAGCCTCCGTTGTTCAGGTTGCCAATGGTATTCCCGCTGACGGAAACCGTGTGAGCGGGTTTGCCGGTTTGGATCGAAATCCGGCGGTCTGTATAATTGACGGATGCTCCTAATGCCTCGGAAAAAAAACGGACCGGCACAAAGGTCGTGCCATTCATCAATTTTGGAACGGCGTTCAGCGCGAATGGCTCCTGATTTTTATAGACTGTCGTGGATCCGATGCGGAATGAAATCGTCACGGAATCTTTCATTAGGGTAACGACGTTGTTCTTCCAGGAGACGATTTGTCCCCCCAGTTCATTAACAATCGATCGGACCGGAACATATACGGTTCCTTGAAAATTGACAGGTTCAGCATTAAAATTCGCCGTATGGTCGTTCACCTCCACACGAATCGGTGGATGAGACGGATTTGCGAAGCTTGTCCCCGAGCTGAACAAAGCGATGGACAAGGGAAAAAAGACAGTCCACTTTTTCATGAACGACACCTCATTGGAATAGATAGGAACGCACAGATTAAGACGCGATCGAACAGCCAAAGGTTCCACTCGCGCGGCAGCAATCATTCCATTTCCATTCGCTCAGAGCGCCGATTGCCGGTTGTACCCACTGTACCATGCCGGGATAACGCTTTCGAAATTCCGGTGATCCTCCAGCACCGTCCGAATGCGGGACATCATGGAATCGAGCTGAGCGGGCACGACCTGGAGCGTCCAGGTGATGGTGCCGTATAGATTGATCGCTGTATAAAGGGCATACAGGTGCCAGAAATCGCCGGGGATGCTGCCGTTAAAATACCCGTCCACTTGACCGGCCGAGAACGGAACGCTGACCTCGCGGCTGAAATACGCCACTTTAAGAAAATCATGATACGGGTCCCCCCAGTCGAAGCGATTGAAATCGATCGCGGCCGCATAAGCGCCATCCTTCACAAGCAGATTGCCGGGATGAAAATCGTCGTGCTGAAAACGGTTCGGCCGGCCTTCCATCAGCGGCAAATGACGGTCGATAAAAGCGGCAATCGCATCCTCCTCGGGCAGTTTAACTCCGCAGCGGCGGTATTCCGCCAGCTGGCGGTTGTATTTCGCAAGCTTTCGCTCCGCCCATGGTTCCATGTCTCCGCAAGCTTCCGCTTCATGCATCAGCCGCAGCTCCCGTCCGGCTTCCATACCGATCCGGTATTGAGCGTCCTCCGTCATCAGCGGCAGCTCTTCGGACGCGTCTTCGCCCTCGACATAACGCAAAATGATGCAGCACAAATCAAGAGCTTCAACCGTACCGAAAGCTACCGGTTCCGAGGTTCGAACGCCGAGACTGTGTATGCGGCTCACCGCCTCGAATTCAAGCTGCTTGCGTTCGCACTGATCAAGCGCTGCGGTGCGGAGCACGTATGCCGGGTGGGCGCCTCCCTCGTAAACGAGATATTTTCCGTCAAACGAAAATCCTTTCGAGATTTTGGATATGGCGGTCGCATTTTGCAGCTGCGGAATCGATAGCTGCAGTATGGTCAGGTTCATCGTCACGTTCCTCCCGGGCATCTACTGTTATTGCATCGTACCATAACTTGTTTTCCACGAGAACCCGGTAAGAAACGCCGATGCTGTCTTTTGGCGGCGGCACAAGCTTCCCCCTCCCTCGCTGCAGCGAAAAGAAGGCGATAAGCTAACCTTCCTTAAGACGAACGAAAGGACTGCCGCCCGGCAGTCCCTTCGATATAATAAATGTTAATACTCATCCATCTTGACTCGTTTCCAAACTATCTATTCATCAGTAAGCAGCGGATTTGGAACCAGCCGATTTCCTGAGACGAAGATGCTTCAACGCCCGATCAAGGCTAAAGTACAGCGCTTCTTTTCGGAAGAGCAGAAGCAGCATGCCAATGACCAGCTGCGTCGGATAGATATAAATCATATCGGATAAAACATAGTTGATATCCATAAAAAATCCAGCCAGAAGCGCCGGCAGCGTGAGCAGCCCGAGCACAAGACCGATGCCGACCAGCAGTTCGCCCCAAGGAATCAGAACGTTAAACAGCTGCGGATAAGGGGCTGCTGCCACTTCAATAAAAGATTTGTACCAGTGGGGAGAATCCGTATTGCTCGCAATGGATGGAAAAAGTCCGATAATATTGAAGTGCGCCGTAATTTTAAACCATCCTTGCATAATCCACTGAATACCGAAGGCGATGCGGGCAATCGAACAGACGATGGAAAAAACCGTTTTAACGTTCATCCTCATTCACCTCTTCGCGGCGTTAAGCCTGAAGAGCCGCTTTTCCGAAAATGACGTGCGCTTTCTGGCAATAAATCAGTACCGTATCGTATTTGGACAGGTCCGCCTTGGAGACATCAAACGTTTGATCCGCGCTTTTCAGGTTGATTTTACCGAATTCCATTCCGTTCGCCGCATCGTCGCCTTTGGCAAGGTAGACATGCAGGTCCGGGCCTTCGGATACGCTAAATCCGCTCAGCTTCAGTTGACCGTTCTCGATCGTTGCGGTGCCGGCAGCTTTCATTTCGTTCTGACCTTCAAACGAGCCCGTCAATTTGGCGCTGTCCGCAGCCATGTTGTCCATATGATCCGCCATTTTGCTATCGAGAGCCGCTTTACCGAAAATAACATGCGCTTTCTGGCAGTAAATCAGAACCGAATCGTATTTCGACAGGTCCGCTTTGGAGACGTCGAACGTTTGATCCGCGCTTTTCAGGTCGATTTTGCCGAACTCCATGCCGTCTGCGACATCGTCGCCCTTCGCAAGGTAGATATGCAGGTCCGGACCTTCGGATACACTAAAGCCGCTAAGCTTCAATTGACCGTTCTCGATCGCTGCGGTGCCGGCAGCTTTCATATCGTTCTGGCCTTCAAAGGTGCCCGTCAGAACCGCGTCGGCCATGTTGTCTCCCGATGCCGCATCCGCCATCATGTCGTCGCTCGACGAAGCATTGCTCGCTCCTGCATTATCGCCGGATGAAGCGTTATCGGATCCGGTACTGTTGGATGCGGTCGTGGCGGAAGCGGAATTGCCCGATGCGGCATTGCTTGCGGGTGTTTCCGATTGCCCGCAGGCGGCTAGAACTATCGACAAAACGACAATCAGGCCCGTTAAAGAAAACAGCATTTTTTTCATTTAAATCCTCTCCATTCGCTTTTGTTTTTGGAATGGATTCAGTATAGCATGGGCATTATTGAGAACGGCTTAACGAACCATCAACAATTTCTTAATTTTAAATGATTGATTCACGACATCGGGCTCGCCCGGTACATATTTTCGTAACCGATTTGTAATAGGATCCGGGCAAGAGCGATCAAACAAAAAACCAGCCCCTCAGGGCTGGCTCAGTTAAGGTGAAGAAAAGGCTAGGGACGGGCGATCATCCTTAATAACATTTCGATCTCCGGAATCCTGTAGCCTCCCGCCTCCTGACCGTTCAGGATCATAAGTCCGGACAGAACCGACAAATAGGAAGCGATCATGACCTGCGGGTCTCCATCGACAATTTGCCCCGCCTGCTGTCCCTCCTGAAATAATGGCAGGAGATGCCGGACGAACCGCTCCATGGAATGGTGCTCCAGGAGCTGTTTCACCTTGTCGGGGACGCCGTCCGACGTTCGCGCCTGATGAATCAGCAGAAAAAATTCCGCCCCGCCTTCATCGAGCATTTCCCGGGAAAACGCCTTGATCCTGTCGATCGGCGAACCGGGCAGCTCATGAATCTGCCGCATGGCGTCTTCCGCTTCGGTCATGGCGATTTCGACCAGCGTCGTGAACAGCTCTTCCTTGGATTTGAAGTAATGGTACAGCAGGCCGTGGCTGATATCCGCTTCGGCGGCGATCATGCTCATCTTCGTGTTGATAATGCCCCGCCGGGCAAAAACCTTGAGTGCAGCTTTCATAATCTGTTCCTTGCGTTCATCTCGAATCTGGTGCAGCTGCTCCTCGTTTAATGGCGCCACTCGATCCTTCACTCCTTCAACCGGGTATGATGTGATTTAATACGTCTTCAAGCGGCAATTGATGTTCATCCAGCAGCTCCTCGAGCAGCTGCCGTCCTTCCTCCGACGCCTCAAGAACCGTCCTGACCGTTTGAGGATTAAACAGCTGCTGCAGGGGGGCCGATAGCGAATTCACAGCCCAGTACAGGCCGAAGAGCTCGCCGTTCGAATTCGCTGTTCCCTCTTTAAGCACCAGATCCATGAATCTCCGGGCAAAATCGACCCCTTTAAGCGGCTCGGCCGCCGCCTCGTATTCGACGTTTTTCCACTGCAGGTCCGCTGCGCAATTGAGCCACCAGGCAGGCGTGATCACCTCGTCCTGCATTTTTCGGAGCAGCCGCTGCTCGAATTGCGGCTGGGGATTGTTCCGATGCTCTTGCAGGCAGGCATTTAATATATCCGCTTCGGCCGCCGCGACGGTCATCCCTTGGCCGAAGATCGGATCGTAGATGCAGAAGGCATCGCCTAACACCAGCAATCCGGATGGCCATTTTTCCATTTGCTCATAATGATGGCGGTATAATTCAGGCACGCGGAAGCCTCGCGGAGACGTGATCGGCTCCAGGTCCCGCACAATTTCTGCGATCATCGGGGTGGGAAGCCCGCCGACCGCCTGTTCGAACCCTTCCGCATCCGTCGGCGGAAAATGGCCGCCGGGACGGTAAAGCAGCAGCTCCGCGACTTGATTCTCGATGAAGGAAAAAACGCCTGTGAACGTATTGTTTTGCGGTTGGCCCATAATATTGATGACATCCCATTTTTCGATGATATGGTTCAAATGGGCAGGCACCTGATAACGGCGGGTGCTGTACCCAATCGCGGCTTTCAAGCGGTCGGGACTCGGCACCTCATATCCCGCATCTTTCAGCCATTGCGGCAGCTTGGAGCCGCGTCCGCTTGTATCCGCCACAAAATCCGCCTTGATCTCGACATGCGATTTCGTCATCCGATTGCGGATTTGAACCCCCGTTACGGCGGTTCGATCCGCGTTCATCATCAGATGAAGCACATCGTGTGCCGGAAGAATCCGCACATGAGGAATGGCCTTTACCCGTTCGCGAATGACGTATTCCAGCGCCGCGCGGCTGAACTTGATGTCGTTCCTTTCGTAGGTTCCCGACACGACTCCGTGCTGATTCATCATATAAACGGATTTATTAAACGACGATGGTGAACCGAGTGCCTTTAACGCTTCCTCGTAACCGGGGAACAGCTGTTCCGTGATCATCTTGCCTCGAAACGTAAACCGGTGGGGATGAAAACCATGCGGCAAGCCGGGCCTGTCGGCCGGATGAAGCGGAAATTCATCCTTGTCGACGATAAGCACCTCTTCAAAGAAAACCGAAAACACCCTTGCCGTCATTAAGCCTGCTATCCCGCCGCCGATAACGATCGCTTTTCCCAAATCGCGTAATTGCTCCACATTGAACACTCCTCATTTTATATTGATTGAATAATCCAGTCAATATTGTGTCAAACGAAGCTGTCTTTTCGTCATCATCAAAGCTAATTTTTAGATTGACTGGTTCAGTCAACATAAGAATAGTCAATTTTCCAGGTGATGTCAATCCCTATTTTTCAATTTTATGCCATTCGTTCGCCATTAGAATCGCTCCCTGTTTCGGCTTCCTCTGTTGTTTTGCTTTCTCCCTATCGGTCGGCATCAAGATGATAAACGCCGGCCTGCGCGTTGAACCGTGCAAGGATCCGCCGGTTTAACTTTATGGATGCGTTGACCAAATCTATAGCGAATCTCCCGATGTGCATGATAGACTAGACGTTAGAAGTTATCCGTATTCTTGGCTCCTCGCGCTTTTTACGGAAAAGCTGGCGGGAGACTGTAAGCGATTACATCCGCCCGACGCACGATGTGACGGGCAAAAGGAGCGATCAATCATGAGGATGAGTAAGAACGAAAAAAATCGGCGGTTACAGGGCGGTGGCTGCAGATGAATTCCGGTGAGGGAACGTATGATTGGAGCGGGATACGGCCGATCCTGGCGGCGGCAGCCGACCGGATGATTCCGGGTGATGCATGGCCGTCGGCAGTTGACGGAGGGGTTATGGGCTACCTGGAACGCCGCGCCGCCGAGGAAGCCGCCGTCTGGGCGGATTTGATCGAACCCGGACTCCGCGCATTGGATGTGACGGCGACCGCTTTGCATAGCCGTCCATTTGCGGAGCTGGCGGCTGGCGAGCAGGACGGTTTGTTGAACGATCTTGAACATGACCGCTTTCGGGACTGGCCCGTTTCGCCAAAAGGATTTTTTGCCGCCCTCTTGAGCCTGGTGATCGAAGGCTATTATGGAAGTCCCGAGGCGGGCGGGAATCGGGAAGCCAAGTCGTGGGACATGCTCGGGTTTCGCGCGGGTCCCATTGCGGGAACCCGCGCTCCGGTCCAAGAAACCGATCTGCCGCAGCGGGCTTTCGATCAGCTCCGCGACCGGTACGATGCGGTCGTCATAGGTGCGGGAGCCGGCGGTTCCGCAGCGGCGGCGGTTTTGGCCGAAGCGGGTCTTCGGGTTCTCGTCGTCGAGCGCGGAAGCTGGCTTCGGTACGATCAGGTCGGCCGCGATCACGTTCGCAATCATCGTTTCAGCAAATACGGACACAACACGGGACCTGATCCGGAAGGAAATCCTCGCACGATCCTGCTGCCCGGCGGCGCGGAACGGATTACGGCCCCTTTTGAAGGCGACTATCACAATAACGCCATGACAGCTGGCGGCGGCACCCGGGTATACGGGGCACAGGCATGGCGGTTTCATTCGGACGACTTCCGCATGGCGACTCGCTACGGGATTCCGGACGGAAGCTCGCTCGTCGATTGGCCGATCAGCTATAAAGACCTCGAACCGTATTATGAACGGGCGGAATGGGAGGTCGGCGTGTCCGGCAACGGTGATGCGCACCCAGGGCGCGGGGAGCGGCGGCTCCCTTATCCGATGCCGCCGCTGCCGAACACGCTGGAAGCGGAACGATTGGCTCGGGCTGCGGCGAAGCTGGGATGGGATGCAGGTCCGGTTCCGCTCCTCATCAACTCCGTCGAACGCGGCGGCCGGCCGGCCTGCGGGCGGTGCGGCCAATGCGTCGGTTTTGCCTGCCCGACCGACAGCAAGAACGGGGGGCACAACACGATGCTGGTGCGGGCTCTCGCGACCGGGAACTGCGATCTGATTTGCGATACCCAAGTGGAACGTATCGACACCGAGGCGGGCAATCGCGCCACCGGTGTTCGCCTGGTACAGGAGACAGCCGGTTCGATCCGGCGCCGGCAGGTGCAGGCAGGGCATGTGGTGGTTGCGGCCGGAGCCATCGAAAGCGCGCGACTGCTCCTCCTATCGGCAAGCGATGCGGAACCGCACGGGATAGGCAACCGGAACGGGCAGGTCGGCCGAAATCTTCAAGGTCATGTCTATGTTGGCGCATATGCCCTCTATGACGAGCCGGTTCAAGACGGTCTCGGACCCGGGGTGAGCATTGCCACCTGTCAATTTGCCCATGGCAACGGCAGCGGAATTATAGGGGGCGGGATGCTGGCCAACGAGTTTACCCGGCTGCCGCTCATTCACTGGTACCGGGCGCTTGCGCCGGATGCGCCGCGCTGGGGGAGCGCGGGCAAAGAAACGATGCGCGAGAGCTACTTGCGCACCGGTCATGTGCAGGGGCCGATTCAAGAGATCCCGACGCCGGATTCAAGAGTGCGGCTCTCTCCGACGGTCAATGACCGGTTCGGCATTCCCGTTGTCCAGCTCTCCGGAAGCGTACATCCCGAATCGATTCGCGCCGCCGAAATGCTGGCCGAGCAGGCGGAGACATGGCTTTGGGCGGCCGGAGCGAGCAGGGTTTGGCGAACCCGGCCCGGCGGAGGTCTCAGCGCCGGCCAGCATCAGGCGGGAACGCTGCGCATGGGCGACGACCCTGCGACATCCGTCACCGATCCCTTGGGCCGCGTGCACGGGTACAGCAATTTGTGGGTAAGCGACGGGTCCCTGCATGTGACCAACGGCGGCGTCAACCCTGTGCTGACGATTTTGGCTTTAGCTTTGCGCACGGCTGATCATGTGGTGAAGCAGGCGTAACGAAATACCCGGAATCGGGAATTTGCAATCGATGCAACGCATTAAAGCCTCATGACCAGACGAGTCATGAGGCTTTTGTTCCGTTGTCGTTGAACGTCTCGAAACGGCCTCCCAGCATACCCGCCCGCGCCATTAATTCACCGTTTGCTGCGCGGTAAAGTCGTTTGCGTTTTTATGAAGTGCCGATGAATGATTTCCCATTCCATACGAAGGATTGTTTCACGTGTTTTTCGATGCGATTATCATAATAGGTACTCGAAAATCCGGTTTTGGTTTTGGTTAACTTCACGGAGTAACGCTCCGCAGCGCTGACGAGTAATTCCTGATGTCCCTTTATGGGCAGCTCTTCGATCTTTCCCGATTTCTCCAGCGTAAACAGCTTAAATAGATTACCGTTGCTCGATGCATATTGGCCGATTGTAAAATCGACATTCCCGTCCCCGTTATAATCATCGAAATCGATGTCGAAAAAGGAATTAAACACTAACCCTTCTTTAAAAAAACGGTTTAAATCGGCGGAGCTTATCACTTTACCGTCCTCGTCCGTAAGCTGAAGCTGGAATTCCCCTTCCCAATTTCGGCCCATTAATGGACCTGGATTCCAATCCTCGGAATACTTCCCGCTCATCAGGACCACACTCAAGTATTCCTGCTTGTTTGTAAACGGGAATAGATCGTTTCGGGACAATGTGAATGGCCCCGTGATACGGATCGTGTTCGGTGCAGACGAAGAAGCTGCGAATGCGGCGGCTAAAGGAGCCGGAGTCTCCGTGTTCATCGCCGGCGTTCCGGTACACGAAATGAGCAGCAGCAAGAATACCACGGCATAACAAACCCTTTTCATCCTAAAATGCTCCTTTCCCGAATTTGACCGATAAATAAACCCTGTATCCTCCATCAGAGCCGCCTTTGCATGAACCCGGGCCGCCGCATGGAGCATGGAAAAAACCAGCCCTTGCAGGGACTGGCTCGTTTCGATCAACATGACCTTATGTGCGTGCCATCATCATGAAACGTTTGGAAGCCCTCCCGATCAGCCGGCCGATTGCCGAGAGGAGAGCATGCTGCTTAGAAACGGCAGGTCTTCCGGAAAGGTCAGCGGCAATGCGTGCAATTCGTCGGCCGATTTCCACGCAATGTCGTAGATTAACCCGTCCGGGTCCTGGAGGACCGGTTCACCGCCGATGACGTCGCATCGAAAATAACGAACGATGAACCCGCTACCGAAAACCTCGCCGTTTTTCTCGTGAAGCTGCTGCCGTACGTTAACCCGATAGCCGGTTTCTTCCCAGACTTCCCGATAGCAGCACTGTTCGAACGTTTCCCCCTTTTCCATGCCGCCCGATGGAACCGACCACGTTTTCTCCTCTTCCGGCTTCCCCTGCAAAACCATGAGCAGCTTGAATTCCGAATTGATGCATACCGCCGCCGCGCCTTTCCACATTTATGATCCAGCCCCTTTTACCAGATAACTTGAAATCAAATCGACGTGCTCCTTTACGTTCCGTTATCGTACCGAAATTAGACGCGCGCTTCATCCAGACATTAAAAGGTATCCCTCTCATCCTAGCACAATTCCACCGACGCGGCTGCCGGACGAAGACTCATCTTTAATGCGATGGACGTCTGAATTCGCGATTGCTATGCATCCCGTTCAAAGCCGACGATCCAATCGCCCTGAACGGCGGCATAGCCTGCGTCTCCCTCCACAACAAGACCGTACAGCCTCTTCACGTCGAGGTACTCTTTCCGCTCCCTGCTATCGAATTCAAGCGTGATATAATAATAGGTTCTGGAGGATCGCGACGTGTCGCCGAAATTGCTCGATTGGCTCGTATGGCTGCGCACCTCCATCCGCTTGGCGACGACGTGGGCGAACACGGTCTGGCGCGGAGAACGCGCATTTTTCAAATGGCGCGCTCCGTTGACAACAATACCGCCGATTACAATAGCGAAAACGATTATAATGATAATGGGGACGATCGTAAACAGAATACCGGGGCCGCCGAACGGAGAGCCGAATGATAACATCAATAAACCTCCCGATTTTACTCCATCTGGAAATTTATACGCCTCTTTCCTTGTTTTGTTTCGTTACTTTTCATCGAGATCGGTTATGAGAGGAGAAAAAAGATGACAGGAGCTTCGCAAGCGGTATCGAATAAAAGGTCGATCGTCTTTGTGACCGGAATGTCGGGTACGGGCAAATCAACGGTTTTGGCCGAGCTTGGCCGCAGAGGGCATCGCGTCATCGACACGGATTATGGCGGGTGGAGCGAGAACCCGGATGGCTCCGGGTGGTTGTGGCGCGAGGACCGGATCGATTCGCTGCTCCATGAACATACCGAAGGCGCTTTATTCCTTTCGGGTACGGTATCCAATCAAGGTGAATTTTACCCGAGGTTTGATGCAATCGTGCTGTTAAGCGCTCCTCTGGACGTCATCCTTGAGCGTATAGCCGCCCGCACAACGAACGATTATGGGAAATCGGCCGAAGAACGTGAAGAGATTATACATTATGTTGAAACGGTCGAACCTCTCCTGCGTGCCGGCGCGATGTTTGAAATTGACACCCGGAAGCCTCTTGATGAAGTGGCGGACGAGCTGGAGCGTATAGCGATGCAAAGCAGCCGGCGGTCTCATGCTTAATTTCAACCTGGTATCTGCATCTAAATCAAGGGTCTATTTAACGTTGAATTAAAAAACCACTCCCTGACTGGAGAGAGTGGTCGCACAAAAAAAAGATGATTTCGAATTACAGCCACCGGGCGATAAAAGCCGGTACCGGCTCTCCGTTCCATTGGTGTCCGCCTTCGAATACGTGATGAACCAGCCGATCTTCCTCCCCGAGCAGACGGTAAGCGGCGCGGGCCGATTCAACCTGCGGGTACACGTTCGACAGCCCGTTCTCCCCGTTTAGCGGGTCGCTCGTACCGCTTTCGATCAGCAGCGGCCGAGGCGCGATCAGGGCGGCGAAATCGGCGGCGTCGAAGTGGCGCCACAGGTTCGGCACGAAGTTGCAGCCGCAATTATGCGGCAGCTTCAGCAGCGAATCGTGAAAGCCGTAAAAGTAACCGCTTACGACGGCGCAGCGGATCCGATCGTCGAGCGCGGCCAGCCAAAGCGTCTGCATGCCTCCGCCGGACATGCCGCCGCAGCCGATGCGAGCCGGATCGCAGTCGTCTCGCGTCCCGATATAATCCGTCAGCCGCATCAGATCCCAGGCCATCATACCGGCCAGCGAACGGCCGAGCGAGATGGCCATATGATTGATCTCCCTGCACGTATTGCCGGTAAAATCTTCGTCGCTCTCCGACTGCCGCATCCATTCCCGGCGTTCGCCGGCTCCGCGCGCATCCGGGCAAAAGACGATATATCCCTCGCGGACGAGCTGAACGGCAAACGGCGTCCGTCCGCCGAATCTGGCCAGCCGCTCGCGAATCGGGGGAATCTCATCCGCCCCGGCGGTGCCGTATTTGCCGCCCGACCCATGGCCGTGCGGCACGATAAAGGCGGGACGGCGGTCGGAACCGGGAACCGTTCCGTCCGGAACAAGGATAAACATCGGCATCCAGACGTCCGGCTCGGTTTGGATGATCACCTTGTCCCGCCGATAGCCGTCCAGCTGCTCGGATTCAAGCAGCTCCGGCAGCAGCTCGCACGCCTCCAGCTTATCGATCCCCGCCACCTGACGGAGCGTGCTGCGCGCCTCCCTCCTCCACGCTTCGAATTGCTCCGGATTGTCGGCGCGCCAGCCCGATTGCCTCTTCTCCCGTGCAAACACCTCGGACATGCGAGGCGTTATCGTATAAAACTTTTTTACCGGGTAAGCGGTGCTCATGGTTCGTTTCTCTCCTTTCGCTTAAGCGTTTTCATTTTATGCTGCCACATTCCGCCAAAGGTCCTTCCATCCCGTCAGCAGCCAGCCTTCTTCCATTTTAATGTTCTTTTGCATCCGTTTACAAGAAAAATCAGTCTGCTTCAGTTTGCCGGAAACTATCCCGGTCAAATGTTCACTGTGTGTAAACCATTCGTCAGTAGCGATTATACGTTTTTCCCAAAATAAAAGGCGATTGGGAGCAGCTGCCGCGGCCTCCGCTCCATTTGATTGTACCGCTCTCTCGGTTCTGCGGCTTCCTTTAGGCGCCAAATGCAATGCGGTAACCGTTATTGTCGAGAATGGTCATTTCGCTCCAGGTATCGGACCAATGAGGACCTTTCACGATTGTTATGCCGCTGGACCGGACCAGCTCATATAATTGTTTCAGTCCCTCGGGGGTCATGTAGCAAAAGGCATCAAAATATAGCCCGCCTCCAACGGATGAATAGGGGCGTACATCGTGTGGTTGTTTTGCCGGATGCAGAATGAATGTCGCGGCCCCTAGAGACATGTGGACATGCCCGCCGATTTCCTCCGATGCGAAACCTAATGTTTCATAAAACGCTACGGATTCCTGTACATCGGCAGCCAGCAGAACCACCGACATTCCTTTACATTCCGTTCTGCGGTTTGTTCTCTCATTGGAAATGCCCCTCTCAAAAGTTAACTTTTTTTCATCACTGACGCGCTCGCCGCAATTCCGCCTATTCCAAACGATTCAACAGCGCGCGGTAAGACTCGATGGCGGCGATTTCATGCTTCCGCGCTAGGCGCAGCAGATCGGCTCCTGCATAACGCCTTTCCGTATCGGGAATCGGGCCAAACGGCTGCATCCAAGGGAACATCTCATACAGCTTCGCATAAACGCTTTGCAGCCGTTCCGCTTCGCGGATGGCCGTATCGAACGTTTCGTTCAGCCGCGCGTTTCCGATTTTGCGTTTTCCTTCGCGAAGAAATTCCAGCGCCAGCTTGCGGCACTCCTGCCAGCCGTTTGCATACAATCCCAAATACCAGCCGTCCACCGTACCCTTTTCAAGGGCGCGGATGAAGTGGTCGTAAGCCTGAATTCCCGTGTATAAACCGGGCTGCGCCCACGGACCCTCCGGGTCGGCAAACGCGACGGCAAACTGCAGCGTGTCGCGGATAATCGTCCGGTCATCGGCCGGGGCGGCAGGTTTGGCCCAATACAACCGGACCTCGCCTTCCCGCTGGGGCTCCATTGCCGGTCCGTTCGCAGCCGTTCTTTGACAGGCATCGCAAAGGCATACCGACTTGACGGGACTTTCCAATCTGTCTTCACGACGCGTCGTACATAGATAACACATGCACTGCCCCAAACCGTACATATTCCATGGGATGGCTTTCCGGGAAGGGCCATGCCAGCCATGCGTGTAATACCCGTCCTGATCATACCCAATAATCAATGCGTATTCGCCGCGGTCGAAGTCGATCGAGCGGCCAAAGCACGCCCAGCCTTCGTTTATCGCCTTTCGCGCTTCATTCCAGGCCGTTTGCAGCAGATTTCGATATTCGTTTTCTGTTCCGCTCCCTTCCACGCTGCCAATATCCAGGCCGACATTCGCGAACAACTGAACAAACCGATCGTCCGGAATCGGCAAACAAATATCGTGGACGTTGATTCGTTCATGAACCGCGAAGGCGAACGGACGGCCGCTCGCCCCAAGCAGCCACGCCTCCGAACCTGGAATCCGGTAATAATCGGCTACACCTTTCAACGTATTGTGCTGCGAAATACAGCTGGTTCCCCAGTATCGAAGCCCTTCCAGCCGCTTCGCACCGGCAAGCGCTTCTGCGATTTCGCCCAATACCCGCGATCCTTCCGTTTCCGCCGCAATCGCTTTTGCCGCAAAAGAACCCGCTTCGCTATCGTGACGGTCAAAACGTTCGGCAGCTTGTTCCCACAAGGCTCCGGCCTCATCATAGGAAGACACAGCCGCTTCAAGCTTTGCGGAAAGCGCGAATCCGGCGGCATCCCGGCAGTCCCGCACATATCGGGCGGCCCTCTTCCTGCGTTCCGCCAGCTCTCCTGCCCGCCGGTAAAACGCTGCCGCTTCCGATTCCCGAGGCTCAGACAGCCATTCGGAATGAAAGGTTGGACCGTGCATCCTTCCGCTCTCCGCAGCGAATTGAAACGACTGCATCGTTCTCGTTCGCAAAGACTCCTCGGCTCCCGGGCTGACGGCAAATACACGATCCGCCTCGCCGGGGACTGTCGCTCGTACGGTCCCGTCCGCGAACGAAAGCTGCAGCCGGTCTTCATCCATGCCGATTACGGCCGCGTAACCGTCTTCCCCGCCGAACCGGCCGAACACGGCATCCTGCGCGTCAAGCGCTTCCCCGATCAAGCCGAATATATCCCTTCCGCCGCCTTCTGCGGGCACCAACCGCCGGCATTCCAAACCGAAAGCCTTGATCCGTCCCCAAATCTCTCCTCCTGCTTCGCCATGTTCAGCCTCGCGGGGGGAAAGGGACTGGAACCAATAGCCGATGCCTCCCAAGAATCCTATTTCGTCTGCATACCGGTTGCAATATCGCATTGCGCCCAGTAAACACCCGATAAGAGCGTCCGGATGTGAAATCGCGCGATAACCCGTTCCCGGGGCTTCATCCGTCCCGCGATGTTCCGCGATGTGGAGCGATCCGACCGAAAGATTGGCGCGCCAGCCGGTCCGAACGCCTATTTTTCCCTGCAGCCCGCGATAATTGCCATCCAGCGAAAACCGCTCCTCCCCATTAACCAGCAGGCGCATCCGATCTTCCGCAATCATCCATTCGAGGCGGTGCCAGCGGCCGGCAGGAACGTCGCCTTTTCCGGTCAATTCGAAGGCTTGCCCCGTCGCGGGGTGACGCACATGAAGCAGATCTTCCCTGCGGTCCCAGTTAAGTATAACTTCCCCCTTGGCATACTCCAGTACAATATTGGTGCTGTCGGTCATGACGATTGCTTCCACGGACAGCGGCGTCCGGTATTCGCCTTCCGTTCTTGCCGGGTGGATGCCGAATGAATCCGTGAACTGCATTCCTTCCGGTATTTGCACGGGCCTGCTTCCGGGAATGGCAACCAATCGATCGACGATTCTCCCATGGCTGTAAACCGGGATCGAGATCACCTGTTCCGTATGGTTTGAGAGCTCCGAGAGGCTCATTTCCGATTTCTCCTTCAGGACCGGCGGGCCAGACGTTCCAGCGTTTCGAGACCCGCCTCCTCACAATTTTTGATTTCCAGGAGCAGCGTTTCGGCCTCCAGCCGGTTCTTGCGGTTCAACGGGTCTCCTCCGGAAGGAAAAGGAAACTTTACGGCAAGCTTGGCCAGTGCATGTACCGCGGCATAGTAGTGCCCTTCCGCTTCGAAAGCGAGCCTTGCTCGTTCGACCTCCAGCTTCCTGCTCAAGCCCCTTAAAAATCGGACCGCATGCTCCCGCGCATGCAGGACGACGCGAAGGGAGTATGCCTGGCCGATCGGGTCGACGGCCCCGTTTCGGATGGAATCGCGCCACGCCTCATAAGCGGTCAGCCCCGTCACGTATCCCGGAAAAGTCCGCTCGCCATAAGCCGCGGCCAACACGCCGGCGAATAAATCCGGCACCGCATCCTGAGGCGACTTTGCGTTTTGTGCGAGAGGGTTCACAGCCATTACGAACAGTCCCCCGTCCTTACCGCGGCCAAGCTTGTCGTACGCCAGCTTTATGGCACCCGCGTTCGGCGCGTCAGCGGAAAACGAAAGCTGCTCGTCGTCATAGCCGTACAGCAACCCGAATTCCGGTCCGTTCAAATCCCAGGCTGCGACCGGTGTACCTGCAGCGATCGACCTCCTGGCGAGCATGACGGCCTCGCCCAAAGCATGGGCGGAAGGTTCGATGCCCCCATCGCCGGCATGCGTCATTTGCAAGCCCAGGCGCTTCAGTCCCGCTTCCAGAACAGGCTCCCAGAAATACATGGAAGGCCCGGATACATCGATTCGTTCACGCTCCAGGCTGATCCGGAAAGCATATCCGGTCCAGCCCATCACATCCGAAAGGCTGCAGGCGGCATGCCCCTTGAACTGTAAAATCCGGTGGATGCAGGTCGCGATCGAACAAGCCGTTGACTGCCGGGCGTCCGCCCCGGTACGCAGCGGCAGCATCACCTTTGCCCGGCGTTCGCCACCGCCGCCCGCGTCGTCCAGCCGATCCCGCAAATCGCTGCGCACCCGCTCCCTTTTCATTTTTGTTTTCAATCTGGATAACGATTTGTACACATTTCCTTCGGTCATGCCGAGCAGTCCCGCGATTTCGTGCGGTGTCAGCTGGCTTAGAAAGTGAGCCTCGAACAGGTCCCTCTCCCGCTGCGAGAGGGTGTGGAGCATGCTCCGCAGCGCTTCATAAAATTCTTTTTTCATCAGCTCGGCTTCCGGCGCGGCCTTTTCATTACGGTTCCGCGCAGGAGTCAAACGAAATAAGAGGTCATCGAGACCGCTCCAATCGAGCCCCGTATCCCCGTAAGCTCCTGTTTGGCCGGCGATGGCGGTAAACGTCGATTCTCGCGACAACCGCACGTCTTTCCTGCGTTTCATCAGCGCCTGATTTCGAACGATCCGGTTTAACCAAGGGAGGAACCGGCCGGGATCCGACAGCCTGTTCATATACAGGAACGCCTGAACCAGCGCTTCCTGCACGACATCCTCGGCATCAGACCGGTCATGGACGATACGCTTGGCCACGCCGAGCATTCTTGCCCGATGCAGGGTCACCAGCTCGCCGAACGCTTCCGAATCGCCAAGGCGTGCGCGATCCGCCAGCGATTTCAGCGCAGCCGAGTCGTCGTAATTGCCGAAGAACGGCTCCTGCTCCTGCACGAAACAACCCTCCTTATCATCCGCCTATCCGGTTTGATGCTCTTGATCTTCATTTTTGGACATCGGACGGCGGATTTCAAGAAAAATCATTTCCCAACCGCCTCAACGCCGAAAAGTAGTATGTCCCGAAACGCGAAAGCGGCCATTAAAATGGGCGTGCCCATCCCCAAACGAATGAAGCACGCCCCTTATTCCAACTTTTATGCTAAACATTCCTGCCTCCTCAATTGTTTATTTCCCATGCAATCGTCAACGCCCCCTGCGCATGGTCGCCGGTAACGACGATTCGTACGGCGGACGGTTTCTTCACCCGGTAGGTGATGCTGCCTTGTTCGGCATCCGTATACGTTCCGTCTTTGGCGTCCAGGTACGTGCCGTAGCCGCCGCTGCTGATCTGCCAGTCGATCCGATAGGATAACGTCTGACCCGCTTCGAGCTCGACCGGTATCTCTTTCTTCCCGTTAAAATAACCGAATTCCGCGTGATAGCCCTCAGCGGTTCTGTTCTCTTTCCACTGTTTCGTGACGGTGAAATCGACGGTGGAAACGCAGACGGCCCCGGCAAACAGCAGTATGGCTGCGGCAGCGCTGTAAGGCCACCTGAAGTGGAACAGACGGTCCACGGCGAGAAAAACAAGTGCGCAGACCGCGCCGCAGCCGCCGGCAATCATGCTTAACGCCCATTGGCCCGGAAACCAGATCAGAAAAGGGACATAACCGCCGAGCATATAAAGCAGGACGATAAGCGCAATTTTGGAGGCTCCGGCCTTAAGCTTGCAGAGCGCCGCGTCCACTGAGGCAGAGAATAGGACGGCGTAACCATAGATATACTCCCACAGCGGGAGCTCCCGTGTCAGCTCGGACATCCGGTAGCCGTCAAAATCGGCTGCTATAACCAGGAACCCCATAAATACGAGCCCTGCAGCCATCAGTTTTGATGCTGCATAAGCGGTAATCCGAACCCGTTTGGACGCGGCCACGATGCCTCACTCCCCGACGACTTCTTTCTTTCATAGGTAATAGATACAGTAAAAAGGATGCGCCGAGAGGATTGTCTTTCTGCTCGCCGCTGCACTGCACGCGATTCTCGTTTTATTTTTCCAAATGGCCCCATTTGGACAAACATACAAAGCGAATAAAATTTGATTTCATACTCTATTATGAGCGATCCGAAAGGAGGTGAGAGAACATGTCGATCAATCTGATCCAAAATCCTAGTTTCGAATCCGGCGTCTTGGATCCACCTTGGCAGACGGCAGGATCCGGAGCACCCGTTTTTGATGGGACTTTCTATGCTGCAATGGCCCTCTTCCTGGAAGTGAAGGGGTACCGGCACCCAATGCCGTTCTGAGCCAAGCCTTCCCGGTCGCTTTGGATAGCGTAGGACTGCAGGTAAGCTTCGCAGCAAGAGCTTTGGTCGGACTTAACGAAGCTCCCCTGCAGGCGAGAATCCGGTGGCAAAGAGGAGTTGCAGACGGTTATTCCACGATTTCAGAGGAAACACTGATCATTGTCAACACCAGTCAATTGACGGATGACAACTGGAATACGTATATTACCACTACCGCCCCGAAGCCGGCGGAAGCGCTGCAGGCCCGGATCCGCTTCGTCCTGCTGGGCGGAGATGAAGCTACTCTTCAAGGTGTTGGGATTGACCTCGTCGTGGTTACCACCATCGTAGATTAATCGCCGGTTGCTTAGCGATAGAAGGCCCAAGCTAAAGGAAACTTTTTTTGGGGGACAAGTTCCCGCCCGCTAAATACATGATCGCTCAGCAGGCTGCCGAATGATATCGGCGGCCTTTTTTAACTTTCCCCCCTCCATTTTTCATCGATGGCCTTCTTTACATATTTCTTCAAGAACAACAGGAAGGAAATCGAGTTTACTCCGCAGGTCGTTTTTCAGGAAATCGGACATTTGACTTGTGTGAACCAAAATAAGGGATGCAAATTCCGGCGTGATGCCCTTATGGAGGAGCGTGCTTTCGAAAAGACCGTAATGTAATTTCAGCTCGTGCGATTCAATCGCCAACTCAATCAAATAAACAAGGGCTATGGATCCCCATTGCACCATATATTTCGGCATTACCCTGGACACCAGCTTCGAGTCGGTCAAATCAATTCCAATTTCCTCCTTAGCTTCCCTTGACAAGCTTCCCAACAGATTCACAGCATTCCCCTGGAAATCGCTTCTCTCAATGCCTCCTGTGACAAACTGCAGCATACCGGGAGCGCCGTATATGTATTCATCTCTCCAATTACAATATACCGGTCCTTAGTAAAAATTACGCCACGACTTGCACCCGCCGGGGGATGGGTTTCACGATCATTTGATCATTTGTCCGGTTCAAAACTTGTCCTTCTTTCATTTACTAGAATAAGAGGAGGTGAAGAAGCCATGTCCTGTGTATCAACGGCGACACGTCAAGTATGTCTTGAGCTTGTTCTGGACGTCATAACCGGAGCAGCCGTAAGACAATCCGTCAGCTGCGATTACTGCGCTTCAACGACTCCGATTGTCGACGAAGAGGGATACCACGTCTTTATATCTCTGGATGTCAACTATACGGTGGAAATATCGGATACATTCGAAGTTTCTTGTCAATTGGAATCCATTACGATACCGGCAGTCGTTTAACAGGTTTGGCATGGAAAGAGGAGCTGGGCGGCGCAGCTCCTTCTTTACTTTCTGTTAAAACGTTCTTACAGCGATGCGCGGTATTTGCCCGGGGTCGTTCCCTCGTACTTTTTAAAAACCCGAATAAATCCGATATCGTTGGCGTAGCCGACCTTTTTGGCGATTTGCATGAACGTCATTTTTTTGTCCCGCATCAATTTCTTCGCTTCGTCAATCCGGACTCTCGTCATATAGTCGGTCAAATTCATCCCCGATTGCTTCTTGAAAAAGGCCGACAAATATTGCGGGGTTAATTCAAACTGATCGGCGATGCTGGTCAAGCTGAGCCTGTCGTCGCCGTAATGCTGTTCGATATACCGGATGATTCGTTCGAACAGCTTCCTTCCGTGGCTGCTGAGCCCCGCGCCGCGATAATGGGTCATGGCGAGAAACCACTCGCGGATTTTGACCTTCATCTCCTCCGCCGTCGGACAATCGGTCAGCTCCTTAAGCGGATCGAACCCTTCGCCGAACAGCTCCTTATACAGCGGATCCATCGGGTTCATGATTTTCCATAACGTGCTGACCATGTTCGTAAAAAAGCTGCGCCCCAAATCGGGCGTCATTACCCGCTGGCTGAAATGCGCGTGAAACAGATTGCCGATGAGCCTGCCGACGTTGTCCTCATCGCCGCTTTTGACGAAGTTGATCAGCTGAATTTCCGTTTCAATCGGGTAAAAGTAATATCGATCCGACAACGCGATTTCACTGTAACGAATGATGCTGCTGTGCCCTCTGTACATTTTGTAATCCAGCGCATGGAGCGCTTCGAAATACGATTCGCACGCCCGCTCCACCCCCTCGTACATCCCTCCGATCGCTAGCGTGACATACGTCTTGAACCGTTCCTCCACCATTTGTTTAAGCTGAACGACAATGGCGCCAAGCTCCTGATCCGCTTCAACGATTCGTTCTTCAGAGAAGTTGACGAGCAGGGCCACGCGCTGCCGGTCCAGCTCTACCGCATATCCCCAATGCCGCTCGCGAATCAATTCGCTGCCTATATTGGAAATGATGAACCGAAGCAAAGCCCACTGCCGTTCGGATTGATCGGCGCTAAACCGGCTGAAATCGGCGATGTCGATTAAAATGACGGCAAACCGGTCGGAGATCAGCCGGATATCCATAAACTGAAGCGATTCCTCGGTCAGCCGGGATACATCCACATGTCCGCGGACGATACGCGACAGAAAGCTTGCCTGAATGACCGGGGCCTGCCGGGATAAAATATGGCGAAGCTCCCGTTCTTCATGCATCGTCATTTGAATCGCTCCCCGGATAAATTCGTATTCGTTGGACGGCCGCCCGGCGCGCGCCGGCCTCTTATTCTGCAAAGCCCGCACCACGCCCTGAAGCGGAGCGTAATTGCGATGCACCCAGAAGGCGATCGCCGCGCCGCCGCCGGCCAGGCAAATCAATAGCAGCGTGATCATCCAGTTTTTCATCGTATATACCCGTTCCAAATAGACCTGCTTCGGCATGACGTGAATATACTTCCATCCGTTTTGATCGGATACGGTATAAGACAGCATCATTTCCTTGCCGTGGTCCTTGTATTCGTAAGGGATTCCTTTCGTCTGAACGTCAGGCCCGATCTGATCCCAAGGGAGAGACAGCCGCCCATCGGAAGCCAGCAGACGGTCTTTCCGGTCGAGAATATAGACGGAGCTCCGGTAGGCGGAGTCGATCTTCGCCAGCATGCTTCGAATCTGGTTCATATCCAGCAAAATCACGAGCGCTCCGCGGATATCGCTCGTTTCCCCCAGGGGCAAGGTTTGGACGAAGGTTATCGTATCGAGCCTGCCGCCCGGCGTCTCATAGGTGACGGGAAAATAGTCCTGATAATGCGGGCTGCTTAACAGCTGGCCCCGCCATGCTTCGAAGCCGGTTCCCGCCGGATGGTACAGACGCTGATAAAACATATCGGCCGTCGTTTTGGCTCTCGGCATCAGGACGGTATCGTTCGTGCCGAGATATACGTAATAGCCTTGAATGAGATCGCTTACATTTTGGTAGGGAGGCATATGCTCCGTTACAAACTCCACGTACTTGTAAGCATTCGCGGCGTCTGACGCGTCCGTGCTGTTCATGAGCCACCGCAGCCTGGGATTCAAGGCGATCTGCTGCGACATCAGCGTAATATCCTTCAGCTTGCCGTCCATCACCTGGCGGAGCTGCTCGAGCATAGCCAGATTCGCCCGGTTCGCATTATCGGTCATAATCGTGTTCGTTTTCGTATATAGAATCGATCCGAGAACGATCGGAAGCAGGAAGACAGCCAAATAAGACAACACAAGCGTCGTGAATGCGCTTCCAAGAGAGCCGCTTTTCATTCGCATGATCTCTCACCTCTTACGGGTTCGTTCTGCCTCACTACTAATTCTGGAAGCCCGGCCCGTCTTCCTGCTTCTCTTCATTTATTCCTTCAGCGCGCCGATCATGATGCCTTTGACAAAATATTTTTGCAGGAACGGATACAGCACCAGTATCGGAACGGTTGCGACCATGATCGTCGCGTATTTGATCGCTTCGCCGATCGGCATTTTATCTACGCCGGACGCGTCCGTCGTCATGTTGTCCGTGCTGTTCGTAATGAGAATTTCCCGCAAAATGAGCTGCAGCGGATACAATTCCCGGTTGCGCAAATAAAGCATCGCATTAAACCATGCGTTCCAGTGGGCAACGGCGTAGAACAGCACCATCACGGCCATGACCGGCACCGACAGCGGCAGTATAATCCGCCACAACACGGTCCATTCGCTCGCTCCGTCTATTTTCGCCGATTCCTCCAGACTGACCGGGACGGCCTGGAACGCCGTGCGCATAATGATCAAGTTCCACGTGTTGACGGCCCCGGGAATAATCATCGCCCACGGCGTATCGATAAGCCCGAGATTGCTGACGAGAAGGTACGACGGAATAAGCCCGCCCTGAAAAAACATCGTGACGACGATCATCAGCATCACCGCATTTTTAAACAATACGTTCCGCCTGGAAAGAAAATACGCGCCCAGCGCGGTCATGATCAGATTAAACGCGGTTCCTACAATCACATAAAAGATCGTATTGCCATAGCCGGTTAAAATGTTCGGATTGGCAAATACGGCTTTGTACGCGCCAAGGCTGAAACCGTACGGCTTCCACAGCATTCCGCGATGCTGCGCCAGCAGACCGGGATCGCTCAGGGAAGAGAAGGCCACGAATAAAAACGGATACAGCGTGAAGAAGCACAGCACGATCATGGCGGCGGCGTTGAGCAGATCAAACGATTTTTCGCCCAAAGTCGATTTATTCATCCGGACACTCCCCCCGTCACCATAGTTTTGTCTCGCTTACCCGCTTGCTTACGCTGTTCGAGAGGATAAGCAGGGACAGAGCGATCACGGCGTTAAACAGACCTACGGCGGTCGTGTAGCTGTAGCTGGCTTCCAATATCCCTTTGCGATAGACGAAGGTGGAGATAACGTCGGCCGTATCGTAGGTCAGCGGATTGTACATGAGCAAAATTTTCTCGCTGCCCACGGACATCATCGATCCCATCTTCAGGATCAGCAATATTATAACGGTGGGCATAATGCCTGGGACGGTAATGTGGATCATCTGCTTCCACCGGCCCGCCCCATCGACCTTCGCCGCTTCGTACAAGGTCGGATCGATATTGGTCAGCGCGGCCAAATAAATAATGGAGCCCCACCCGACCTGCTGCCAGATGCCCGAGGAGACATAAAGAAAACGAAACCATTCCGGCTCGGACAAGTAGGATCTTGGCGCAACGCCCAGCGACGAAAGCACCTGATTGACAACCCCGTCCCGGGCCAAAAAGTCGACCAGCATCCCGACAACGACGACAACCGATATAAAATGCGGCAAATACGTGATCGTCTGGACGATTCGCTTGAAAACCTGCCGGCGCAATTCATTCAGCAGCAGCGCCAGAATGATCGGCGCCGGGAAGCCGAAAATCAGCTCGTACACATTGATCAGCAGCGTATTGCGGATAAGTCTCCAAAAATAATAGCTGTTGAAAAACTCGATGAAATGATGGAAGCCCACCCACGGGCTGTTCCAGATGCCGTCGCCGGGACTATAATCTTTCACCGCGATTTGCAGCCCGTACATCGGTCCATAATCGAAAATCAGATAATACGCGATCACGGGCAGCGCCATCAAATACAGGAGCTTGTTGCGCTTTAAATCGCGTCCGACCGTAATCCAACGGCTATTCGAGGAACGGCTCATCTTGGCGATTGTTCCTTCGGCGGTTTTGATCGTCTCCGTACGAAATCCCTCCTTCGCTTGAAATCGGACACAGGGGATGAACGAGTCATCCCCTTGCAGACAAGCTTGACGTCAGCGCATCAGCCGTTAGCGGTTGTTGTACCTTTCCAATGCGGCCTGTTCAATTTTGACGGCGTCCTCGATGCCCATGCTCTCAATCGTCTTGACATATTTATCGAAGTTATCCAGCGGCTCCGCCCCCATGATAAACTTGTTGAACATCTCGTCCTTGTACGTGTTCACATCGTTCATGATCGAAGCGAATTGACTGCTCTCATCCGAAGTCGGCGTGACGGGAGGGAGCTTTCTCTCATCGCTCGGCTCCGACCAGATCTTGATCGAATCCTTCTGCTCCGGCAGAGCGGCATACTGCTCCATATATCGTTTGTCCTCCACGAACGGACCGTTGAAATTGGCGCGCACATGGCGGGCCATCGCCTGGGCCACCGACATATCCTTCGGATTCATAATGTCGTCGGTAAACGTCGGGTAGCCGTTCACCATGTTGTACGAGACGCCTTCCACCCCAAAGTTAAACAGCATTTTGCCCTCGTCGCTGTAGGCGTAGTCCAGCCATTTGGCCGTCGCTTCCGGGTTTTTGTTGGAGGTTGAGATCGCGGCGGCCACGCCGCCGGAGAAGTTGTAGGTTCTTGCGCTCCAAAGCTTCTTGTCGCCGGCGTTGACGACGGGAAAAGGCGCGGCCACGAGTTTAAACCCGGGAATATTGTTTTTCACGAGCGATGTATAGTTGCCGATCCCCGAGCCCGTGCTCATCACGGTCGCGAACAGTTGATTTCCCGTCACCTTCGCGTCCTTCAGCTTGCTGTCGGTCACCGCGAAATCCGGGTCCAGCAGCCCTTCCTTGTACCATTTGTTCATGACCGTCAGAAACTGCTTATACTCCGGTTGAATCGGTCCGTATTTGACTTTTCCGTCCACCTGGTAAAAATCGTAATTGACGCCGAACGAGCCCAGAAACGCCACAGGCCCTCCCATATCGCCCACATTGATCAGGAGAGGGATTTCATCCGGCTTTCCGTTGCCGTTCAGATCGCTGTTCTTGATCGCGGTCAGCGTTTTATTCCAGTCGTCGATCGTTTCGGGCATTTTCAAATGCAGCTTATCCAGCCAGTCTTTGCGAAGCGCGATGCCTTTGCTGACCAGCAGGTAATCGTCACCGCGCAGAAAAGGGAACCCGTAAATGCTGCCTTCATCCGTCGTAACCTGCTTTTTCCAATCCGGGTTAGCATCCAAAATCTTTTTTAAATTGGGCGCGTCTTTATCGATGATATCGTTCAGCTTCATAATTTTTTTATCTTTAATCGCCTTTTCCGGGCCGCCGGGATAACCCGTCCAGCCGTATTCGATGACATCGGGCAGGTCCTTCCCGGTAATCATGAGATTGAACTGATCCTTTTCCTGGCCCACGGGAGGATGCTGGAAGTTTACATGGACCCCGGTCTGTTTCTCCAGCTCCTTATATACCGTCATATCTCCGAAGCTTTTTAAAGTAGCGGCGACATTGCTTGAGAGCGCCACCCAGTACGTAAGCGTTTGCAATTTTGCGGGCTCTTGCCCTTCCTTTTGGTTCGCCTCCTGTTTTGGCGGGCTCGAGCTGCTGCAGCCTGCAGCTACCGTTAGGGACAGCAAAACGGAAGCCCCTGCGGCCGACCATTTTTTCCAGCCAGCTTTCATCATAACGCTGTTACCTCCTTCAATTAGACGGGGATTAGACAAAGCTGCCGGTGCTTCGGCGACTCAAAAAACGTCGGCCCGAGGCTGCCGGGTTAGGGATCCGTCGATTCCGCTCCTCCTCATTCTTGCAAATTATTCGATGGATGGAAATCGCTGAATTTACCCGTCCATAATCCGATGTTAAGATCCGCCGCTATCCGAATTTAAGATTGGCTATCCGAAATTAACATGTTTAGAGGTATGGCCTGCCTTAAGGACGCGATCGGAATCCAAAAGAAAAAGCCGCAGTACGCGGCTTCGGCTTCGTCGTTTATCGGTCTTGCCGTTCCTTGACCAGCTTTAACGTCGCTACAATCAAAAAGCTGACAATCACAAGCAGCAGCCAGGAGCTCACCTTGCCCACATGGACAAGCCGCCATGAACCGGCCTGATCCGGATATTCCCAGGCCCCAAAAAAAGTGGCCACGTTTTCCGCGATCCAGATAAAGAGTCCGATCAGCACGAAGGAAAGCGCAAGCGGCATCCGGTATCTTGTACCGCCGACCTCATACGTTACCCATGTCCGCCAAAATACGAGCAGCACAAGCGCCGACAGCCACCAGCGGACATCGATCCAAAAATGGTGCGTGAAAAAGTTCAAATAAATCATCGCGGCCATCGGCACCACGACCGGGAACGGCGGCCATTTGATAAGCTCGACCTTCAACCGCCGCCACGCCTGGCAAAGGTAACTCGCAACGCTGGCGTACATAAATCCGCTGTACAGCGGAACGCCGAACACCTTCGAATACCCCTCCTCGGGGTACGACCATGAACCCATGTGCACCTTGAAGATTTCAAGTGCCAGGCCGATCAAGTGAAACATCGTAATAACCTTCAGCTCGTCGCGTGTTTCAAGACCGGAATGAACCATCCACCACTGCATGGCGAGGCAAATGAGAAGCAGCCAGTCGTACCTTGGAAGCCAAGGCAACGGAATAAGCTGCGTTAACGCCAGCGAAGCGAAAATCGTAACGGGAAACAGACAGGATAACGCCTGCTCCCAGCCAAAACGAATAAGCTGCAGCAATGCCGCCTTCATCAATAATTTCTCCTCGTCACCCAAATCTATTCAGACGGAAAAGCTTTCCCCGGCGTCATCGTCACGTTTGTACTCTAAAATGTCTCCCGGCTGACAATCCAAAGCTTTGCAAATCGCCTCTAAAGTCGATAACCGAATCGCTTTCGCCTTTCCGTTTTTCAGAATGGAAAGGTTAGCCATCGTAATTCCGATACGCTCCGAAAGCTCTGTGACGCTCATTTTCCTCTTCGCCAGCATGACGTCAATATGGATAATCATGGCCATGATCTTCACCTCAGACCGTCAGGTCATTTTCCGATTTTATATCCAAGGCATTTTGCAGCAGCTTCTGAAGAACGGCAGCAAAGACCGCAATCACTATCGAAGCGAAAGCAACGACCAGTCCGAGCACGATGAGCCCCGGGGCATCGTCCCCATCCGCGATGAAAATTAAGAACGGCAGACATGCCGTATACAAAGCACTGATAATGACGGCGCAATATTTGATCCGTTTTAACGCTTTAACCGATAATTCGGAGAAGGCTTCGTTCTTGTCGATATAGCTGAGCAGTTTATAAGCCTGAACCAATGCCGTGAAAAACGGTATCGCGGATGCATAGATGCAAATTAAGACGGGATACAGCCAATGCGCCGGATAATGCTTTACCGCTTCAATGGCGATCCGGGGCAGTCCATAGACACACAAAGCAAGAATCGGAATTCCCATCAGAAAAACAGTGATTTTTAAAAACAGCGTTGTCCCCCGTTCCATCACATTCACCTCGAGTCGATATTTTACTTATTGAATTTAGCATATTATTTATCGTTTTACAATATATTTTAATCGTTATACAATGTCCGGCCAAAATAAAAACAGGCAGCCGCTTGCGGCTGCCTGTTTGCATATGACGATGAGTGCTTTTTACGAAACGTCCTTACATCATCTCGGGTTCGCTCTTGATGGGAACGGAGCCTTTGACGCTTTTGGGCATTTTCAGCTTTCCGTAGAAGAAGCCGGATACGAGCGCGATGAGGATGACGATGACCCCGATGACGAAGACAGACGTGATTGAATCGTTCAAAATCGACTGCAGCGAATGAAGCAGATTCGCCGGAATGCTCGTTCTGACTTCCGGCTGCAGCAGCGCCTGCGGATTGGCGAGCTGCGCGAACTGGGCGTCCGGAATGGAGCTGTAGTCGCTCCGGATAGCACCGATGCCGCTTGTCAACTTGTTGGTCATGAATACGCCCATAATGGCGACGCCGACCGTTCCGCCGATCGAGCGGGTGAACTGCGTCGTCGAGGTGGCGACGCCGCGCAATTCGTGTCCGACGGAGCTTTGCGATGCGATGGTCAGCACCGGCATAAGCGCGCCCATGCCCAGACCGACGATGATCATATACAGAATCAGCTCTAAGCTGCTCGTATTGACGGTCATCTGCGACATGAACAGATACCCGACCGCCATGATCGCCAGCGAGCTGACGACGATAACGCGGTAGCTCAGCCGGGTGATCAGCCGACCGCCGATGATGCTCGAAGCGATCAGCGACAGCATCAGCGGCGTCAGAATATAGCCCGAGTTCGATGCCGAGGTGCCGATAACGCCCTGCGAGAACAGCGGAATATACGTAATCGCGCCGAACATGCCCATCCCCATCAGGAAGCCGACGATGCTCGAGACCGAGATGGTCCGGATGCTGAACAGCTTCAGCGGAATGATCGGCTCCTTCACTTTGGATTCGATCCACAGGAAGATGAGCAGTAGCGCGGCGCTGGCCGCGAACAAACCGAGAATTTGCGGCGAATCCCAGGCGTAATGCTTCATTCCGCCTCCATCGCCTTGGCTGCTGCCGCCCATTTCGATGGCCAGCAGGAAGGATACGATGGCGCCGGTCAGCGTCGCCGCGCCGCCCCAGTCGATTTTCTTTTTCTCCGTGCCTTTGGATTCCTTGAGCGCCATCGAGATGACCAGCGCCGCTAGAACGCCGAACGGCAGGTTAATGTAGAAAATCCACTGCCACGCCAAATGGTCGACGATAAAACCGCCGACAGCCGGCCCGATGACGCTGGAAAGACCGAATACGGCGCCGAACAAGCCCTGCATCTTGCCCCTGCGGTCGGGAGGAAAAATATCCCCGATGATGGTCATTGCGATCGGCATAAGCGCGCCCGCTCCGATCCCTTGAATCGCGCGGAACACGATCAGCTGCGTCATGTCGTGCGACAGGCCGCACAGCGCCGATCCGACCAGAAACAGCCCCATTCCGATCAGGTACACGAGCCGTCTGCCGAACAAGTCGGCGAGCTTGCCGAAAATCGGCACTGCGGTCGTAGAGGTCAGCATATAAATGGTGAATACCCAGCTGTACAAATTAAAGCCTTTCAACTCCGCAATGACATGCGGCATGGCGGTGGATACGATCGTCTGGTCGAGGGCGCCGAGCAGCATACCCAGCATAAGCCCCGTGACGATCCATCGGATTTGCCTTGGACTGATGTTTGTCATAGTTCCACTCCTAAACAATTGTTAATCTTCATGCGTTCGTGTCCTGGTCGGTCAGACCGCTTGTAATTTTCTCCAGGGTACGAACCATGCTTTCTACCTCTTCGACGCTGCATGCGGCAAAGAAACCGCCGATAATTTCGTTGCTTCTCGCCTTCAGCAGGTTGACCATCCGCACGCCCTCCTTGGTAATGCTCAAAAGGACGACGCGCCGGTCGTTCTCCTGGTCCTTCCGCTCGACGAAGCCCATGCTGACGAGCTTGTCGATCATGACCGTGATGGCGCTCGGCTTAACGCCCATCAGCTCGGCAAGCGCCGTCACCTTGAACGGGCCCTTCTCGTGAATGATCATCAGAATATGAAATTGAGGCGGCGTCAACCCCTGCCCCGACAACTCGGTGAAATTGGAAAGGAGCCTTTTGCGGATCAGCTGCAGAGCATTCCCAAACCGTTCCGCATAATGCTTCATTTCGGAGCTCAATCATACACCTCCCAAATACGTGAAAACGTTTAATATTTAAAGCTTTTAAATATTATACTTGTTTATAATATCCCCCGCCGGCCTCGCTGTCAATAGTTTATTTTCAGTAAACGGGAAAATCGACTGATTCGCCGATAACGCAAAAAAGAGGCATCTCTAGAATAGGCCAAGATACCTCTTAAGACTGGATTGCAGCGGAAAAAACGAGCGGCGTTTCGCCGATTCATGCCGCTGTCGCTCTGCAAGAGAACCGGCAGCCGGGAATGCTACAGATGCCTTAGCTTCTCCGGATTGGCGACGCTGTATATCGTTTGAATTTTCTCTTCATAATAAGCAAAGGAGTACACGTATTGAATCCCCTCGTCCAACCGGATTCGGATTCCGGGAAATCCGTTTACCATAAGAAAAGAATACGTAAATTTGCCCGCATACATATCACGCAGTTTTTGGTGGAATTTCATGACTTGATCGAACCCGACAAGCGGAACCTGCGCCGCTCTCACTTTGCCGCCGCCGTCCGAGATGAACACAACACGATCGCTGACCAGCTCCAGAAGCTTCGATGAATTTCCTTGCAGCAATAAGCTCACAAAAGCTTTGATTTTCTCCTCCGCAACCGAAATCGACGGATACTGCTCCGGATCGAAGTGGATGCTTTTTTGGGCGCGGTGGAAGATTTGGCGGCAGTTTGTGCTGGTTTTCCCGACCATATCGGCGATTTCATCGAACGAATAGTTGAAAATTTCGCGAAGAAGAAAGACGGCCCTTTCGACCGCATTCAGCTGCTGAAGCAGCAGCAGATAAGCCGTCGAAATCGACTCCGACCGTAAATAAGCCTCGGACGGATCGCTGTCTGCCGCGCTGCTCGCAATCAAGGGCTCGGGGAGCCACGGCCCGACATACATTTCTCGTTTTTTGGCGGACGACCGCAATAGGTCGAGACAGCGATTCGTGACGATTTTGTATAGATACGCTCTTTCATTCCGGATTGCACCGGAGTCCGTAAGCCGCTCATAGCTCAGGAAGGCATCGTGAACGATATCTTCCGCATCCATGACTCTTCCCAGCATCCGGTAAGCCAACGAAAAAAGCGGCGTTTTATAAGCGTTATACAATTCCTCTATGCTCATATCGGGCGTTCCTCTCCTTGCCCTCAAGCGAGAGCATGTGCTGTACGGCTCTTTTGGCGCTTGCCGTCGCGGCGTCGGCCAATAGCTCGCCATGCGCCGCCCAGTCCCCGGCCACATATAAGCCTTGTATTTCCGGTACGGCAGGCCCCGGCTGCTCACGGCGGTTCATATGCATGAAATCGTGGGAAACGGTAATATCAGGCAGGTATTGTTTGGCAGCCAGTTCATTCCGCCATCCCGGCTGGGCCAAATCCAGCAAGCCTTCAAGTTCGCGCAAATCCCGGTCCGGATCGTTCTCTTTTCCCCGGTACTTGATCAGGGATACGACCTGCGCGCCATCGTCGCTTAAATAAGCCGCACGCGATTGATTGGATAAGAAGACGGTTTGGTCGATCCCATAGATCAATTGATGTTTCGGTTTCGACAGACGCCGCAGGGCAACGTCCAGGCAGGCGGCCGTAATTTCGACCGCTTGTTCTTTCCAGGTATGAAGGGCGGTTCTTTCTGCAAAAGGGACCAGCTGGCAGGCAATCGAAGGCGATGTGGCAAGGATGACATTGCGAGCATCGATTTTCGTTCCATCCTCGCAAAGAACGTGCTGTACGTTCCCGCTCTGAACCCCGATGGACACGACTTTGCAATGGGTTACGAACCTCACGCCGTGATCGGAGGCCGTTTGGCGTAAGGTCTCCACCAATTGGCCCCAGCCGCGATCCAGATAGATGACGCCTTGAAGCGCGTTTTGAAGCTGTCCGAGCACGGGACCCGCGGCGGGCAAATCAGGCCCGGCCACATAGCTGGCGGTACGCGACAACGCATAAAAGATGTTGCGCACCATCGGATCGTGCAAGTTCCCTTCTATCCATTCGCGCAGACTCATGCGGTCATATTCGCGGGTATCCATTTTGGCCAATTTCATCAGCCAGGAAGCAAGCTCCGTTTTCCCCTTCCAGGATAAAAGCGTCGTCGTAAGAAGCGTCTTCATATTTGCGGGCAGCGTGATCAATTTCCCTTTCCAAAGGCCGTATCCGTTCGTCGAGGGCTGATTTCCCTGCACGTTCACTCCCAATTCCATGAACGTTGCGTACGCATCCCCTTTATACAGCGCATGCCCGCCCAAATTGAAGTAAGCTCCATGTTTCTTATTGGAAATGGCCCGGCCGCCCAAGCGATCCTGTTTTTCGATGACGATTGTTTGCTTCCCTGCCTTTGCCGCATAAATAGCCGCGGTCAACCCCGCAATCCCTCCGCCGACAACAACCACATCATACTTCTGCATCGTTCATCATCCTTTCGGAATTTTACCTGTATGACGGGGAAGGGAGGCGAGATGTGACACATTCGCAGGAAAAGTTTTCACTCGATTTTTCATGAAGGTTTTGACCGGAGACAACGGCGAATCGCGGCCGACGAAAAACGAAGCAGGAATCGTAGTTTTGCACGATGTTAATCGTGCTCTCTCGTCTTCACTATTTTCAATTTTGTCCGATAGAAGGGCGCATGCCATCGAATACAATCGCGAGTATCCGTTCCAATATAGACCGGTCTCAGCAGGCATGCTCCGCGGCTGGCGCAAAATGGATGACAAAATAGGTGCTTCATGATCAGCTTTTATAATCTTTAACCAGTTAATAAGAGAAAAGTGCGGTTCATCATACGATTTAGTTTAATCATCATTTCATGTTCGCCGTAAATCAGGGTTAGATGCTGCCCGTCAGCAGCGTAGTAATAATGTCTGGTACCCCCGCTTGAATCAGCCAATTTGCCTAGCTTTCGCAGCAGTTCGAAGTCCAGCCAATCATCGTCGAAGGTAAGCCTCAATCATAATTTGATCCTTCATGCTTAAAAGCGATCCTTGCATTCTCTTTTTCGATCAACGAAGCTCTCAACTTGGAAAAATCGGCCGGTTTACCAGCCGATCTCCAAAGTATCGCCTTCATGGCTGATGTGCAGTTTCGTCTCCCCGAATGCCGCCTTGCAGTACGGATTATCGAACCGGGGATAGTCCTTCAGCGATATTTCCTTCCCGTTTAGCTCGAACGGCTCGTTCCAGCCGAAGCGGATCAGCCCTTGCGTCGGCGATTCATACGTCATGCCGAGCGCATCGCCGCTTGTGGCCGAGCGCGAGATTCGTTCGACGAACGCTTCGAAGCTGCCGTGCGAGGTGGCATCGCCCAGTTCGCAAATCCATACGTTGTTATGCCCATTCGCCGCCAGATCGTACTGCCCGGCCAGCTCCGGACGGAGACAGTCGGCAAAATAGCTCGCCGGCAGACTGCGTTCCGGCGTCAGCTCGAGCCAGCGCGTGGGACGGAACGAGCATAATGCGACATACGCATCGACTTTTCGGCCAAAAATCCAACGCCCCTGCTCGACGACCTCGTGGAAGTGAGCGACAGGAAAGTACGCATGCGTGTAGAGCGCCGGATACTGAGGGAAATAGGCCCGATCGGGACGGATGTGGTACAGCGACACCAGTACATTCTTATACGCCATCGCCTTCGGCAGCACGCCGTCGCCGATCCAGTAGTTCGGACGCCCGATCAGATGCCCGGCCCCGGGATGCGTCGTGTACACGACCGCTTGTCCGCCGAGCGACGCTTTCCAAATCTGCTGCTGGTAAGCGTGCTGGCCCTGCCGATACTGCTGAGCGCAGCCCAGCATATACGAGCGCGTGCGGTACGAATAAATGTCGACGCGGGACATGGCGGGCGGGTCCGGACTCGGATCGTAAGCTACCTTTGCCTGGTCGTACAGCTTGTAATGATCGTAATACGCCTTGCACATCGCATACATGCCGTAATTCTCGGGGCAATATTTTACGGAAGACGCGACCACATCGCGGTGGTTAAACAGCTGCGCGCCCCAGAAAAACATCAGATCGTCGAGGTCGTCGGGATCGACGCCGTACAGACGCGCTTCCTCCGCGTTCAAGCTGTGCCGCTCGCGGTTTTCCATCTCGTCCCGGTCGTCCCAAGCGATGCGCTGCAGCAGCAAGGGCATATCGTAATCGGTTGTCGTCAGAAAAGATTGAAAATAATGATAGTATTCCGGCAGCTCCCCCTTGCCCCAAAGCACGTAAAATACGGCATGGACGTACTGCACGTCGGGATTGACGGAGATGTTGTACGTGACGCGGCCCTGCGTGCCGCCGAAGTCGGTGCCGAACGAATTGACGGCGATATGGAACAGCAGCAGCGTAATGAGATCGCCCGCTTTTTTCCGAATCGTCTCATCCCGGGCGAAATCGTGCAAATTCATCAGGGCCAGCATATCCTCTGCATAATAGCAGGAGGAGTTCCATTCGCTGAAGTCAAGCTTGATCCGCCAGTCCATCCAGCGCAGCAGCATCCGCTCGCCATGCTGCCGGTGCTCCTCGCCGGTCTGTCCGTTGTTCGGGAAAATATCCTCTTCGAGCATCTGCCCGGCTAAATATTCGTTCGAATGAAACAAAATTTGATGATTTTCCGTGAAATAACAGCCACCGGCTTCCCCCGGCTCGAGCATCCAGTATTTATCCTCCCGGACAAGCTTCACCAGCCGCTCGCGCAGCCCGGAAGGGAGCAGCTTCGAATCGGGATACCGGTACAGGATGCGCAGGACGCAAGCCTGGGCGAAATCGCAGCAATCGTGCCGGGCGACGATAAAATCGATCGTATCCTCGAACGCCGCCACATTCAGCGGCTCCGTCTCCTCGCCGAGCTTCTCCAGCTCGAATTTCACCAGCTCAAGCCCGACGCGGTGATACACCCGCAGCCCCTCCTGACTGCGCGCCGGATGCCCGCCGCTCGCGATACTCCGCAGCAGCTCCCGCTTGCGCGCCGGAATTCCCGCCTGAATCGACTCGACCTTCACGCTCTCCGTCAGTTTCATCGGATCCTTGCCTCCTTCGTATGTTTCGCCCGCTCCTGTTCGTACGGGCGGACGCTTCCTTCATCTGCGCAGACCTCGGCCCCGGCCAATCGCGCGGCGGTCTGATCCCTGGAGCTTTGAACTCCCGTTCCGCGTCAACCGAATGGCGTTCATGTGCACGACTTACTGAAGAACCGGCTGGATTTTTCGACTAAGTCGTTCAATATCTCTAAGGACCGGTTTACATTGCTTACCTCTAATAAGTGGTCGGCATCTTGTATTCGAAGGACTTCTGTATTTCGAAATCCCTCGACTTGCTTCATATCTTCCTCCTGAAAAACCGGATCTTCGGTACCGCTTACAACGAAGCCGCCAAATTTCTCAATGAACGGAATTGTTGATCGAATAGGTGTTAAGAACATGTGCCGGATCGATTTTTCTTTAAACAATTCAGCCGTTTTACCGGCGATGTAAGTTCCAAGACTTTTGCTGACAAATACGACCTCATTATACTGATGAATGATCTGGCTGATCGAGGTGTAGCATTCTTGGATCAACTGGTCGACTTTCGTTTTGTCAAAAGCGGTTCTTGCAGATTGGTAGCCATACTCTAGCATCAATAGATCATGCCCCGCTTCATAGGCGGATTTACTCGTATAGTATAAAAGAGGTAATTCACACGAATAATTTTGCCCAGGGAAAAACACAGCCACTGAGGGGTTGCCATTTTGCACATATTTGTGAACAATATCCCTGCCCCAAGCGGAGGGTAAAATAATTTTATCCACTTGCATCCAGGCCACCTCTTTGAATTCGAAATGACAAATCTCGTTCCTCGTGTTGTTCCCTTTTACAGCCGTGCCTGATCCGGCTCCGGCACCCGCTTTATTCAGCAACTTGAAAGGGACTGCATGCAGCAGCCCCTTCCGTTAACTCCCTTGTTGTCGGATTAAGAAATATCGGTTGACATGTGCTTGATGTCCTTCGGCCACAAATACGAATGAAGCATGTCGACCGCTTCTTCGATCAAGCGCTCCCGAGGGATGTCCGTTTCGCCAAAAGCTGCGGCTTCAACTATTCGGTGCACAGCCAAGATGATGACTGTCGCCGCTGCATCCGGGTCCTTGATCCGAATTTCCTGCTTCCAGGAACGAAGCAGCCGGGCTGTAATCTTATAGAAAAACCGCAATTTTTTATTCCCCATGTTTTTAATTTCAGGATAAGACATCTTCATGATGTCCATCTCCCGATGGAAACCGATATCAATCTCATGGACCTTGATCAAGATCTCGATTACGTCCCGGATGAGCTCCCGTTTGTTCTGGCTGGTGTTCAGTTGAAGGGCGCCGTGACCCCGAAGAGCCGTTGTGAAGCGTTCATGGAAAAGAGCCAACGCGTCCTTAAAAATCTCCATTTTATCCGTGTAATAGGAATAGACACTGCCAACGGCCACCTTCGCTTCCTTCGCAATTTCCTTCGTATTTGTGGCGTGAAAGCCCTTCTCCGAGAACAGCTTCATGGCCGCCGCAACGATTTTCCTCTTGGTCTCCATACTTCGCTGCTGCCGGGGGATTCGGGTCTTGTCCTGGTCATTTTCTTCCAAATTTCATCACCTATACCTCATTTTATTATCTCCCCCCATTCCAAGTCAACGAATGAAATGAACTATAGTTCACAATTTTATATTGACAAAAATGAACCTTAGTTCATATAATTCACATAGAATATGTTTCCATTGTATCCGGATATTACATGGCGCTCTTGAATACCTCCATCGTCTTGCGGGGCATCCTCTTCGCGCTGATCTCCGACCGTTGGTACGGCAAGAAGCTGGCGCTTGGTTCGTGGGCTGCCGCGCCGACCTCGCCGAGGACGAATGCCAGAAGAGAAAAATCGGATGAGTAGGGATGGGATGAATATGAGAATGAGAAAGATAGCACTCATCATATGCGGTCTGTTTATCTTCCCCCTATTGGTCATCTTTCCCCTATCCAGTTCAGCTCAAAGTGATGGAAGCATGCAAGCAGAGCGATCTGAAGCTTCAGTCTTCACCAAAGTGGATGCGTATATTGCTCGTGAAATGAAACGGCAGCGTCTTCCGGGGCTGGCTCTCGGGATTGTGCAGGGGGATCGCATACTTTACCTTAAGGGCTACGGTCATGCCGATTCATCGGGTCGTCCCGTCACACCTGAAACGCCTTTCGGAATCGGTTCGATCGGCAAATCGGTTACCGCTATAGCTGTTTTGCAGCTGGCCGAAGCAGGGAAAATAGACTTGGATGCGCCTATACAGCGCTATTTCCCCAAGTATAACGGAGCAAAGTTCATTACGGTACGTCAGTTACTTAACCAAACAAGCGGATTCACCCAAATATCAACTTTCAGCAACACGCTGTCAAGTATCAATGAAAACCAAGATGCAATAGAGAAAAACACCATGTCTTATGCGGAAAAGTTTCTAAAGAAAGAAAAAAAAACCGTATCCTCATACAGGTATTCGAACGCAAATTATGTACTGCTCGGCTATATTGTGCAGCAAGTATCCGGCGAGTCCTATGGGGAATATGTGAAGGAACATATTTTCAGCCCTTTGTCCATGCATAACAGCTTCGTTACGATCGATGAGGCGGCTGAACACGGACTGGCCGCGCCTTACCGCCGGATATTCGGATTCAACGTTGCCTACCAAGGCCCCTATGTTTATATTCCAGGGGATGTACCTGCAGGCTACCTTTATTCCAGTGTGGAGGACATGAGCCATTACTTGATCGCGCAAATAAACGGAGGGAGATATGATGATCATTCCGTACTCTCTTCGGAAGGCGTACGACTTATGCAGTCCGAACCGGTTCCGGGAACGTACGCCATGGGTTGGATGTCGGATAACATAAACGGTTTACCGGTTATCAGTTCTCCGGGCGGGTCGGCCGGCTTCCAAGCCCAAACCTTTATTATTCCGGAAAAACAACTGGGGGTTATTGTATTCGCCAACGTACTCGATGCGATCGACGCAGCTTTTCTCAAAACACATATCATTACGACTACCCACATCGCCTCCGGGGTCATAAACATACTGAACGGTCAACCGATTAAAGGGTCGGGTCCAAGCATGTCGCAAAAATACTTGCTTATCGATGGATTAATATTGCTGCTCAGCGTTTGGTTATTATACATGACCGTTCGAACTGCGAAGCGCTGCCTGGGTCCGTTGAGTCCTGAAAATTCGAGCCTATCGATCAAAGTTATAACCAAAATTGTTCTCGAATTTACCGGTCTGATTATTATCCTGACATTGAGTATGACCCAAATTGTGCCGGTATGGCATATAGCAACAATCTTTCAGCCGGACGTCATGTTTTGGCTCAAGATGATGGCTGTACTTATGGCACTGAAGGGATGCATGGGAATCATCCGGTTGGTTCGGACGATGCGGGCATTGCGGTCTGACAGCCAGATGAAAGGCAATTTTCGGAGTTAATGATGATGGCGTTCAAACCGTCAGCTTATTTCTTTATACATTTGATAATGATTGTTGGAGGACTTAAACGTGCTTTTATTCCTGAGTACCACTTCGTTGGCGAACTGTCGTCTGTCTCAGGGACTCTAGATTTGTACCTGCTACTTCAACCCGAGATCCTACCCGAATGGCTCTAGAATATCCAACAACCGGCTCCCAAGGGGAACCGGTAAAAACCTTCATTCTTTCCGTCATATCAGATTCTCTCCTTCTCGTTATTCGTTAGATAAGCAAATTTAAAATTGTAATCTTGAATAATTTGACTTCATCATCAGGTGAACTCAATCAATTTCTTGTCTATTTCTGCGACCGTTCCAATATCCGATACACCATCCCACAGAATAATTGACTTCGCTTCATCATTCTCAACGAAATCATTTAGCTCAGTCAATTGAGCCGCGTACAAACTGCCGTATTCCGTCCTTTCAGGGCCATGAAAACTTGGCTGCAGTCTAAATTTCATTAAACAAATAATTCCCTCCGAACACACTGCCTAGCAGTTTCTCCTTTTTCAATAACGCCACCAGGTAATTCCCAATAATTTCTCCATTTGTTATACATGAAAAGGTACTTTCCCTGGCACTTCACGACAATTAATGCATGCGTAAGTGGAGCATCGAGTTCCGAAGCAACGATTTGTTCTTCTTTGATTTTTAAGAATTTCAGGAAAATGTTCCCCTTTGCCTCTGTCATGATTGCCATTTCTATATCCCTCCGTTCGGAAACAAAAAACGCGCTGGACCCTTGGTCCTGCGCGTTGTATCTCGCAGGATGGGCAGCGCGAAAAGCGTTAACCCATCCCTTTTTTAGGAATGTGCTAACGCTTTGTGTGACAATGGGATTGTTTTAAGAGCAGACTGAACATTTGATCTCCCCGTTAATCAACATTATGGTAATAATAACCGTATCCTTGCAGATGAGTCAAGGATTCATTATCCTTTATCGCTTTTCGCGGTCCCCTTCAAGGTTGTTAGCAGCTGATTGTTTTAAAGGCTTGGTATTAAGTACCGATGATCCGCCTCAGTCCATCAATCGGCAGTCGGCATTTTAGGGGAGTAGAACTTTCCTGCACCGAAAAGTTCTACTCCTTTTTTTTACGTTTAGCTTAAACGGATTCGGCTTTGCAAGGATTACGTTTCGTTTCCGTTAGGATTATCAAGCCTGCAGCCGGTTGAATTACCGATATTTTGCAGCGCCCTTTTTAGGTTCGCTGCGGATTGTATCCGGTTTCGGCATGCAGCGGTATACTCCGGATAGCTCCAATCCCCTGGCATCCGACGATGGAATGAAGACGATGGGATGAAGAAGAATAAAGGAAGGAGGCCCTAACCCTAATTTTGAAAACGCTGTCTTCAAGTCAGTCGTTTTCACCTGTAATACCCTTGACGGTCAGTCTCGGGCCTGAAGAGCAAGGAGGAATAGCATGTATCGATGGCTTAGAAAACCGCTTGCCGCCGCAGTCCTTGCGACGGCGCTTGCGACCGCGGCAGCAGGCTGCAGCGGCGGCAAGGGGGAGGAATCGGGCGGGACTTCGGTTCAATCGAAGAACGAACCGTTTCCGATCACAATGATGAACCAAAGCATTGTCGCAGAAGTTCCCGCCGCGGACAATCCGATGGTCAAAGCGCTGGAAGACTATACGAACACCAAGCTGAATATCCAATGGGTGCCCAGCTCGAACTACAACGAGAAGCTCAACTCCGTCATCGCCTCAGGCTCTCTTCCCATGGTCCTGCTCGTTACGGAAAGGCAGCAGTCGATCATTCAGGCACTGCGGGGCGGCTTTTTCTGGGATATTACGCCGTATCTCCAGGATTACCCGAACCTGGCGAAGGCGCAAAGCAAGGCGGTCAGGAATTCGCTCTCCGTCGACGGCAAAACCTATTCGCTGTTCATCTCGTTGTCTCCCGTACTCGACAGCTTCATTTACCGGAAAGACTGGCTGGATCATCTCGGCCTGAAGCCGCCTGAAACGCTGGACGACATCTATGCCGTGCTGAAAGCGTTCACGCAGGACGACCCCGACGGGGACGAAAAAAACGATACGGTTGCCTTCGCCGAAGAAAGCGGCTTGCGCGGGTTCAACTTTCTGCTGGCCGCGCACGGCGGAGGGAACGAATGGGATGTCGTCGACGGAAAGCTTGTTCCGACCATTTTCAGTCAGGCTTATCTCGATACCTTGAATTTTTACAAAAAGCTTTATGACGAGAAGCTGATGAATCAGGATTTCGCTATCTCAACGAGGCAGACGAACATTGACAAGATGAACCAGGGGCAGATTGGCGTCCGAATGGGAGCGCCGGATCAAATTACTCGCCAAAATCAATTGTACAAGTCGAACCCGAAAGCGGTGCTGGATTTGACCGCTTCCGTAAACGGCGTCAAAGGCCGCAGAGTTCTGATGAGCGCCGGTTATTTCGGGGAATTCATGTTTCCCAAATCAAGCGTCAAAACCGAAGCCGATCTTCGACGGATACTGGAGTTTTTCGATAAAAGCTCCGATCCGGGCGGACAAACGATTTTCCAGTGGGGCGTGGAGGGCACTCACTATACGGTGCAGGACGGCAAGGCCAAGCGGACTCCGGCGCAGGCGGATCTTTACAATTCGCTCATTCCGGTCAGAACGATGCTTCGGATATCGGACGGGAAGGGAGCGATGGAAGGCGCCGTCGATCCGATTATCGCGAAGTATACCGCAGCGCAGGACGCGGTGATGGACGATCTGGTGCTCAATCCGGCTTCCAAATATATCTCGGATACGATGCTGAAGAAAGGCTCCGATCTGGATCAATTGATCAACGATGCGCGCATTAAATACATTATGGGCGAACTGAATGCGGATGGCTGGAAGGATGCTTTGGAAGCGTGGCGCAAAGCCGGCGGGGATCAGGTAATCCAGGAAATGAACGAGCAGTATGCCAAAGATCCCGATAAAATCAAAGTCGATTGAAAAGGGAAAGGGGCGAGTTTTCGCCCCTTCTGTTCTTGCAAACACAGTTGCCGAATTAGAAGTTACATCTCCTCTTCTATCCGGATAACAATTGGAGGGATCCTGCGAATTAGCGAGCATTCTGGCCTTCCAGTGATGCTTTCTTAAATTCGAAGGCCATACAAGGAGCCGCCGTCAACCCGGTACCATGCATCATACCGGTATTGCTTCTCTCCCGGACCGCTGTAGACATGCTGCCGGTAATACAGCTCTCCCGGACCGTTGAAGGAATACAACAGCTTCCCTTCTTGGGTGGAGTACAGGTACGTGGTGTCATTAAGCGTATACACGACGCTGCCGTCCGGTATCCCTCTTGTATCGTACTGCGTTTCCCCCTCCCAATGCTGCAGAACCGCACCGTTCTTCCAATAGTACGTCATGGGTAATCCATTGAGCTCCAGGGTATAAACAATGCCATCGGCGGATAACATGGCTTTGCCGATCGTATAATCCGACCCGGCGGCGTCGTACACCTTGACCTGGGTTTTATCCGTGCGGTTGTACAGCCAGAGTACGGTATCGCCGGTTGCTTTCCAAACGATATGATTTTGGTCAAAGTCAAGGATCGTTCCGTCAAAATGGTTAAGCAGCGTTTCCGGTGTTGGGTCAGGATTATAGGCAGCAGTCGTGATTGTCACGTTCTTCTTCACGCTTTGATTGCCCGCGGCATCGACAGCGACCAGTGTGAAGACGTAAGACGACTTTTGTGACAACCCTTTCACTTCATAGCTGCTCGCGGTCCCCTTCAACGTCGTAAGCAGCTGATTGTTTTGAAAGAGCAAGTAGTTGGCTACTCCCGTATCGTCGGTGGCCGGCTGCCAATGCAGCTGTACGCTGTTGTGGGTCACATCGGAAAACGTCAGCACGTTGCCCTGAGGCCACACGGGCGCCTCCGTATCGCTTGGCGCTTGAGATTTCACGCCGAAGATTGTATCGCTGAGCAAATAAAAGAGCTGGCCGTTTATCGATTTCAACTTGCCTTGGTTTCTGGCAATAAGTGTCGGTTTGACCATACCCTGGTGGTATTGGTACAACTTGCTTTCGTTTTCAATGACCAGGGTACCCAAGTTATCTAAAGAATGAATTTTAGATGCTTTGTTAAAGTAAGTGGCCTGCGTTACCGTGCCTTCAGGGGACTGTAAATACACTTGCTGCACATTGCTTGCGCTCGGCTTCTGGAAGGCTACCCAGCCCTCGTTTACCGTATAGTCGCCAATTCGTCCCGCAGTCGTTCCGTGATCGACTTCCGTCACCGTTCCATCCTGGTATTTCATTAGGCTGCTGCCGTCGTTTACGGTGAACAGAATCGCCTTGCCGTCGGTCACCGGTCTGCTCGGTGCCCCTGGATACTCAAATGCAGTTGTCATGCCTCCTGTTACCGGGTCATAGCGGAACATTTGATCACTTTTCTTGCCGCTCAAATCCGAGTCCAGCAGAAAGGTGCCGCTCGGTTCCAATGCAGCGTGTAGTTCATTATGATAATCAATTGGAATCGTGCGGGCTGTCCCGGTTTTGGTATCAACCCACTGAAGCCGGAAAGAATCCGAACCTAATACATAATTCCCGCTAAACTGCCAATTCAGTTCAGGCGCCACCTCAGTGGACGTGAGCTTCTCTCCATTCCAGGAATGCAGCATCATTCTTGTATAACCATCCTGACCTTCGTCGACGAGGAAGGCGGCTCCAGCGGGCGTAAGTTCAAACCAAGATTGATAGTTATAATATCCACTAATTGGTACTTTTGTCTCGGTACCGTCATTACGGTTCTTGATAATCAATTCACTGTTCCCGGCAAGCAACAGACGAGACTCATCCGCATCCAAGACCGAACCCGATTCACGCTCCATCTCCACCAATTCAGGGCTGGATTCAACATAAACGGTACGAAACAAGTCTACCCGATGGTTGTCATCGCCGCCTGGCGATTCGGGTCCATCCGAAATGGTATATTCGATGCTCAGCGATCTGCCGTTATACTTTGTAACATCAAATACACGGTCAAACTTGCCTGTGCCCTGATCACTCGCAATGAAATCGGGATAATAGGGGGATAGTCCGATTTTTACCAAAAAAGAAGGCTGCGCGAGGTCATCCTCGGCTTCAGCGATGACATGCAAGCTATTATTGCGAATGATGGATAGATTTTCAGGTTCCATTCGCGTGATGACAGGAGGTTCATCATAGGTAAAGGTTCCCGTCCCCGTTCCAATGCTGCCATATATATCTACCGCGGTTACAATTAAGGTATGTTCACCTTTCGCCAGACCGCTCAGCGGCATTTCTCCCTTCCAATTGCAGCTTGGGCAGGAGCGTGTCAAGGTTACTTCTCGGCCGCTGGTAGAAGCAGTAACGCTTTTCAGTTCATACAAGGATGTCACGGCTGCTAAAATTTGTACCTTCGTGGCTGCATCATCGGTCGTCAGCTTTGTACTCGTAATTCGGACGTCATCTTGTGCCGCTGCCGCGGAAACGCTTTCAGCGGCGGCTGCCTGGAAGGGCAGAAGCAGCGTCAGCAATCCGCAAATCAAAAGCATAAATCGTCGGTTCAATTCATATCACTCCCCATGGATGTTATCTATTAAACATACCATGTTCAGGAAAATATGAAATTCCTCTAAAGAGCCATTTACATTACGAGCTGTCAGTTGTTAGTACTGTTATTCACGACAGACCATCCAATAATTCTTTTTTTTGCATATTTTCCACTATCTATAAAAATAATCCCCCACAAGACTTAGCGTTGCTATTGTAATTTCTGTTCTGGTTACGAAGTTTTCTGCAAGCTTGTACAGTTCGGCTAAATCGGGTCTTCCGGTGTCGTAAAATTTAGCAGCAGCTTCTTCGATGGACATTTTTTCAACTGCAATAACTCTTTCGCCGCATTCCCGTCCGGTCCGTAAAGCTGCAATGCCATTACAACACGAGTAGGATCCGCAACAGCTTCGTTAATTTGAACCGTATAACCTTTATCTTTCACCTTAATGTTCGGGTATTGCACGAATCCTAGTTCTTGTGCCCGTAACAAGCCGATGTCTGCATTATTATGGGTAAATAATGAACGTAACATTTCCGCAAATGATGGCACGGAAAATAAAGCGGTTATTCCTAAAAGGATGAATAACGAAGCCGTTCCTATTGCAAGCCGCCATCCTTTACTTCTCCTTTTGGGCTTGTATAGTCCGTTTTTATCAGGAAAAATCGTGGGCAAAGACGCTAAAGTTTGATCGATCCGCTTTCTAACGACTTCCGGAAGCTCTGCAGACTGATCTTCAAAAAACTCCTTCATCTTTTTATCAAAGTATGCACTCATGACCGTATATTCCTTTCTTCGGGAATTCTTAACCATTTGGCTAGGTTTAAACGGGCACGATGCAGACGAGATTTAATGGTACCTTCCGAGGTTTCCAATACATCCGCTATCTGTTTAAGAGGCATATCCTCAAAATAATAAAGTGTAATGACAATTCTAAGCGATTCCTCCAACCGATCGACCGCATCCCTCAAATCAATTCTTTCAGCTTCACAGTCGGAAAAGACATAAAAATCCTTTGCTTCTGCAAGTACAGTTCTTTTTTGTTTTCTTATAATCTGGTTGCATTCATTGATGAGAATACGTAATATCCATGACTTGAAGAAACCCGGTTCTCGCAGCGTGTGGAGAGAACGGTAACTTTTCAATATCGTTTCTTGGATCGCATCTGCACAATCTTCATCCCGTTTGACAATGGATCGAGCCACACCGTATAAATTCTTTTCAATGTGTTTTATAAGATAAAAAAAGGCTTCCCTATCCCCTTTTTGGGCAATTTTTACGTATGGCTCTAAGTCCACATTATTTAGCCTCCTCTGGTACCGACCATTTTACACTATGGATTAGAGGCAGCATCTACGAATTTGGTTCACGAAACTCTTTTTTTCGGATTAACAAAATTCCCAGCGCAAAACTGATCTTATATACCAAAAAAACCAGCCCTTTAAAAGGACTGGTTTGCCGCGCTGCTCATCTCCCGTTTGTTGAGCGGTTCACCGCCTTGTACGGCACGGCTATTTCTCCAACTCATAGCGGGCTGCGATAATGCCCGACTTGAACGTTCGGCTGGACAGCAGCTTGAGCCTGATTTTCTCATCGCCGCCGTGGAATACCGATTTTCCGATGCCCATTTAAACCCCTTTGCAGCTCAATTATCAGGCACTTTAGCGTGGAAAAGCAGCCGATCTAGCCGATCTTTCTGTCGTCTGCCATCGTCTCGATTAAGCTATCGTAATCCGTTAGGTTAACGCTCATTTCTTCTTTACAGGACAAAATATTTTTATTTCATTTCGTTCATCATCCGATTCTATTATTGTCATCTCATCGTATCTTTCAAAATAATAAGAAACATCATCGTTGGTATAGCCATTTTCATTTATCCACTTAGTCGTGTAATCATAAGCGGTTACCGTTTTGCTAGCTGGTCCCCTATACTGAGTCATTGAATAAGTACGTGGCAATAGATGGATATGAATCATTCCATGTGGTAAGTTTTCGAGTGGATCTACTTCAAAACAGCAATAAAAGTCTACTGTGCCAGTATTTCCTTTGTAGTTTGGAGGAGATATACCATAGGTCACATTTGGGTTTTTTATATTTTTAATTTCATTACGTCTTCTTATCAATTCTTCAAATGCACGTCCAATGCTTTCCCCTAGATTTGACATATGAGCACTCGCCCTTACGCCAACATATGCAGAGATACTGCTAGTTTGAACGATTTCAACTTCCATTGGATCCACTCCCAATTTTGTTATCCCTTGATATTTGACTCTTACATTTGAGAAGCATTTTTCACGCTCCAAACGGCTCAAAGGCATGTAAAATTGCTCCCGTTTCTTCTAGCAGTTCCCGTTTTATTGCAGAGGGATAATCTTCACCCTTTTCTAAAGTCCCGCCCGGTAATTTTCTAAACGGATGACCATACATTGATGACTAATAATCGGTACAACATTAACATTTGAAATAAGGCTCTCCTTTGGTAACTCCATTACAAATTCAGCTTCGATTTTGCCCCATGTCGTTTTTTTGAAATAGGTTTGCAAACCGTTCATATCTGTTCATGGAATTTCCCCTAATCTTAAAGAAATGGGTTTAAGCCCTTTACCTGGTTTGCTCCCCTCTAAGTAGACGAGTTTGAAAAAATATCTACTTGGAGGGGAGCGTCCGATTAATGTCGATTCCGCCCTATATCCCGCTGCGCGTCCGGGTAATCGACGCTGATCCCATAGGTTTAGTTATCGTTATACTGAGCATTAACATAGACGAAAACCTTTTCCTGACTATAATCTTCGTCTGTATGTCCCTTCACCTTCCACTCGGCTGTATAACCTTCGGGAACCTCCGTTTTACTGAACTCGGTTCCATCCTGGTTTTCCTTCGTTTCTTCATTCGATTGGCTGCCATCCCCTAGGATATCCAGATTAAGGTCATAATTTTTCCCTTTCGGGGAAATCATGGAGACCGTAATGGTTCCGTGGAAGCCTTTTGGAGGACTCCAAGATCCGCTCAGCTCTTGTCCCGGGGACGAAATGTACCCATAATATAACGAATACTCATTATGGGACCCGCCGTTAACATTAGATTTGGAATCGGAAAGCTGGAACGAGTCCGTATGGTTCAGATGAACCTGAACAGGCACATCGACAAGCACATCACGTTCTGACGTTGTTCCGTTACCCAGTTGACCATACTCATTCTCTCCCCATGCCCACAGGGTCCCATCGCTTTTGAGAGCAAGAGTATGGTCATATCCGGTAGCGATGGAGACGATCGAACCGAGACCCTGTACCTGAACCGGAGGGGCTGCGTTTTCGTCGCCTAATTGTTGGTGATATCCCCATTCCCAGACGGTTCCGTCTTCTTTGAGGGCTACGTTATGATTATATGCAGTAGCGATGGCGGCTACTGAATTGAGATTATGCACCTGAAACGGCGGATCTGCTACGTATCCCATTGATCCGTCCGATTCTTGTGCTCCCCCCCATTCCCAGACGGTCCCGTCGTTCTCGAGTGCCAGACATTGATCTATCCCAGCAACGACGGCGCTCACCGATTTGAGGTTAGGTACTTGAGTAAGACTCATCGGTTCATATAAATTACCAGTGCCAATCTGTCCTGAACCATTGAGTCCCCACGCCCAGACGGTTCCGTCCTTTTTAAGTGCCAAACTAAATTGATCGCCCGCAGCGACCGCGACTACCGAATCGAGATAATGGCCTACCGAATCTTGCTCGATCATTTTAACGGGGGTATGACGGTCGATATCAGTCCAGTCGCCAAGTTGGCTTCCGTCGTTGCTGCCCCATGCCCAAACGGTTCCATCGCTTTTGAGAGCCAAATTAAAAAAACTGCCCGCAGCGATGGCGACTACCGAATCGAGACCCTGTACTTGTACGGGTGTATCCCGGTCTATCGTACTCCCATCACCGAGTTGGCCATAGTAATTGTACCCCCATGCCCAGACAGTCCCATCGCTCTTGAGGGCCAAACTATGCCAATTACCTGCAGCTACATCGACCACATCTGTAAGATTCTTGACCTGAACGGGAGTGACACGGTTTTCCTTCGTTCCATCGCCAAGCTGGCCGTACCAATTATTTCCCCAAGTCCATACGGTACCGTCACTTTGAAGAGCGATAGAATGAAATTCTCCTCCATCAACCTTTTTTATTGATTTTCCTGCCGCTCCTCCATCAACCTGTGGGACCGATTTATCCGCTGCAGCCGCTATATTCGATACAAAAACAAGACAAAAAAACAGACAGAAGATGACCGTAATCCGTAATCGTCGTAATCTCACAATCAGTTCCCTCCCTAAACCTATTTTTGTGCTAAAGAATGATAATACCGACTGACACCAAATTTCCTTAACCCTAAATCTGAATATTCCATTTAAATTATACTATTGGAGTTTAATTCCAATCAATAACCATTAAGAATAGTTTCATGGTAGCCATTGGTAGTATGTGATTTTTTTCGCAGTGACTGATAAGTTGAATGATTTAAAATGAACCGTGTGCATTTGAGTTTCCCTTCTTTGCACAAGTTCTTTATTTCATTTTGGACAACCGGCAGCGTGCGCTATATCGGTATCGTCATCCGCTAACAGAGTGAAATAGCCGCGTGAAACCCGTGGCGGCAGCATCGACTTTAGCTCAAAGTTTCATTGGAATCGGTTGTATCATAAGCATCCCCAAGAGATTCAAAATCTTCCTCCAGCCAATACCACCGTTTGCCGTTATTTTTGACCAATCGTATTAGCAGCTCAGTAAAAGATTTGGCTATTACAGGGCATTCCCCAACGACACCATGCCGATCCCAGTAGCTGTCGTAGCATTTCCCTAATCGCTCTGGATATAAATCAATGGAAATATAGTCGCCATTTCCATCATTCCCGATTATAAACCAATGTGAAGTTATATCATTCTCAATTTGTTCTCCGACGATGACTGGATTGGATAAAACAAACTCACACGGAGAGACAATATGACAGTCCATCACGCCACACTTCCCCTGTCGCATCGATTTAATTAATGAATAAGTTCCTCAAAGTCTTGAGCTAAACCCTTTGCACGATTGAGTTCTTGTCTCTTTTAGCTTAGAAAATCGCAAGCTATCGCTTAAAGACTTTCCATTGCATTGCTGAATTGCTTCATAAGAAGCGGATTGTTTTTGTCGTTGGACCAGTAAATTACAATGACGTTTTTCTTTTTGCTCACGTTAGGATGCAAGTTACGAAATATGATCGGAGTGGACGACCCATCGGATTCGTCAAAATGTATCCGTTCTTGTTCCGAACGGAACACATATACAAATACAAACTCGCAATACGCCATATCAGCGGTTGGAAGTGTTAATTCAAACGGCTCTGGATTTACACCATTCATGACGAGCTGAGAAGAAGCAAGTTGTTCTGCTGCGGCTAAGGTTATTTGCGCGACCTCCAAACCTTGTTTTTCGAGAGATTTCCATACGTCATCAGCAGTAATGGTACTACTGTGTCCGCAAGCCACTAAAAAAATGAAAACGGTTATAAATGTACCCAAACAAAAAATACGGCTCTTCATTGCTTTGTTCTCCCTTAAGGCAAATTGTTTAGGACACCGATACCCTTCTTAAGTTCAAACGCAATTCAGACCACATTTGTTACGTTGACCAGCTCTACAGTTAAGCGAAAAATGGAGCAGACTGCTCCGAGGCGGATTGCCCCTCTATTATCTTCGTCAGCGTTATCCGAAAAGTTCAGGAGACGTGTCTCCGCCTTGTTCAAGGAATTTTACCTGGGTTGGCGGGGCGGAAAGGGATTAGCGGTGGGAATACTTTGTCAACCTACCGGATGCGTCGGACAGAGGGCAAGTAGAGAAATTGGCCAGGTTGACCGATGCAAACGGATACGGTAAGTTCGTACTAGACGGAAAGCACACGTATTCGTCGTAGCCCGATGTATGCCGAACAGGATATCTTCTGCCGATACCTTAGGGAGGTTGCTAATTTCGAAAGCGGATATTGATCATCCAGGATAGACTTTCACCTATATTTTTTTCTCATGAAACCTTTGAGTCCTGAAGGAAATTGCTTGTTTTTCTAGAAAATTAAGCTTAGTACTTAATGAAGGGAACCATATAAATGCACTTTCATTCAGACTTAATCCTCAATGCATTTATTATTTTGCTGCCATTGATTTTTTATCGCCTCGTATATAAATATAAGAATCCTGTCTTCGTTTTTTTATTATTTCTTGTCCCTTTAATCATCACGATGACCTTTCCGGTAGAAGTGTTTAATTCCGTTTTAGATTTGAGGGGAATTCCGCTTATTATTGGCTCCCTGTATGGCGGCATTTATAGCTCCTTTCTTTTATTTGGAAGCCTTCTCGCATATCGACAAATTTTGGGCGGAATAGATCTAATCCATTACATGATTGCTCTACTACCAACGCTTGTACTGATTTTATTCATTATAAAGAAATTTGCGAAGGCCAATTCCAAAAAGAAGATGCTTACTGTCTTTGGTATATGCCTTTTTTTACGAACTACTGTCGTAAATCTTTATTATCTGTTGGAGGGGGATGCAAATTACTTTACTGATTCCTTCGTTGCCAGTCTTCCCATAATTTTAGTTCAATGTATTATGGCGACTATATTAGTTTTTATGATCGAAACAATTCGTAATAATATTCAGATCCAAGAAGAGATTATAAAAACAGAAAAAATGAAAGTTGTGAGCGAGATCGCTGCATCCGTCGCGCATGAAGTTCGAAACCCATTGACTACAGTCAGAGGCTTTATCCAATTGCTGTCTGACCCAACCTTAACTGATCGTAAACGCAAAGAATTCTCCTGCATTACCTTGGAAGAGCTAGATCGGGCCGAGTCCATTATTTCCGACTATTTATCGTTAGCCAAACCCCAAAATGAAAAGCTTGAACCTATTTTATTGGGGAAGGCATTAGTAAAGGCGTCTCAAATTTTGAGTTCCTATGCAAATTTGCATAACGTCGAGATTATAATCAACTATGATTTGCCTGCTACGGTAATCGGCAACAAGTCAAAATTCAGGCAAGCTATTATTAATATAGGGAAGAATGCAATTGAGGCTATGCCTGATGGGGGGAAACTATCCCTGAAATATGTGACGGATGATCATTCCCGTAGTGTAACATTAACTATTTGCGATACTGGAGTAGGAATGAATTCGGAACAAATTAACCGACTGGGGTCACCTTATTATTCAACGAAAGATAAAGGTACTGGTTTAGGGACAATGGTTATTTTCAACATAATACGCGGAATGAATGGGCATATAGAGGTTCAAAGCAAGAAGGGGGAAGGTACAACATATTTAATCAGATTGCCATTACATAATTAATTGAAAATAATTTACAGGGGGACTCCTGATTTTCGGCCAATTCCAGCTGATTCCGCACCACATAAAGAACTTAAAGAATTTAATGTAACACTGCCGTTAATCAAGGAGCTGCCGCACCCGCGGCACCCCCAATTCTTAAACTCTAGCACCAGCGAAACATGTCTTCTGATGCTGAGAATATCATCTTAAGTTTATCGCCACTCAACGATGTCATCGAGAAGCTGTCTTGTTTGCGGACGTTTGGGACCCTTTTGACGATATCCGAAAGCGACCATACAGGCTACACCGAAATCGTCGCCGTTAATGATACCCTCTTTTTGTAAAATAGCGGTCACCTGCTTTTTATCAAAACCTTCGATCGGAGAGGAATCAATACCGATTTGAGCCGCGGCTGTCATCATGTTACCCAATGCGATATAGGTTTGTCGGATTGACCATTCAAATATGAGACGGTCATTATTTTCGAGCTCTGTTTCGACGAAGGATTTGTAGAAATCGTACCAATCTTGCACAACTTCTTCAGGCATATGATGAATGTCTTTCCACATTTTTTTCACGTGAACCGAGTCTGGGCGTAAGCCTTCTTCTCTTCTGGCTAATAGAACTACAAAATGGCTGGCAGTGGGCAATTGTCCCTCGGCACCGCCGGATACAGGTTTTAATTTTTCGCGAAGAGCTGCGTCCTGGATCACGACGAATTTCCAAGGCTCGAAGCCAAATGAACTGGGAGACAATCGTCCGATCTCCAAAATAAAGTGAAAATCTTCATCCGAAATCTTTTTGTCGGTATCAAACGTCTTGCAAGCATGTCTAAACTGGAAAGCTTTTAAAATCTCTTGTTTTTTATTGTCCGTTCCTACCATGTGGAATCAACCTTCCTTTTATTTTGCTCTCTTTGTTAACCGATCAGGCAAGCTTGCCCCGCGTCCGGTGCATTACCAGGTCGAGGCAAGCTTGACGGCCTGGTCCATTGCTGTCCGGACGATCTCTTTCGCGTGCTCCGGTTGAAAATCATGGCCTTCCACGTACAGCGCTTGTACGTCGCGAATCCCGACGATGCCGAGCACCTGGCGCAGATAGGGATGGCTGTGATCCATGGCCGCTGTCGGCCCTGAAGAGTAAATCCCGCCGCTCGACTGGATGTGCAGCGCTTTTTTGTCGTGCAGCAGGCCGACTGGCCCGCGTTCCGAGTAATAGAACGTCTTGCCGACAACGACAAAGGCGTCGATGAACTCCTTGAGCCGAGGGGGAATGCCCCAATTCCACATGGGGGAGACGAACACGTATTTATCGGCGCGCATCACCATTTCGGTAATGTCGTTGAGGGCTTTAATTTTCTGCCGTTCAATGGGACTCAGCTCGGAGAAGTCCAGGCGTTCTTTTCTCAATTTCTCCCATGCCCGTACGACATCGCCGTCAACCGTCTGGAACGATTCTTGGTACAAATCGAATACGCGTACGTCGTCATCCGGATGAGCTTCCTGATAGGTATGAAGAAAGGCCTGTCCGACCTGCAGGCCGACCGAATGGTCCGGCGGCTTGGGGGTAGCGGTAATATACAATAATTGCGTCATGCTGCTGCCTCCTGGGTTTGTAATGGGACGAGCGGTAATGGCCGAGTGCGTCATCGAGAAGAAGAAAGAAAAAATTTCTCGTGAGCACCACGCGAAAGCCATTTTCGGCCTCTTACGGGTTTTGGATTCAAGCCGTACTCGCGCTGCTCACAATTGAATGACGCCAAAATCGTTACAGCTTTTTGAGCTCCCGCAAAATTTCCTCCGGGCTTTGACGCTGCATGAAATTCGGATTGACATAGGAGGAGCGAATAATGGCGTTCTCATCGATCATGAATGTAGCCGGAACCGGCAATATCCATTTCGACGTATTGTTGTACTCCGCAAGATCAACTCCGCTGCCTTCCATGAGTTCCCTTACTGCCGGCGGAACATCGAAGAGCAGATTGTACTTGGCCGTTACCAAGCCGTTCGGATCGCTAAGGACTTGAAATTCCAATCCTTCTTTTTCCTGAAGAGATAAGGTATTGTCCGGCTTTTGCGGGCTAATCGCGATAAGCTGCGCTCCGATCGCCTGGATTTCCGGCAATATCTGCTGGTACGCCCTTAATTGCATATTGCAAAAAGGACACCATCCGCCGCGATAGAAGACCAGCACAACCGGTCCTTTCGCGAGCTCTTCATATAAAATGACATCCCGGCCCAGTGCGTTTGTTAATTGAAAGTCCACCGCTTTCTCGCCTGGCTGCTTCCCGGAAGCGATTCCCGATTTCTGAAGCTCCTCAATCATCTGACCGATCTTGGCCTGCGCTTCAATCGGTGCATTAGCCTTAAACTGCTGCGTGGCTGCTTCCAGCTGTTCGGTTAAATTTGGGTTGCTCATCTTTTTGAAACCTCCAATATCGATTTGATAGCTTGAGTATAATTCGAAAAAAATCGAAGTTATGTAATGTAGTTTACAGCTCTCCACTTTTTATTTTTGAAAATGTGTGAAACGGCAGAACGATTTTAAATGGGAATAAATGGTTGGTTTCTTGATTACAAACAAATGATCGGGAGTGGCAGGCATGGCGCAGCAAGAAATAATGGCGCTTTCACCTATCATAAGACACTCGCAATCGCCTTGATCCCCTCTAAAATGTTGTTTTCTTCCACATTGCCAAATCCCATAATAAGTCGATCTTCGTACCTTCCTTTAACAATGGTGTATCTCTCTGCTGGATATACTTTTATATGAAGCTCCTCAAGTTGATCGACTGCTCGGGTGTCGCATATGCTTCCGGCCATTTCTGCAACCAAATGCAGGCCTGCGGCATCCCCGGATATTTTCACTCTGCTGCCGAAAATGTTAGACAAACCGGCGATAAGGCATTTTCGTCTTTTGCTGTAAATACGCTTCATACGGGCGATGTGGTGTTCCAGATGGCGTTCGGTCATAAATCTCGCCAAAGTGATTTGCGGCAGGATCGGACTGTTCATATCTGTCAGCTTCTTTAAACGAAGAAGCGGAGTAAGCAGCTCATGCGGAACGACCATATAACCAATACGCAACGCAGGAAACAAGTTTTTACTGAACGTCCCGACATAGACGATACGTTCCGAGTCGAGCTCTCGTAAGGCAGGTACCGGCATTCCTGTATAACGGAATTCGCTGTCGTAATCATCTTCGATAATATAACATCCGGTTTGTCGGGCGTAATCGATAAGCTGAATGCGCCGGCCAATGGAAAGAATACTGCCTAAAGGAAATTGATGTGAAGGAGTGACGAACACGCATTTGGGGTGACGATGAGCCGATATATCGTCAACGCGCAGGCCATGCTCATCTACGGGAACCGGTATAAGATCGGCACCTGTCGATTCAAAAATATGTTGAATGAAGGTGGCGCTAGGATCTTCAATGACTGCTGGATCCCCCGGTTTCAATAAAAGCCGGGCCAACAAGGCTATGGCTTGAGTCGCTCCGGCGGTTATGATCACCTGTGAAGGCAAACACCGTATCCCTTTAGCATGCAGCAAAAGCCGACAAATATTCTCGCGAAGCTGCCAATGGCCTGCTGGATCGTCGTCATAGCCAAATTCTGCCGAATGAGTATTTGCATATGCGGCAATGGCGGTTTCTTTCCATTTCTTGAAAGGGATGTGCTCCAAAGACGGAAAACTTGGACGAAAATCAATGCCTTGGAAGCGAGCCGGCGGTTCCGCAGCGTTCCCTTCACCGGAAAAATCGATTTCTTGGAGCTGAGAAGAGAATTGACTTTTACTTATGCCCAAATCAACGACAAAGCTGCCAGAGCCTTGACGGCCCTCCAGGTACCCTTCGGCGATTAGCTGTTGAAACACGTCCACGATGAGTGCCCGCGATACTCCAAATTCGTTTGCCAAATCCCGCGTCGATGGGAGCTTAGCACCGGGTGCATAGACACCTTGAAAGATCTGTTCGCGCAGCAAGGAATAGATTTGTTTGGTTTTCGATTCCATTTCAGCAGGCAACGTGTGTCGGGGCATAAAGCAAGCCTCCTCTTTTTCAAACAAGTGGTATGCTTAATTCTTATTAAAAGTGGACCTTATTGAATCCAATTTTACATGTTAAAATGGATAATTGCCAATAAAGTTTCAGATGGCAGATGAAACCGATGAACCTTCGAGCCTTATTTATTATGGACCTGTGAACGGAAGCTCTAAACCATGAAGCAGCTCACAGCCTCAGCGAATACAGTCGTAGGCGGCTCAACTTGCATCCGATTGCCGCCTCTTTATTTGGAGGGCCAATATTCTATGAACAAGCTATGGTATTTATCGCAAATCAGCATTTTTGAAGAAATGTCACCGGAAGAGATGAGAGAGATCGATCAGCTCGATACCATCCATCACTTCAATCGGATCACAAAAAACACATTGGTCCAAACTCCGGAGTCCGCGCGCGAGGGACTTTATTTCGTCAAAGAGGGCAAGCTGAGACTCTATAAACTGAATGACAGCGGAAAACAATTCACGCTTGGCATTCTCACGAGAGGTAATATATTCGGAGAGTTGGATTCATTCTCGTTCGGCACCAAAGAGGTTTATATTGAAACGCTGGAACCGACATTTCTTTGCACCATGTTCGAGCCTCAGTTCGAACGGCTGATGCTCAATCAGCCCCGGCTTGCACTCAAATTTCTAAAAGCACTTAGCGACCGGTTAAATGAGCGGGAGGAACAATTGGAGCAGCTTGCGCTGCATGGTCTTAGGAAACGCTTGCTCCATCTCCTTTCCACACTGAGCGAAAAATTCGGCGTCATTCAAGATGGATATGCGCTGATCGATCTGCCACTTTCGCATCAAGAGATTGCCAATATGCTCGGTGCCAGCCGTGAAGCGGTTAGCGGCGTGATGAGCGAGCTTGCCAAGGAAGGCGTCGTGAAGACATCACGCCTGTCTGTTCAACTTGCTGTTACCGTACTTGAAAAAAATATTTCTCGATAATCTGCACCTCGATACTGAAGATGCTTCCGACGGTTAGACTAACGGCATGGACGATACGAGTCAATTACGAAGGAGATGAGCCCGTTTGCAAAATCATTTGATCGAATACTGTCTAAGCAAAAATGGAGCGATTAAGGATTATCCCTTGGGACCCCTTCAAGATCCGCTCGCGATAAAAATTGCAGGCAAAATATTCGCTCTTATTTATGAGGAAAAAGGGTACTTAGTCCTAAAATGCGACCCCGTGATTGCGGAAAATTTGCGAGAGCAGCATGAGGACGTTCGACCGGGGTATCATATGAACAAACAGCACTGGAATACGATTATGCTCGAGGGTTCTTTGCCGGAGTCGGCTATCTTTGAAATGATCGACCACTCTTACGATTTGATTGTTAAAAGCCTTCCTAAGAGCACTCGGGAGTCTGTTTAGTTTTACAATTTTCCCACGAATAAAGCGATCGTTTCCGAAAGGAAATGATCGCTTCCTCTTCAGCGTCAGATGAAATCCGAAAACCGATAATGACAGCTCCCTTGGCTCATTCTTCAGAAAAATAATCGACTTTCCCGTACGTTGAAGATGGTCACGGATTTTATATTGTTTCCTTTAAGCCCTGCTGTTGAGCGACGGGAGCGCTAATCAGTGATAGCCGTTTCCGTTTTATTGCAATCAATAACATACTCGCAATTGTCATGAGTCCCCCGAGTATCTGCGACATCTCTAAAGCATGCCCCAAAATAACCGAGATAATTGCTGTGAAGACAGGAATCAGATTCATCGTTATACCGGACTTGCCCGCACCCAGTATCTTAACTCCTTGATTCCAAAAGATAAACGAACCGACCGAAGGGAACACCCCCATGTAAACAACCCCTGCGATCCCCAAAGAAGTGATTTTATCGGGGTGAATCGGCTGGAAAAATAAAAAAGGAATCATCAGAACAGCACCGACCAGAGCAATCATCGCAACCAACGTCACAGACGGAATGCCTTTTGCTTTTTTTAAAAGCAATGAATAAGCAGCCCAACATAAGACGGCCAATAGCATAATCGCATCGCCCTCGTTATACTGAGTACGAAACAACTGCAGCAGATTGCCTTTCGTCAACACGGTCAGAACACCAATAAAAGAGATGATTAATCCAACGAACTGAACGGCACTTACTTTTTCTCTCAGGAAAATCAACGAAAAGAGCATAATCAAGCCAGGCGCAAGGGTTGTAAAAAGAGCGTTGTTCGTCGCAGATGTAAACTTCAATGAAGCATACGAGAGATAGGTGTAGAGCACAATGGATAAAGCAGCTAACAGAATGATTAACATCCAGTTCTTCTTCCATATTTGATTCCATGAAGGCTTTTCAATAAATTGGGCAATGGGAATAAGAAGAATCAGTCCGACGACCCACCTTAGAAAGACAGTCCATTCAGCAGGCAATTCTGCTACAATCAATTTTCCAAAAATAATATTACCGGCCCAAAATAGATTAGCTCCGATCAGAAATGTCCATGCCTTATATTTCACCATATTTTCACCTTCACTTCCGTCTTTTGCAGATTGACTTGTCGGTATTACACGTCGAATCGATTCGGGTTAGCTTCATCACATATTTCCGGGATTCGGCCGAAGTCTGCGCAATCTCCTTATAAAATGGGGTATAATGGCATTAAAGAATGAGACTGTCGTTAGACAGCCTCGAGGTTCAGCTTATTATTTAAAAACTTTTATACGTTCTTGTAACGGATTAAATTTCTTTTCACCTGCTGCGGCAGATGGTTTGCCGAACGGCATTTGCGCAATCAGTTTCCAGCTTTCCGGCAGCTTCCATTCTGCTTTCACCCGTTCATCAATTAACGGATTATAATGCTGCAGGTTTACACCCAGCCCCTCAGCCTCCAGCGCCATCCAGATCACCAATTGGTGCATGCCATTTGTTTGCTGCGACCAGATCGGGAAGTGCTCTTGGTAGGATGGGAATTTTTTCATAAAATCCTCCACAATTGACTGATCTTCAAAGAAAAGCACTGTACCGTATCCGTTCCGAAATCCATTCATTTTTTCCTGAGTAGAAGAAAATTGTTCGGCAGGAACGACTGCTTTGAGAACCTCGGTCGTAATATCCCATAACTTGTTATGTTGTTTACCTAAGAGCAGAACAACGCGGGTAGTTTGATTGTTAAACGCCGATGGTGTATGTTTAACGGTTTCCTCGATGATTTCTTGGATACGTTGATCTGAAATCGGTGATTCTTTGCTAATTCCATAAATGGAGCGTCGATCGCGAAGTGCGGTGAATAAATCTTTTTTTAAGGTTTCCATGGTACCTCTCCTTATCATTTTTTTTGATTTCATCGACTGAATCCTGATTGACGTAAATCCCTTATGCCTTACGGGCGAACACGGATGATCGTCTTTCCCTTGACCCGCTCGGTCGAGTTGAAGGCGGCGACGGCATCGTCGAAGGTGGCGATTTTACCGATATTCGTCCGCAGCCGTCCGTCACGAACCCGCTGAGCGATCTCACTCAGTTGGGCGCGATCGGACACGACGAGGAAGTCGACCGCCAGGCCATCGACCGGCCGCGCCTCGGGCGGTCCGGCGATGGTCACCAGCATTCCTCCGGGTCGAACCAGACCTGCGGATCGCTTCCCTATGTCACCACCGAAGACATCGAAAACGAGATCGACGCCGCTGACGTCTTCCAGCGTGTCATTCTCAAGGTCGACGAACTCCTGCGCGCCGAAGTCAAGCGCCGTCTGACGGTGAGAAGCGCGCCCGGTGCCGATGACGTATGCGCCGGCCTGACGTGCGAGCTGTGCCGCCATCGACCCGACTGCTCCAGCCGCACCGTGCACGAGGACGCTCTGCCCCGCCCGGAGGCGGCCGTGCTCGAACAGACCTTGCCAGGCGGTCAGCCCCGACATTGCGACGCCAGCGCCAACCGTGAAATCGACATCGCTCGGTAGCGGCGCGAGGTTGCGTGCCTCGACGACTACATACTCCGCGAGGGTGCCGTCGCGAGTCCAGTCCGTGAGACCGAACACCCGCTGTCCCACCGACAGGCCGGTTGTGCCATAGCTGAGGGCGGTGACCACTCCGGCCACCTCGTGACCGGGGATCGACGGTGTCCTGTCACGCCCAAAGCGATCGGTCCAGGTCGAGGGCCACGTCAGCTCATCCCAGGTGAATCCCGACGCATGAACCTGAACAATCACATCGCCGTAGCTCGCGCCCGGGAGGCTGGCGAGCCTCGCCGCGTCCGGCTCCGGCCGCTCCACCAGCTTCATCCCGGCCTTTCCGGCTGCCTTGTCCGTTACGACAATTGCTTTCATTTGGACACCTCCTTTTATTTGACCCACTTCACAACATCATCAAACGGAAGGCGTATTCTCGGTCCCGGCTCTTTTTTGCGATAACCGAAAGCAATCATGACCGAGATCGTAAAATGTCCGTCCTCCAGCAGCCCTTCCTCGTCCAACAACCGGTTCATTTTCTCAATATCAAAGCCTTCGACCGGACAGGAGTCAATGCCCATTAGCGCCGCAGACGTCATCATGTTCGCAAGCGCAATATACGTCTGCTTGATGCCCCAGTCGGTAAGAAAGCGTTCATGCTCCAGGAGCTTGAAATCATTTCTCTGGAACTCTTCATAGATTTCAAGATGCCTTGCCAAACGTTCCCTCGGAACGGCTTTGGACTGCTGTTCTATCTGGTAGGCGGAGTCGTATCGCATATCCTGCGAGGTCCGGGACAGAATAATAACGAAATGACTGGCTTCCGGCAGTTTGCTGGCCGCTCCATACGAAATTTTTTTGATTTTGCTTAGAAGCTGTTCGTTTTGAATAACTAAAAATCTCCACGGCTCCGAGCTAAACGAGCTGGGCGAGAGCCGGCCCGTTTCCAAAATAAAATCAAAGTCGTCGTCGGAGATGGTTTTGCTTGGATCAAATTCTTTCGTTGCATGCCGAAAATGATGAGCTTTCAAAATTTCTTCCTTGGTTATGGTCATGATCTATTCTCTCCTTCTTAACTAACGATTAGTCTGCTTATCAAATGACGCCAAAATCGTTACAGCTTTTTGAGCTCCCGCAAAATTTCCTCCGTGCTTTGACGCTGCATGAAATTCGGATTGACATAAGAGGAGCGAATAATGGCGCTCTCATCGATCATGAATGTAGCCGGAACCGGCAATATCCATTTCGACGTATTGTTGTACTCCGCAAGATCAACTCCGCTGCCTTCCATGAGTTTCCTTACTGCCGGCGGAACATCGAAGAGCAGATTGTACTTGGCCGTTACCAAACCGTTCGGATCGCTAAGGACTTGAAATTCCAGTCCTTCCTTTTCCTGAAGAGATAAGGTATTGTCCGGCTTTTGCGGGCTAATCGCGATAAGCTGCGCTCCGATCGCCCGGATTTCCGGCAATATCTGCTGGTAAGCCCTTAATTGCATATTGCAAAAAGGGCACCATCCGCCGCGATAGAAGACCAGCACAACCGGTCCTTTCGCGAGCTCTTCAAATAAAATAACATCCCGGCCCAGAGCGTTTGTTAATTGAAAGTCCACCGCCTTCTCGCCTGGCTGCTTCCCGGAAGCGATCCCCGATTTCTGAAGTTCCTCAATCATCTGACCGATCTTGATCTGCGCTTCAATCGGTGCATTGGCCTTAAACTGCTGTGCGGCCGCTTCCAGCTGTTCGGTTAAATTTGGGCTGCTCATGGTTATGAAACCTCCAATATCGATTTGATAGCTTGAGTATAATTCGAAAAAAATTGGAGTTCTGTAATGTAGATGACAGATGCCGATTCGACCGGCGCGTTAATCTGTAGACTAACCCGTCAAGAACCATTAAGTGATCAGTTTTTACTTTGACCTGGATGACAGGGGAATATTCGCTCAATAAATAAAAGTAAGAATTCAAACGTGAAGGAGAATAGGAATGAAGATACTCGTTTTAGGAGGAACAGCGTTTTTCGGTCGCCGCTTAGTCCATTTATTGCTCGCGGAAGGTCATGATGTGACCATTGCAACAAGAGGGCAGACACCGGATGATTTTGGCGACGCCGTGACCCGAATAAAGGTGGATCGGACGAATCGGGATGCCATGAAGGAAGCGTTCGGCAATTGTTATTATGATGTCATCTACGATCAAATTTGCTTTAATCCTCAAGACGCCAAAACCGCCGTGGAGGCGTTTGGCGATCGCGTTAAGCGATATATTTTAACCTCAAGCATGGCGGTTTATTATAGTAAAGATACCGAAATCACCGAAGACGATTTCATGCCGGAACAATACGGTTATGATTTAAACGCTCAGAAATATGACTATGGCGAGGGAAAACGCCAAGCCGAAGCCTTTTTCTTCCGGAATGCGGCATTTCCCGTCGTTGCGGTTCGCGCAGCCATGGTCGTATCGGGAACCGACGATTATACAGGCCGTTTTGATTACTATGTGAGTCATGTTGCTGAGCATAAATCTATCGGCGTGTTGGAATCCGAACACCCGATTTCTTATGTGACAGCGTGGGATGCGGCCGAATTCCTTCATTTTTTTGGAGCCAAATCCGATTTTGTTGGACCAATCAATGCGGCGAACAGCGGTTACTTAAGCATCCAAGAGCTCTGTTATGAGATAGGGGACTGCTTGAATACGACCCCGCTGTTTCATATAGGCCGACATGAAGAACAAACTTTATCGCCCTACGCCATGTTTCCTTATACTTGGAAGATATTGAATGCCAGAGCAGCATCTTTAGGATTTGAATTCACGCCCATTCAAAATTCGATTTCGCTTATGGTCCAGGACAATGTTTCTAAACGGAAAAGAAGCTTAAAGGATGAACTTGATGCATTTCAGGCTCAAAACCATATGTCGCCAGATGCCGCGGCGACATTTGCCAGATTGCTTCAGAACCTTCGAGATCAAGGTGCAGGCAAAGGACTGAATATCGGAGATAAGGCTCCCGACTTTACCCTGGAGGATGCCACGGGCAAACCCGTCACATTATCCGAAGAACTAGCCAAGGGCCCCGTCATTCTCGTGTTCTATCGGGGTGAATGGTGTCCGTACTGCAATTTGCAACTGAAGGCCTATGAGCGCATCATGAATGAGATTAAAGCTGCCGGTGCTCAATTGATTGCCATTAGCCCGCAAACACCGGATCATTCGCTTTCCATGAAAGAAAAACATGAACTGAGCTTCTTCGTCCTTAGCGATGCGAACAACAAAACAGCGGAAAACTATAATCTTAAATACAAGCTGCCTGACTTTATGCAAGCCATCCAGAAAAATTCCGGCATTGATTTACATCAATATAACGGCGACCCTACATTTGAGCTTCCTGTCACAGCCACATATATTATTGATAAAAAAGGAACCGTCGTAGCCGGTGCTTTAGACGTAAACCATAGAACGCGGATGGAACCGTCCGAAGCCTTAAAAAAAGTCCGTTCGCTGCAATAATGGGATTGCAACGAACGCCTATGACTTTGCCAATAAGGTTTGGGAGGCCCGATATATACGATGAACAAGCTCTGGTATTTATCGCAAATCAGCATTTTTGAAGAAATGTCGCAAGAAGAAATTAGAGAGATCGAACAGCTGGATACCATCCGTCATTTCAATCGGATCACAAAAAACACATTGGTCCAAACCCCAGAGTCCGCGCGCGAGGGACTTTATTTCGTCAAAGAGGGCAAGCTGAGACTCTATAAACTGAACGACAGCGGAAAACAAATGACGCTTGGCATTCTCACGAGAGGAAATATATTCGGAGGGTTAGATTCATTCTCGCTCGATACCAAAGGGGTTTATATTGAAACGATGGAATCGTCGCTTATTTGCACCCTATCCGAGCCTCAGTTCGAACGGCTAATGATCAATCGGCCTCAGCTCGCGCTCAAATTTCTTAAAGCATTCAGCGACCGGTTAAAGGAGCAAGAGGAATTGGAGCAGCTTGCGCTTCATGGTCTTAGGAAACGCTTGCTCCATCTCCTTTCCACACTGAGCGCAAAATTCGGCGTCATTCAAGACGGATATGTGCTGATCCATCTGCCTCTTTCGCATCAAGAGATTGCCAATATGCTCGGTGCCAGCCGCGAAGCGGTCAGTGGCGTGATGAACGAGCTTGCCAAGGAAGGCGTCGTGAAGCCATCACGCCTGTCTGTTCGACTTGCTGTTACCGTACTTGAGCAAAATCATTCTCGAAGCCTTACGCATGGTAATGGATGTGCTCTGATCTCTACTCCAACCGATATTGAATGACGAGGATGAGCTGCGGCAGGGCAAGGCGATTGCGGACGCAGCCGAAACCGCCGGCGGCTTAACGCTCATAACGGCGAAAATTGCGAAAGGAGCTGCCGCGGCAGCTCCTTTTGTTGTATATATGGGATTGATCTTACTGTGAACGTACATCGTCGAAATTCCGTAGAAGGCGCTGCTCCAGCTCTTTTTCGTTCGTTGTTAGTTCTTGCATGATCGGAATACTCATATCGGTATTGGGGTTGTACTTAAGGCCCCAATGCATGATGGCAAATATGACCGGAATCAGGTCAAGTGCTTTTTGAGTTGGCCGATACATCGTTTGTGCCCGATTTGACTCGCCTTCAATTTTGACGAGCAAGCCTGCTTCAACTAGTGATTGGAGCCGTGCGCTCAAAATATTGGTTGCGATGCGCTCACGTGAAGCGAGGAATTCGCGGTAATACCGCTTGTTATGGATAAGGACGTCACGAAGGACGACGAGGCTCCATGGATCGCCCCATATATCGAGCGCATATACAATTGGACAAACGGTAGATGTTCGCTTTTTCATGATCATGATTATACGATCTGTGCTTGCATTTTGCAAGTTTTATTGTGGTCGTTCTAAACAGGTTACCCTCTCTGTCGTGATCAGGCTGCGTCTAATGCTATTCCTGCCAGGTCACTGGTTTATCGAGGATGACGCCATCCGTCTGCACCCATTGTCGGAGACTGCCCGCTTGGACTTGAATTGCGATGAAATACAAATCGCCAGTACCGTTATTGCGTATTCATTCGTAAACTTCCTTTCGGTTTAAGTTTAGTACCGGCACACGAAGAATTAAACTAAACGTTAAACTATAAGGCCGGCAGGGATTTGGCTGTTTCGAGGATGTCAACCGGCATTTCATTTAGGTACACAGTGAAAAAAGAGTCCATGGTAATATGGATAAAACACTATGTACGTGGAGGGGATTTTTTCTATGCCACCAAAGAAGGGACAGAAGTTTTTACGTTGCGAACCGCAAGAAAGTACGCCGGCTCATGCGTGAACTCGGTATACGGTCTGTGATTCGTAAGAAGCGTCCGAATGCCGGGCGTAACCGTCTGTGGTATTTGCCAATGAACTCAAACGAGAGTTCCAGGCAGATGCCCCGTTCACCAAGCTAGTCACCGATATTACCTATGTTCGTATCCGCCACGATTTCGTCTACCTGTCGACGATTATGGAGCTGTATAACAACGAGATTGTCGCTTGGAAGCTTTCCGAACGGAATGATCTGCAGCTTGTTCTCGATACCGTGAAGAAGCTTGGTTTCCGTAATGAGACGATTCTTCATTCCGACCAAGGATTCCAGTACACACATAAATCCTACGCAAACCAACTGCAAGCCCAAAGTCTGAAAGGCAGCCACTCCAGACGTGGAAGCTGCTTTGACAACGCCTGCATGGAGTCATTCTTCTCTCACTTGAAAGCGGAACAACTGTATCTGCGAAAACCCAACGACATGTCGACGGCTAAACGTCTTATTGCTGATTACGTTACCTATTACAACCAAGAACGTTTCCAGAAAAAACTCGGCGACCGCTCTCCGGTTGAGTACCGGGTAGCAGCCGCCGCATAATTGTTGCTCTTTTCTTATTGTCTACTTGACGGGGGTATAACCATTCCTCCTTATTCTTATTTTATTTATTATTTTCTTCGTGATAAAGCAGCCAAACCGTAAAAAATACCGCCAAGAAAAAAATACCCATCTATTGCCCGGCTTGACCATAGCGTATACGTTGATATATGTTCATCGCCAAATATTTGCTCATACGTCATTCCAGTGATCCCGTTTGGCAGAATGCCAGTTGACCGAAAAAAATCGTCGACCATGCCTGCTCCTCCGCGCAGAATCAATACCGTGCATCCCATCCAACAAGCCATAAATAAAATCCGGCGAGGAATATAACGCCCCCAAGCTTGAACCATCGCAATGGGAACGATCGTGCCGACAGCAAACATCATGATGACAATATAAAAATAAATCCATGCTGATAAACTTGTGGGAAGCGGAGGAAGCGGGCTAGATGCGTTACCAAGACCGAAACGCCCGCCTAAGGCCCAATAAATATGGAATAAAAGAAATACAATCACCCAAACAAAAGACGCATAACCGGGCCAAGTTCTTTTTGACCACACGGAAGACTTTTCAGCCTCCCATTTTCCGTAGAGCATTTGTTAACAACTCCTCATTTTCATTTCCGCGTGCTGCACAGAAAAAGTCGGGTTGTTGTTTCTATACCTGTGTCAATTTATCCGGATTGACAACAAAGTAGAGATCCGCGATGCGGCCGTCCAGAACTTTAAAGGAAAGAACCGACCACGTTTTCCCTTCCAGATCGATGACGATTCCGGGTTGCCCGCTAACCAAGGCAAACCGGTAGGTGAAGCTTTGGGGGAAATTTTTCAAGAAGCCCGCCACGCTGCGGGAAATTCGGATGTGCCCCAGAAGGGGCTGCGTCAGGACGTTTACTTTGCCGCCGCCATCCATGAAGAGTACCGCATCCGTTGAAAGGAATTTCATGATTTGTGCCGCGTCGCCCGAAGCAAGCGCACGCATGAATTGCTCCACCAAGCCGGCGGCCTGCTCGCGGTCAAACCGGCCCAAAGGTTTTGGCACATGGTTTACGCGAAGACTGCGTTTCGCGCGATGAAAGATTTGCCGGCAATTCGCAGGGCTTTTGCCCACGATGTCGGCGATTTCCTCGTAATCGTACTGCATCGCTTCGCGCAGCAGGAACACGACCCGCTCCACATGCGATACTTGCTGCAGCAGCAGCAAGTAAGCGGTCGAGACCGATTCCTTCTGCAAGTATGCCTGCATCGGATCGGTGTCATCGCCCGCCATGGTCACGAACGGCTCGGGCAGCCAGGTCCCGACGTAAACTTCCCGCTGCCTCTTCGCGGAACGAAGCCGTTCGAGACAGCGGTTCATGACGATTTTGCACAGGTAGGCTTTCAAATGGTGAATGTGGTCGGAACCCGATTTATGCAAGGTTAAAAAGGTCTCCTGGACCATATCTTCCGCATCCTGGACGCTGCCCAGCATACGGTAAGCAAGGGAGAACAATAGCGGTTTATATAAAGCATAAACCTGCTCCGTTTCCATGTTTTCCAAGATGACAGCCCCCGCTTTCTTCCTGTCGCTCACACCAATAAGACTTTTTGCACGGTTTTACGGACGCCATCCATGTCCATTACCGCGCGATGGGCCGCACGCCTCCCGCTTGCCGCGGCGGCATCGGCCAAATTTTCGCCATGGGTCGCCCACTCTCCCGCCACGTAAAGCCCTGCGATTTCGGGTACGGCCGGACCCGGGAACCGGTCTTCCCTGCCGAGGTGCATAAAGTCGTAGGCGACCGTAATATTGGGGAGATACTGCCGGGCAACGACTTCCTTCCGCCAGCCCGGTTGAATCAAGTCCAGCATCCGTTCGAGGAAGCGTTCGTCTGCCATCGGATCCGATCCCCCTGAGCCATTGCTTTTCGTGAGGTTCACCACCGAAGTGCCGTCTTCGCTTAGCCGGGTAAATTTCGACTGATTGATGAAATACACGGGCTGATCCAGACCCAGAACAGCGAAATGGTCGGGGGCCGGAAGCCGTTTCAACGAAAGCGTCAAACTGGCCGCCTCAATAACACGCGCCTGTTCCTTCCAGTTAGCAATCGAACGGCTGACCCCGTCGCCCAGGAGCCGGAAGGTTACCGCAGGCGGGGTGGCGGCAATCACATGCGTGACGTCCATCTCCTGCCCGTCCGCAAACTTCAGTTGACGAACGGCCCCGTCATGCTTGATTCCCGTTACATTTTTCCCCGTGATCATGGTGACGCCGGACCGAACCGCTTTTTCATAGAGCTGATCCACCAAGGTTTGCCAGCCGTCCTGAATGTAGACAATGCTGTTCTTTTTGGTCGTGCGTGCAACCGAACGCAGGGCGGGGCCGGCCAATTGGTGATCGATCGCTGGCGCGTACGAATTTGTCCGTAACATCGCATAAATGATATGACGCGTCATCGGATCGTTAAATTCCTGTTCGGCCCAGCTCCGCAGGCTGATCGCCGGCACGGAATCGGCATCGAATCGGGTCAAGGTTTTAAAAAACTTGATAAATTCCATTTTACCGGACCAGCTCAGGTTTCGGGAGAGAATAAATTTGAACATGTGGGTGACTTTATTATTCCATAAAAACGAAACGTTTGTTCCGGGAGATCCGCCCTCCATTCGGATCCCTAAATCTTGAAAGATGCCATACAATGCGCCGCCCTTGATGATGGCATGCGAGCCGATATCGAAGATCGCCCCGTTCTTCTTGACCGATATCGCCCGACCGCCCAGCTGGCCCGCCTTTTCAAAAAGGACAACCGACTTGCCTGCCCGGGCCAAATCAATGGCTGCCACCAAGCCTGAAATGCCTCCGCCAATGATAGCTGCATCAAAAGTTCTCATCCGCCAGACCTACCTTCACTGATTAGTCTACTCATAACCTAAGATGGAGGAGGCTGCGGATCTGTGACAGGATTTTTGAAAATTGGCTTCATGGCGAAAAATGACTTATTGGTGCTTTACCTCGAAACGTTCGATCCCCGGCTGCCACTACAAAAAAAGGTCAACCTGAAAGAACTGGTGACCTCATAATACGATTTCGGGAAGGACTAGGCCTTCCCGTACGGGATAAGTAAGGTATCAGATGGCGGCTAAAACATCATTTCGAGTAAGTAGAGTCAGTAACGGTTATACTGCCAGCTGCATCCGATTTTTGGAAGTCTACCTTCACCGTTAAATGCTCGCTATCAGTACCGTTCTTGATGAATTTAACGACCCCGCCAAAAGCTTCCGATATGAAGCGGAGACTGACGTACATTATACCATTATCAATAAAAGGGCCAGCGTAGAGCTGCACATCTTTACCGTTAACTGTCGCCGTATTCGAATTAGCGGTCAGCGTCACGGTTGTATCGCCATTTTTAGCAGTAACGGTTTTCGTCTTATTATCAAACGTGGCTTCCATTTTGAGCGCTTCGAAAAACTCTCGATAAGGGACCATTGTCGTGTTAGTTGAATCAAGGGTTGCCCCTATCTCTTGTATTACACCATTGATAATTAGGGCCGGCTCCCTATGTTGCGATACCGAACTCGCTAACGCGGTTTGTGCACTGATGAAAAAGAGACAAGCGAATAGAGCAATGGTGAGACGATAAAACTTCATTTTCATTAATACTCACTCCCACTATAAATTTAAAGCTTAAATAAAAGTAAAAAGCGATATCTCCTCATTTTGGGAGATATCGCTTTATTTTGTTTACGAGGCATCACAAGTAATGGTCGCGGGCGGGATGCCACTCTGGATCGTGACGACATCTTCAACCATCCGCAGCGGGCTGACATCTTCCGAAAACAGTTTGGGGACCCGTACGCGAAAAGAAAAATCGGCTAGTATATTCCCTAATCAGAATATTTCCGTTCTGGTATATTGGTTTAGAGGAATATATTTCCAAGTTTGGATGGATTTCAGGGTGGATCAAGAGGTAACGAACTACATTGCAAATTTGCCAAAATGGCAGGCGGACATCAGTTCGACGCTTAGAGACATGGTACATGAGACGATTCCGGAAGTCCAGGAGCGAATTCAGTACAAGAAGCCGCATTTTCTAAAATGGCCACTATGCCGCCGTCATTTCCCCGTCCAAAGATGCCCTTGCGTTTATGATCATGAATGCGAACGGCATCGAATTTCCGAAGGGGTTTGAGGGGCCGGCCGAACGGAAGTGGATCAAATTACGGGAGGGTGACACGCCGGACCTTGCCATGCTATCCGGACTTCTGAAGAAAGCCTCCGGCACGTTGCAGTGAATGGGTTATCGAGATGGATATCAATGATTACAACAACCTTAAATCCACTTGCGGAACCCAACCAATTACCTTACACATTGTAAAATTTCTGGGATGACACTGAATTAGGAGGAATTTGAATGGGCTGATCATTCAAACATGTTGTATATGGGGATTGAAGAACAAAAAAAGTACTTGCCAATACTTATCAGAAAGCCGATGGCAAGCACAATGTTTATACGATATAGCATCTAAGCGGTCAAGTTACGATACATATAAGTATTATTGATTGTCACCTGCTGATCTTCAAGTTGCTTTATTTCATTTACAGCTACCTTAAATGAATTTTTCAATTGATCCAGATGCTTATTAAGATTGCTGACTAGCCTTTCCGATTAAGAAAGGTATCCGCTCGCATGCGGATTGATTAGGTCTCCATTTGTTCAAACCTTAACGATCTCGACACCGTACGGCGCCACCCGCAGAACAGAGCCTGCCTTGCCGCCGGTTAGGATACTGTCGTATTCGCGTCCAATATTCACTTCTTTATCTTCCCTCGTAAAATTGAAGATAAACAGATACGCTGCGCCTTCCTTCGACCGGCACGACACCTGCACGCCTTCGGGCAATCCGGCTAACCGCCCAATTCCGAGCTCATCCGCCAAGCTGCCGAACAGATGAATAAAGTAAGCTTCTTCCGGATTCGTGCCGATGTAACAGACGGTCCCCCGTCCGTACCGGTTGAGTGTAACGGCAGGCTTGCCGGCAAAATAGTCATCGGCATACCAAGCGATCGGCTCCGCCGTAACCGGCGACAAAATATCGGCCCACTGAAGCGCTTCATAGCTCGAACCGCCCGCACACGTCATACGGTGCATGTCACCGCCGATCGGATCGTATTCCTCCACCGTAACGCCCGCGCATTCGGCAAGTGGCCCCGGAAGCGGCTCCATTCGGCACACGTTGTTCAAATTTTTAACGCCGGTCCGGTTCATCAGGACGAGTGTGCCGCCGTCAGCAGCGAACTGCGCTAGCCTGGAGGCGGTATCCCAGTCGAGTAAATACAGGGATGGCGTGATGACGAGCTTATAACCGTCCAGCGGTTCCGTCCAATTGATGACATCGACGCCGATGCCGAGCTTGGTCAGCGCTTTGTGGTATGTTTTCACATTCTCGAAATAGTTCATGCCGCTGGCCTGCGGCTGGATGTCGAGCGCGATATGCTGCTCATGCGAGAACAAAATCGCCGTTTCGTTCCGCACCGTAGTCCCCTCCAGCAGCGGCGCCAGCCGGTTCACCTCGTCCGCAAGCTGCCTGAATTCGCGGAAACGCCGTCCCGGAACGTTGCTGTGATCGATCAGCCCGTGCCAGAACTGCTCGGCGCCGGTTAACGCGCTCCGCCAGCGGAAATGAACGACCGCATCGGCTCCGCGCGAGATGCTTTGCCAGCTTGCCGCTCGGATATACCCCGGGTAAGGCATCCGCCACATCGGGAACCAGCAGCCCGGCGATCCGCTCAGCTGCTCCATGATCCAGAAATTTTTTCGTTTCACGCCGCGGGCGAGATCAAGCGACAGTGCCCCGCTGTACGGGCTTGTCTCCGTTTTATCAGGACTCGTATGCGGGTAATAATCGAACGAAGCGAAATCGAGCGTTTCGCACAGCTTATAATAATCGAGATAGGACGGATAACTCCACAAATTATGCGTCACCCAGCGGTCTGGACATTTTTCCCGCAGGATGTCGACTTGCATTTGCTGGAACGCCACGGCCGAATCGGTCTGAAACCGGTTATAATCGAGCAAATAGGAAGGATTCAGATGCTTCGAGCCGCCGAGCGGCGTCGTCACCTCCGACCATTGGCCGAATTCGCCGCTCCAAACGACCGTCCCCCATTCCCGGTTGAGCGTTTCGAGCGATTCGTACTTACGCTGCAGCCACGCTCTGAACTTGTCGTTGCAGCTTGGACAATGGCAGGCGATCAGGCTGAATTCGTTGTCGGTTTGCCAGCCGATCACCGACGGATTGTGCGCATACCGGGAAGCCAGCTTGTCCACGATCACCGCGGCATAGCGGTTCAAGGACGGGCTGTTGTAGCAGCGATGTCCGCGCACGCCCGGATATTGCGGGTGAAGCTGCGAATCGAGCGGCAGAACGTCGGGATAACGCCGGGCAAGCCAGTTCGGCGGCGCCGCGGTCGGCGTCCCGAGCACGACACCGATCCCGTGCCGGCCGAATAGTTCGACCGCCTCGTCCAGCCAGCCGAATTCGAAGCGGCCCTCCTCTGGCTCCAACCGGCTCCACGAAAATTCCGCCAACCGGACGACCGTTACGCCCGCTTCTCGCATCAGCATTGCGTCCGGCTCCCACAGCGAGCGGTCCCATTGTTCCGGATAATAATCGACTCCTATACGCGGCATATCGGTATTCCTCCGTCGTTAATATCAAATAACACTATTATAATGAAGTGCGAGCGGGAAAACTACGGTCTCCTTTGACTTGTAATAACATAATTTTGACCTGTCAAAGAACGGACCAGCATAGGCTCTCCAACTTCAGCTCGACCATCGACTTAATGACGCCGCTTGCTTGGTCCAAGCGGGGCGATTGGATTAGTGGGGGGATGATGAAAACGATTCATGACGTCTGACATAAATGTCTGGCGTCAAAAACATGGGCCGTATGCCTTTAGTGCCGCCGTTATTGGGGATTTTACCACTGCCGTTCACATCTTTGCGGTTTTCAAAAAGCCCATACGGTCCATGAAGTAATGCAACGCAGTTCCATATGCACCGTCTAACCGGTTGACTGCCAGGATTCACCGTCAAGGCTGGACAACGGGAAAGTAAACGGTGTAGGTTTCGTCTTTGATCTCGTATAACGGAATAAAGCGAATACCTATTTCTTGTCCTTTTGTACGATAATAACCCGGATTCCACCAGCTATGGTTGCGTTCGCGATCGGCTACCAGCAGGCTTTCAGGCTGACTGGGATTACCGACGAGCCGGCGTTCCCCCTCAACTAGGCCCGCAAGCAGGATTGGACCATCCATAAATGCGAAAGTTCCCGGTTCGCCCGGCAGGGGCTCGGTCCGTAGATTCTTCGGCAATTCGACGCGGACCGTATCTCCGTTCTTCCACGCTCGCTCGAAAGTAGCGATGGACGACGCTACGAATTCCCCGTTTTGTTCTTGGCCGTTAATGATGATAATAGCCTTGCCATTCAACCACCATGGAAGACGCAGGGACAACGGGAAATCGATATCTCCTTCTCCGTCCGCCTCGACGCGAATCTCAAAAATAAAGCGGTCGGGACGATGCAGCGGAAGCTGCGGAATGTTCACCTTTGTAATCGCCGTCAGCCCTTCCTTGTTCCAGTTATTGAGCGGATAAACGCCGTGCTGTCCGTCCTGCCGAATGCTAAGCGCTACCGAGCGGCCTTCAACGGACGTCCGAAGCGAAGCCGGCATCCACTGCATGATCGCGATTCCGTCGCCATGCTTCATAAAAATCTGCTCGTCGTAGGCTGTGTTCGCTTGCACGAGAGTACCGTGGCAGCACCAGAAATGCTGCGTAGGCGATCCCCATTGCTTCTTGCTGCCCGGACCAATGCCGAGAAAATAGGCGATCATCCCTGTTTCGCTGTGCTGATGAGCCAGGACGCCATTAACGAATCTTCGTTCCCAGTAGTCGGCGTAGGCGGGATCTCCCGTCCAACGAAGCAGCGCATGCGCCAGCCGCATCATGTTGTAGTTCACGCAATGCTCCTGTCCGACTCCCATACGGCTCATATTTCCCGCAGGTATCCAAAGCTCCGCATCGTCGGCGGCACCCGTAGCCAGATACCCGCGCTCCTCTACCGCAAATTTCCAAAATGCTTCTACAACCTGCCGATAACGAAGCTCTCCGGTTATCTCGTAAACCTTGGCCGCACCCAATATTTCGGCGGCCTGCGTATTGGCATGTTTGTTCGTCAGCACATCATTGCCTTCAAGCAGTGCGTCGAAGAACCGTCTCCGGTCGTACCGGAGCATGAGTTCCCGGTGTTTCATTTCGTTTGTAATCGCGTAAAGATCGGCCCAGCTCTCCAGCATGCCGCCCGTTTCCACGTCGAGAATATCGTCCATTTGACTTCGCGTAAAGGGTTCGCTCCATCGATAAAACCAATCCGCCATTCCTTTAAGGATGCTTAGGGACTGTCCGTTGCCGGTAAAAGTAAACATATCAAGAAGTCCCATCAGCAGCTTATGAATTGTATAGTGCGGCGCCCAGACATTGTTCCCTTTCGCCAGGCGGTGCATGAACGTTTCGGGAAAAGCGGCCAGCCAGCCGTTCCCGGCTGCTTCCTGGCAGCGGGCAAGCTCGGACACGATCGTATCGGCCTTCGCCTTAACGAGGGGGTCCGCCGTATGCGCATATATCCGGGCAGCCGCCGATAGCCAGTGCCCCATCATATGCCCCCGCAACTCACAGGTCGGTGACTCCCATCCCCAGTGCCAATCCTCGGGACCATCGGTGACGGCGGACGTCGCGGCGGTCGTCCCGCCGCTGCCGCTGTAACTCCATAATCCTGCTTCCAGATAGAAATTTCGGAGCAGGTTTTGATTCGTCAAACTCATGATATAGTTCTTGTTCAATTGATATCGTCCATGCAGTGCCCCTTGCGCCAACTGCACACAGCCCGCGGGAAATTCGGATAATGTGTTGTGAGCCATAAATAATGCCTCCCTTTTTTGTTCGACAAACTTATCGTAAACTGATAAGGAGCATTAGAAAATGCACGAAATCATAGAATGCATATACTTTTTTTGGGTACGAAGGGAGGCATCGATTGTGAATGGCGAAGTTATGTTGAGCGCGGACCGGTTCCCTCTCGTACGCGAAATCGGTTGGCATCGAGTCGATGCCTTGTATACGCATCCCGACCGTGTTGTCGAGTATCACGTCTTTCTGTTCGTGGTTCGTGGTCGCATGCAGGTAATTGAAGACGGAATCACATATTGGGTGAGCGGGAACGAACATTTATTTCTGAAAAGCGGACTGCATCATTGGGGGGAGCCAGTTACGGAGCCGGGTACGGAATGGTACTGGATTCATTTCAATTTGCCGATCGGTGAACGGCTGCACTATCGCGAACATGCGCCTCTGCTTAAGCTGGACTATTTGCAGCCGGATCACTATCAATACCTCATTCCGATGCCGAAGCATGGGAGTTCCCCCTTTCACACCGGCCTGGAAGCCCGATTAAAAACGCTTGCAGCCGATTGCCGTTCGCCCGGTGAGCATATCATGACGCACGTAAGCCTTCGGGTTTGCGAGCTGTTTCTGGAGCTTCAGAAGGCTATGAACCAAAAAGATCAGGGCGGACAGTACAGTAAAACCGATACAATAGCCGGGCGTGTCATCTCCTACCTCATGCTTCATACCGAAGAGGATTTCGATTCCGTCAAACTTGCAGAGCATATGAAGTTAAATTACAGTTATCTTTCCGCCGCGTTCAAAAAACAAACCGGCCAGACGATCGTTGAAGCACATACGCGTCTTCGCATGGGGAAGGCGATTGAAATGATGCGAAACGGGACCTTGAACGTGTCTGAAATCAGTTACGGGTTAGGCTATCGGAATCCCTATTATTTCAGCCGCGTCTTCAAAAACGTTCTCGGCGAATCCCCGTCCCTGTACATGCGGCATTTCTATAAGATGTAAGCCGGGTCCTGCCAAGAGGCGGCCCATCCGAAGCACAAATGCCGCTCTTCAACGGGAAGCGGCATCTCTTGTACCAAAGAATCTGCAAATGGCTATTCGATCGAAATCATTTGATGACCATTAATGAACGGAACGACGAACTCCACGCGCCCGTCAATCAGCGTAAACTCAGTTCTGTCACGTTCGGAACGCAAACGACTTTTGTTATCCTCCCCGAAACCTCGACCGATACGCCGACATCGTACAGCGGGATGACATCCTCGATGACATCGATTTCCTGACTTCGTCGATCGGGTATATAGTCACCAGATGAAGAACGCTCCGCCGCTCCCGTTCCTGCCGGTTCAAGGTTGCTAGCAGCGTGGAAGACCCGTTATGCGCCACGATCGCCTTCCCGAGCAGCATCCGAAGCGCATTATTCATTAGCTGCTTGCATCAGCGCGGCGCGAAGCAGGTTCTGGAGGATTTACTTTCCGCCGAAGAAATCGTCAAAACGGCGGCAGAGACACCGACGGAGTATAAAAGGCGGTTCTTATGACGAACACTTCCATGCAGGCTTCATCAGAGTTAAAAGTGACCGCAAAAAATCCAGACTTCTTTCTGCTAATATCAGCATATTTACACCCGTTTGCTTTTTGATTTATACGCGTTTGGTCGCTCAAACCCTCTTCCATAGCCAACGATTATCCATATTATTGCAAGCAAGAGGGATGCTGCATCACGCCGTCCCTGTTTCAGAAGAAACATATCCGAATTAAAGTCAGTTCCGCAGGTCCTGGTGCCTCGATCTGAAGAATCGACCTTCAATCCGGACCAAAAGTCAGTTTTGTTCAAAAGTATGTTAATAATATTCATCATCATGATCCCCCATTAGAAGTAAAATGTATGAAAACGCATACCATCCAACGAGTACCAGATACGAGGAGGAGTCTGTATGGAAAAATTCAGTTCCAGCTTTGAATCGCTGTACGAATACCAGTGTCCGAATTGGTTCCGGGACGCGAAGTTCGGCATTTGGAGCCATTGGGGCCCGCAGAGTGTTCCGATGTACGGGGATTGGTATGCCCGGAATATGTATATACAAGGCACCCCGCAGTATCTCTACCATCTGCGACATTACGGACATCCGTCGAAGTTTGGCTACAAGGATATTGTCAAGCTGTGGAAGGCTGAGAAATTCGAACCGGATGCGCTGATAGAGTTGTACGTGAAGGCAGGCGCCAAATATTTCGTTGGACAGGCGATGCATCACGACCATTTCTTCAACTTCCCTTCCCGTCTGAATCGGTTCAACTCCACTAAGATAGGACCTATGAAGGATATCTGCGGTCTTTGGAAAGCGGCGGCCGACAAACATGGACTGCCATTTGGACTGACCGAGCATATGGGCGCCAGCTTCTCCTGGTGGAAGGTCAATAAGTGGAGCGACGGATACGGTCCGTTTGCCGGCGTCCCTTATGACGGCAACGAACCGGAATACCGCGATTTTTACTTTGACAATTTCGAGCATGTCACGAAAGACCGGAAAGCGAGCATTCAACCTTGGTATACTCGCAATCGGAAGTTCCGGGAATATTGGCTAGCCGTCATGAGGGAAGTCATCGACCTGTACCAACCGGATCTGTTGTATTCTGACGGACCGTTACCTTTTGGCGAACATGACGTTAGTAGGCCTGGGGACGAGTCGTTCGCAACCGGTCTCGAGGCGGTAGCCCATCTCTACAATACATCCCTCGCGAAATACGGAGAGAACCGCGCCGTCTATAATCAGAAGGACAGACGCCCCGACATCTACCGCATCGGCGTGCTCGACATTGAGAAGAGCCAACTTCCTGGCATCAATCCGGAACCTTGGCAGACCGACACCTGCATCGGCAACTGGTTCTACGATGCGAAGCAACCGTTCAAGAAGCCAGGCCATATTATCGAGATGCTCATCGACATCATCTCGAAGAACGGTACGATGCTGCTGAACGTGCTGCAACGACCTGACGGCACCATCGACGAGGAGACCGTCTTTATCTTGCAAGAGCTGGCTTCATGGTTCAAGATCTGCAGTGAAGGGGTACACGGCACTCGTCCGTGGCGGGAGTACGGCGAGGGCGACAGCCGAGTCCTCATCGAAGGATTCAGGGAAGAGCAAACAGAGTGGAACAGCTCAGATTTCCGTTTCACGGCCAAAGGAAAAACGCTTTATGCCTTTATGATGAAAGCTCCACAAAGCCGAGTAGCGGTCATTAAGAGCCTGACGGAAGCGGACGCGGTGGCTTCGATTCGATTGCTGGGAGGCAGGGAGCTTCCGTTCCAACAATCGTTCGGAGTGCTCACAGTCCAGCTGCCGCAGGATCTCCCGACCGGATATACCAACTGCCTTGCCATCGAGCTTCTCAAACGTGCGTAATTGGCTGCCAGCGAAGGGACCGACCGCAGTTGCAAGAACACCAACTCCCAATTGCCTTAACCGGCCCTTGGGAGTTGTATCGGCTGAGTACCTTAATCTCTTTCAGTGAACCAACGAATTATTGACCATTCTGCGCGTCGTAATTCTTGATGTATTCGTCAAGTACGGGCTTGCCTCCCTGATCCATGACCTGTTGAACCGAGGATTTGTACAGACTGTCGAATTCGGCCGGCTTAGCAATAATCAGTTTGGCAAGCAATTGGGCCGACAGATTCGTGAGCTGTGAGCGGTATTTCGAATCAGCTTCATTCGGCATTGAGAAGTAGTAAGGTGCATAATAGTCTGTCATCGATACCTTTAACGCGTTCTCCACCTCTTTCTCAAAACCCGGATATCCGGAAGAAACGGCTGCCGCATTCTTCTTCGGATCCCCAAGCTCGATACCATTCGAGAGGATATCGTAGTCGAGGTTGTTTGCCACCGTCATCATCTTATCGCCTGATGTCGTCGTTCCCGTCTGGACCGGAACGCCATTCACCATGTTGTAGTCCTCGCCTTCCTTACCATTCTGGAGGAAGAGGGTATTTTTAGGGTCGACCATCCAGTTAAGGTACTGAATTGCGAGGTCAGCGTTCTTGCTGAATTTGGGCACGAAGATAAACATACCATTCGGGCTGTACCCTTGCTTAGGATGTTTGCCCGCATCATTCTGCCACGGATCGATCGGAATAAGCTCTGCGCCCGGGACGTTTTTTTTGAGGTTGGCGTAGGTGCCGGGAGCGGTTCTGTACGGACCATCCCAGTTCGTGTAAAACGCTCCGACTTTCCCGTTTGAAATATCGGCGTCCAACAGTTTGCCATCCTTGTCAGTCGCGAAGTTTGGGCTTATCAACCCCTCGTTAAACATCTTGTTCATAAATTGGACGGCTTTATCATATCCTGGCAAATTCCACGGTAGCTGTGTTTGAAGTGTGGCAAACTGTTTTTCTGTAAGGTTCGATGGTTTAAAGGCTTCCATAATATCGCCCACCCCAGGATTAGATGAACTCAAGCTATATCCATAAGGAATAACTCCGGATACCTTTCCAGGATTCTTCTCCTTAAATGCCACCATGGTGTCATAAAACTGTTCCGCTGTCGTGGGGACAGGGAGCCCCAGTTTATCGAGCCAGTCTTTCCGTATAAAGGTATTAAAACCTGCGAGAAACGTCCTTTTTCCCGGTATTGTATACTGTTTGCCATTAAATTGACCGTACTTTAATATATCGTCCCCAAGATAGTCAGTGAGAGCAGACCCATGTTGTTCGAGAACGGAACCAAGATCCGTCAACCCGCCCTGATTTACATAATTATAAACGGTTGCTGAGTCGTACGTGAATACTATGTCAGGTGCCTGGCCGGCTGCCATCAATACGTTCAGCTTCTCTACTTCCTGGGATCTGGGGACGGTAACGAACTTTACGGTGGCATTATACTGCTTGCCGAAATTATCGTTGATATACCTTGTCCAGTAGTTATTGTTCAAATCCGGCTGTCCGGGTTTGCCTCTGTCAAAAACTTCGACAGTCAACGTTCGATGTTCTTTTGGCGTGCTGTCGCTTCCCGTGCTCTGCGTGTTGCTTGACGTTTGTGTGTCGCTCGACGTGTTCTTGCCGCTTGACGAGCAGGCGGCCAATGTCGACACAATTATAAGCGTTACTAGAGAAACAAAGATAAATTTTGATCCCTTCACCTTCATGTAGACCTCTCCTTTAGAAAATTTTTATTTATATAAATGTGTGAAAGAAATGGGGCAATTCATTCCACGCCATCTATATCAGCCTTTAACTGCACCGATCATAATGCCGGATACGACATCGATGGACAGAATTTGGTGATTCTTTAGCTCTGGCAAGTTGAGCATTTCATTGATATACTGAGTCTGCATTTGTCTATTCCTTTGTTTGGTAGGACTTACAACAATACAGGATTAGCAGATTTTTTTCCGTTTTTAACCTTGGGTTATTTCGTCAAGCACTGTATCTCACTCTTTGGAATCATTGTGGGCCGTTTCCTTGTCGCTATTGTTTACTTGCTGTAAACTTTGTTATAGAAGGGTGTGAATCCGGTGTCTTCTAATTTCATAATTAAATTCCCCTACCACGAATTTTTTCTTCATTATGCATATCGACGCAAAAGCACCGGGACAGACTTGTACAAAGGAACATTCCATGCGCATCAAGGATTGGAAATCATGGTCATCCATGAAGGAAAAGGCAGATTCATCGTCGATCAAAAAAGCTACGAAGTGACTCCAGGCATGCTTTGCGTATTTCAACCTTATCAATTGCATCATATTCAATTGGAGATGACGGTAGAGACCCCTTTCGTCCGCTCAATCATTCAATTTGAGCCGTTGCGGTTTGATGCTTACTTCAAGAAATGGCCAAGTTTGTTTGCATTCTATAAGGGACTTCTGACCAGCAAGCTCCAGTCTCCGTGCCTATATAACCTTGATGAAGCGGATCAATTCCATTCCGTGTTCCAAATCTGGGAAAATCGGAAACAGACGAATGTAGAAGAGTTTTCGTTGTTTCTCGTCGCTTTTTTTTATCAACTTAAGTCGGTGTGGGAACGCTATCAACGTCAGGTCGAAATAAGTGCCATCCGTACGCCCAGTCAAGTCGAACGCATTCTCGCATGGCTGGAAGCTCGATACACTGAACCGCTGAGTTTAAATAAAATGGCAATCGAATTACATCTCTCCCCCTACCACATCTCGCATCGGTTTAAGGAATGGGTCGGAATGACCTTATCAGATTATTTGAATGAGCGGCGTTTGTAGGAATCGGTTAAACTCTTAACCACGACCAATCAGACGGTCGCTCAGATCGGCGAAACGATTGGACTTGAAAACTGTTCATATTTCTGCAAGATTTTTAAGAAGAAATTTGGCCTTTCGCCCCATCAATACCGCAAGAAATGGTTATATTTAGTTGAATCCACCGAGTCGAATCAATGACGATGCTATAACATTTAATTTAACTGTTATAATTTAACGAAACGCCACCAATTGTATGCGCTTACAAATAGCGCATGACCTTATCTCCTCTTTTCGCCAGTTTTTAAGCCAAAGATTTGCTGCTCCAATCGTATCACAGGTCACCTGGACAAAAGTGACAGGGCATTGCGCCAGAATATAACTATATTGCGGTTAAGAAGTTCCCATTATACTTCCAATTTCAGAACACTCTGGCCTGGTCGTCACATTGACTCTAATTGGTTACGGAATTTATCGTACCCTTCAGTCATGTCGGCCAAGCTCGTGATCATCGCTTTCATGGGACCGCGAGTGTCATACTGTACCAATACGATCGATTCGCACGCACGGTCTCGTCCAAAACCTGCACCTTGAATTCGGCTGGTGAATGAAGGTTACATTCTTCTAGAGCGGAAGCCCTTTCAGAAGGCATTTCGTTTCCTGCATACCCACGAGGGCGTGACAAGGCTCATTAATAAGTTGCAGGCTGTAGAAGAACTGGTCAGGGTAAAACCAGCTGATTCATGCTATAAAGATCAGATATTCCTTTGTACACGAACATATTTGGCCAGTTGTTTTCCGTTACTGCGCTTTATAGAAGGAATTCCCCCTGAGGGAAAATTGGCCCGTTTAGCGTAAGTGCTGACCGACTCGATTGGGGAAGAAGACCGAGAGCTGGAGCAGCATTTAACCCCTGTTTTGAACAAAACGGCCTGTCCATTTGCGGACGACGTCCATCGTGGAGAGATAGAGCATTTTAAGGAGATAATTGGCTGCCTGCGAAGGGGCTGACCCCAGTTGCAACTAGTAGAAAGACCCTGAAGCTAAGGAGATGACCGATCCTCGGTTCACGAAAGCGCTATCAACAATATTCTAGAGCCAACATTATTCTATTCTCGCCTGATTTGGTTCGGAAAGCGATGGATGTCGCCAATCCCCGAGATGAGGCCGGCAACAGCAACATCATCTGTTTAGATCATTTCAACCCAAGTCGCGCCGAGACAGTTTGCCTAAAAACTAAAAAAAGCATCCGCTCTTCTTCCATTGTTGCAGATCCATGCACAACAGCAGGAAAAGACAGATGCAGTTTCATACATGGTCGGAGTGCAAGTCCCGCCCTGTTTTCAAGATTGTTAGTTGCTTGTTTTAATTTCCGCGGTAAATGAACTCCGCCTCATAAGCACCGAGTGTTAGCGTGTCTTCAAACCTGTAATTCGATAACACACTATTCGCCGGACTGTCCAGTTTGATAGTCCGCTCCTTGTTGGTCGTATTGACATATAACGCGGTGCCGTCTTCGAGATGGCGGGCGAATACGCCCGTTGGAGTCACAGGCCCAAGGTTAATGCCTAACGAAGGATATAGGGAAGTTAAAACCGCTCGCAGAAAAGCGGCATCGGCCGGAATTGCGATGTAGATCGCTTCGCCGCTGCCGTAACGATTTTGAGTAACGGCCGGCGATTCTTCAAATGTATTGGAAAAATAAGCAGTTACAGTCGCAGTAATGGGCTCAATGATTTCGTAATAAGTAATTTCCGGTTTAAATACGTTTCCGTCAAATACTAGAGAGGGTTTCTCCCGTTCGATGTTCATTTCTGTTTTCTCTACACCGCCGGCATTTTCGGCAGGCGTATGACTCCATGTCCGGTTGAATGCTCCGACGCGAATACCGAACACATCGCTCAATTCTCCGGGCATCGGCGAATCGAAAACCCGGTTATTGGCATCGACCTTAGCCGAATACGCGGTCATCACAACAGTCCCGCCGTTCTCAACAAACGTGCGGACCACAGCCGCGGAATCTTCGTCCATGATGGCGTGCCCCGGAATAACGAGCAGCTTGTAATTGCTGTGAATGCCGCGTAAATTGACAACGTTGCAATCCAGATTATCGCGCATAATCGCTTCGTAGGCCTGCAGCACCTGCTCCATGTATCCGGTTTTGTAAAAGCCCGAATTGCCGTTCATGACTTTCAGGCTTTCGAATGAATAAGCAAGAGCTATATGGGGGTTGGGTTTTCGCGGCAGCGCGTAATTTTGAAGCAGCTTGAATTCTTCGGCAATTTGTTTGAATTCGGTATACTTCCATCCTGGAGTTCCGTCATGATCGACCAAGCCAAACAAATACTGTTCTTCTCCGCCCAGCATCGAACGCCACGTCCATGCACAAACTGCCTGACTTCCGTATAACAACGACAAGTAGGCGTACATGCGCATGGCTTTGCGTGGCGAACCATAACCTCCAAAATCGCCGGTCTGGAATTCGAGGCACCAGATGGGCTTGTCCAGTTCTCCAATTCGATGATCCATAATGAAACAGGCTCCAATCAATGCTTTTTGATCCTCGGGATTTGTACCGGGATAAAAGCCGATACCGGGAATATCAACAATTTCTCGATACCGTTTCAAGTAGTCGAAACCGAAGTGAGGGTTCTCGGACCAGTGATTGGTACTCTCCCTCACATTCGGAGCCAAACGTTTTACAATTTGGCTTAATCCGAGCATATAATCGAGCGTTTCATCCGAATGGAATCTCCATAAATCAAGCATTCGTTCCGGGGCGCCCTGCACATTCCCGGATACCGGTAGAACGACGTCATGGAAGCTGTTTAATTTACGTGACCACCGTTGAGTCGACCACGCCTGGTTTAAATGTTCCACGGTCCCATATTTATTTTTTAACCAGGATACGAAGCGTTCCTTAACGGAATTTGAATAGGAGGGCATGCCGGACCCCAACTCGTTGCACAGGCCGAAAGCCAACAACGTCGGATGATTCCGGTAACGGCAAATCAGCTTTTCGGCAAATCGATAAGCATATTCTCTAAAAACGGGATGACCGGTATCCTCCATGTAGCGGCTATGTGCTTGCAGTCTAATACCATTCCGGTCGGTAATATCGATTTCAGGATATTTTTTATGCAGCCATGTGGGGGCCGGGCGTGTAGCAATATCAAGCACCACCTTGATATCGGCTTCATCGAACAATTGCATAACCTCATCGAACCATTCAAAGGTAAAGTATCCCTCGGATGGCTCAAAGCTGTCCCAGCACAGATGACCAAGACGGACCAGATTAAAAGAAGCCTCCTTCATAAGAGAAATATCCTGCCGCCATCTTTCACTGGGCCAATCATGCGGATGGTAATTCGCTCCTGCAAATAACATGAGGTGAACCTCCGTATACATATTCATGTTGGATAATTTTCTAAAAGTCAAAGACTGAGCGTTCGTCAAGACGCCGATATTCGAGAACAATTCGAAAATCATTCTTTTACGGAGCCTACAAACACACCTTTCACAAAATGCTTTTGTACAAACGGATAAATGACAAGGATTGGGATCGTCGTGATCACAATCAAAGAATACTTAAGCAGGGTTTCCATATTCTGCATCAATACAAGCTTATTCGGATCGATTGAAGACATGTTCGTAAAGCTGATCTGATTCTCTACCAGAATCTCACGAAGCACGAGCTGCAATGGATACATGGTACGTGAATTTAAGTAAATTAAGGCATTGAAGTAAGCATTCCATTGACCGACTGCCGACCAGAGAACCAGGACAGCAAGAATGGGCGTGGAGAGAGGGAGCACAATACGCGTCAGAAATCGAAAATCGCCGCAGCCATCAAGTTGTGCCGCTTCGTAGAGTTCTTTAGGCATTGAGGTTTGGAAAAATGTCTTCGCAACGATTACGGAAAATACGTTAAGGGCGGTTGGAACGATGATCGCTGAGCGGGTATTCAGCATTCCCAGATCTTTTACAACGAGATAGAAGGGAATTAGACCGCCGTTAAACAACATCGCAATCAGGATCGCCCATATCCACACACTTCGCCCAAACATTTCTTTTCTCGACAGGGGATATGCCATCATAATCGTCAGGCTTACGCTTAGAACAGTTCCACTGACTGTGTAGATGAAGGAATTCAGGAAGCCCGTCCAAACCTCGTTGTACTTAAAAACGCCGATATAGCCATCCAAAGTGGGATCAACCGGCCATAACCATACTTTTCCTCCTTGTACAGCAGCAGCAGAACTCAAAGAAGAACTTAAGATATATAGGAGCGGATAGAACACCAAAACGAGAATGATACTTAAAAAGATATATACGCACAATAAAAATATGCGGTCTTGTCCAGACTCCCGAATCGTTGCGGCCTTATACAACGAGGCTCCTCCCCTTTCTCAAAACAGGCTGTTGTCCGAAACTTTGCGAGCCGCAAAATTAACGATGGAAATTAAAATCAAACCAACTAAGGAGTTAAACAGTCCTATCGCAGCGGCAAAGCTGAAATCGGCGTTAATAAGCCCGGTCTTATAGACATAGGTTGAGATGATTTCCGATGTACTCAAATTCAAATTATTTTGCAAAAGAAATACTTTCTCAAAACCTACGCTTAACAGTCCTCCGACACTTAAAATCAACAAAATGATCATCGTTGGACTAATGCCAGGAAGGTCTATATACCGAATCTTCTGCAGCCGGGATGCACCGTCAATTCGTGCGGCTTCATATAATTCCGGATTAACTCCCGCGAGCGCAGCGAGATAGATGACGGCTCCATATCCGGTTTCCTGCCATATCCCGGACCACACATAAATGGAAGAAAATCCATTCGCGCTTGCCAATATATTGGGAGGATTGGATCTGCCAAGCTCATGAAAAAGTAACGCTAGCGGTCCGCTTGTGGGAGAAAGGATAATCTGCATCATGCCTACAAGGATTACTGTTGAAATGAAATAAGGAGCATAAGTAAACATTTGAACGACTTTTTTAAAACGCTCATTTCGCACCTCGTTCAATGCCACGGCGAGAATGACGGCACAGGGAATGGAAACGACGATATAGTAAACACTCAATGTCAACGTGTTTTTAACAAGCGGCCAAAAATAGGGGGACGAAAAAAACGAATGAAATTCCTGTAAGCCAATCCACGAACTATTCCAAATTCCCCGTACTGGACTATAGTTGCGAAAGGCGATTTGAACCCCCAGCATCGGCCAATAACTGAAAACGATCAAAAAGGCTGTCGGCAGTGCGATGATCGCATATAACGGCCAATGCCGAACGAAGCTCCTTCTCATCGCATTCCGTTTCGTCTCGGAAATCGATATGGACATGGAATCCGGTTGATTTTCTTCTTGAGAAACCAATCTCATTCCCCTCATTCCTTCACTCAAGTGTTCTTAAAACGGCAGCAGTTTTTTTTCGGAAATAGTCTGCAAAAACCTGCATCATCCTCCCAAAGCCCCTTAAGAGGATGATGTGAGTTTTCATGCAATTCAATTTGATCGACTGGCCAACTCTGTTCGTATTACTTCAGGGACTCAAGAAACTTAATATCCGCTTCATCTTTCTGGAAACTGCCCGTATCAAACGGCTTCACCATGGCAGACTGGGTGATGCTGAGGTATTGATCAAGTCCCAGCTTCTTAACGCCGGAGACGTAGTCATCCCAATCTTTGGAAAGCGACTTGTTCCCTACAATAAAACCGGCGGTCCATTGTTTTACAAAGTCGTTTATATTCGTCTGCAGCTGAGCGTATTGCTGCGAATCGGCAGGCTTGATCCAAACGGACGCAGGCACAACTTCTTTCGGCTGATTGCCTGCGTAATCTTTCTGCGTATAATATTGAAGCAATGCCTCCGAACCGGACCCGTCTTTCGCGAAGGGGGGCTTAGCAACAATGCCGTTTCTCCATTCTTCCGACTGATAGAACGGACCCAACTGATCCCATCCCCAAGTAAATGGACTTGGCGGCTGGGTGTTAACATTGAACAATGCCTGGGTACCCATCAAGCCCTTTTCTCCTTCTTTTGCCCCCGACCAGAACTTACCTTCCGGACCGTAATCGGCGATCGTCGTTCCTTCCGGGGTCCACATGAAATCCAGTAATTTCATCACCGCGATTTTTTCATCCTGACTGGCTTTATTCGTAATTGCAAACACCGCTCCGCTTACACCATTTCCGCCAAATGAAGCAAAGTGGGTTCCGTCTGGGCCAACAAGGGGAGGTATGGTCTCCCAATTGACGATATCGCTCAAATGATCGGCACCAACCACGCAATTCATGCAACCCCATGGCACCACTCCGACCTCATGGTTTATCGCTTGTTTGCTCAAGACATCATTCGTTTGCGTGAAAGCCGCGCTGCTTATCATACCTTTCGAATACAGGTCATGAATATACTCAAGCCCTTGTTTCCACTGATCCTGAATCGGCGAAAATTCGATTTTTCCGTCCTTGACGTTAAAATGACTGCCTCCATCGTCATAGATAAAGGAATTCATAAGGAATGTTGTAGGATCGGAGTTCCATCCATCGGTAGAACCGGTTAAAGGCAAAATGCCATTTTGCTTGAACACCTCTAACATATGTTCAAATTCCGCGGTCGTTGTAGGGAGACTTAAATGAAACTTGTCCAAGAACGGCTTATATACCCATAATTTATGCGAGTAATAACAATGCAGGCAGTAATTATAAAAAGGCAAACCATAAATATTCCCATCCGGAGCAAATAACCCTTGCTTTAGTTCCGGCGTGTCCTGAATCGCTTTCCATGCATTCGGCGCGTATTTTTGAAGCAGATCATTTAAAGGGATAAATACGCCTTGCTGCCCGTACTTCAGTAAATCGGAATTGTTAAATGCTCCGGCCCAAAAAATATCGGGATATTCTCCACTCGCAAGAAGAACCGGCTGCTTCGTACTTTCATCCGTGCTCGGTACCGTGGTCCAATTAATCTTCATGTTAAACTTGTCTTCAGCGTATTTCGTAAACCAATTGGTATTCAGGTTTCCATTGAAACTAGAAGTCCCGGCAAATAAATTCACGGTAACAGGCTTGGAAGGATCCGCTGACTGCTTTGAATCGGACGATCCGGAACTGTCATCGGCACTCGAATTGCTGCCGGTCCCGCTATGCGAGCAAGCAGCAAGCAATACCATAACCAAAGTCGTCGCCAATAAAACAGCTATCCGTTTTTTCGCTTTCATTCTAAACACCCCTTCTTATTGGACTTGTTTCCTTCTAATCGATAGGTCCGAGATAAACTTCAAAGCTGCTCAGAGTCGGATACCATCTGGATTCCATGATCGTAATTCGAATAGATCTGGCCGTGATCTCGTCGAATCTTAAAATGCGTTTATGACCGATAATTGTACCTCGAGAAATTTCTCTCCACGCCCCGGAATCCTTCCGGCACTCGATTTTAAACCTCTCGATCCGCTGTCCCGATTGGATATGTTCTTTCAGCACAAGATGATTAAACCTCTTCTCATCCCCCAGGTCGATCTCAATGGAGGCCTGTTCCGTTCCCGGCCTTGGACACCAAAAAGTATCGGGATTTCCGTCAAGCAGGTTTGCTGCGGTGTGGTCGTCATCCATGCTTTCGGATGCAGCAGCAGATGAACCAAGCGCAAGGTTGTCTTGAAAAGTACTTCTTAGTATCCAGCCCAGTTCCCTCAGTCTTTTTTCGTCGGCTTCGTGGATCCTCCCTCGTTTATCCGGCGGGATATTCAAGAGGAAGGTTGCATTCCCGCCGACGGATTTGTAGTAAATATCCAGAAGCTCCTCAACCGACCTTACTTTATCGTCTTCGTTTGCGTGATAAAACCATCCCGGTCTGATCGAGGTGTTGACTTCCGCCGGATACCACACGAGATTTCCCGCGCTGCATATGACTTCCCGGCTGCCCAAATCCTCGTCCTCCGTTCGAATCCGGTGCCGGAACTCCGCATCATCCGCATGCTGCGATTTTTCTTGTATCTTTTCACAATCCAGCAGCGTTTCGGATACAACACTCCATTCGGATTCCCGGCAGTGTCCCGCTTCATTCCCGATCCAGCGGACATCGGGGCCGCAAACCGAAATGACCGCGCCCGGCTGCAGTTTCCGAATCACTTGATAATAGCCGTCCCAGTCATAAACTTGTCTTTTTCCATTCGGCCCCTCGCCGCATGCTCCATCAAACCAAACAGAGAAAATATCCCCATAGTTCGTCAAGAGCTCTCGAAGTTGGTTTTTGAAATACGTATTGTACTCGTCAGTTCCATAGCGATTGTCGTGACGATCCCAAGGAGACAAATAAATTCCCAGCTGTAGACCGTGCCGCCGGCAGGCGTCAGATAATTCTTTTACAACATCGCCATTCCCTTGCTTCCAGGGGCTCTTCTTCACGGAGTGCTCGGTATATTTGCTCGGCCATAGACAAAATCCATCATGATGCTTGCAAGTCAGGATGAGACCCCGCATTCCGGCCGCTTTACAAACTTGCACCCACTGTTCCGTATCCAGATCCTGCGGGTCAAAAATGGACGGATCTTCGTTCCCCAATCCCCATTCTTTATCGGTAAAGGTGTTCACGGTAAAATGAATAAACGCATAGAACTCCATTTCCTGCCATTTTAATTGGCGTTGAGACGGTTTTACCAAAGCGGCTTTTTGAATATCAGACATTTGGCTATCTTATCCCCTAACTGTTTCCATATTCAACTTCACCCGATTGGATGTAGTTTTTTGAAATCCTCACGCATCCAATCGAACATTGCATGTAAACGCTAACATTCATTGATCTTTTCCTCGAATTCCGTTCAAGTGTATCTGCCCTCCTTGATACAGCCAGCAATTCACGTATAATTATATAGGTTGTCAGAGTCTTATAAAATATTATATAATTCGTATGGCATATAAAAAAATGAAAGTTGTGATCCTATGCAGCATTACATGAAACAGATGCTGGTCACAGCCCTTGACCGTACATTGCCTATATTCATCGAAATGATGGGCTGGAATGAATGGCAGGAAGAATTTATACGACCGCAAGGTTACCACTGTTATCATTGGCTGCAGACAACCGGCGGGGAAGGATTGTTTGAATGTTCCGGTAATACCGTGACCCTATCGCCAAATCAAGGGATTTTGTTACAGCCCAACGTTCCGCACCGTTATAAAACCCTTTCTCATCCTTGGTCGACGTGGTATGTCACGTTTAGTGGAAATTCTGCGCCATTCATCGTTTCCGCTCTCGGATTGACGACATCCTCCGTCATTCGTTGGGAACCAAATTCACGATTATCTACGCTGCATAAAAGAAGCCGAAAATTGGCAGACCGGAATTTCGATTTCAACGGAATGGAAGGTTCTGCGTTTGTCTATCGTTTTCTAATCGATCTGAAACAATATGGACAGGTTGATAATCAACGTTCCTTTTCCCAACATACAGCCAGATTAACGCCTCTTTTTCGATTTCTTGATGAGAATTATTCAAACCCGGTTTTTGGATTGAGCCACATGACGGATTTCGCCGGCGTCAGTTCCCAACATTTGAACAACCTGTTCAGAAAAACAACAGGGATGAGTCCATACCAATACCTCATCCATTTGCGAGTTCAGAAAGCCAAAGGGTTTCTGGTTAACGAAGAAAGCCTCACTGTGAAGGCGATCGCCTCCATGGTGGGTTTTTTGGATACCAGTCATTTTGTATCTACTTTCAGGAAAATCGAATCGTTGACTCCTGAGAGATATCGGAATCTAAATATTCGTATCAATAACTCAAATTGAGCCAATAGAAGCCAAGCTCGTTAAGGGGTCTGTCAAGAAATTTGTAAACACATTTATAAGGCATTCCCCCGGAGGGGGAATGCCCGTTTAGCGTAAGTGCCGACCGACTCGATCGGGGAAGAAGACCGAGAGCTGGAGCAGCATTTGAAGATGACGGACCGTCCGAATGTCATAGCTTCCTTTACAGATGACATTTTGATCGGGACCCACAGCATGGGCAGCATTGCTGCGCAGCGAAAAAGAATATGCGCTTCGGTCAGGCGAATGATCGAGCCGGAAAGCGTGTTTGGTCGGATCAAGAATAACCGAGGATTTTTCCGTTTTCTGCTTCGAGGCTTTCCAAAAGTAAGCCTTGAGGTCGGGTGGCTTACCCTTGCCCACAATTTGCTGAAGAAGTCGGCAAACCCAAAAAACAAAGTAGCTGAACGGGTCTAACGACCCCGATCAGCTACTTTGCACGTTTATGCCTCATTTTCATGAAAATAGGCACCCCCCTTTTGGGACAACCTCATAAAAATGAAAAATCAGCACTACATGCGACTTCTAATGTTACCATGTTCTTGTCACCCGACAGCAGGCATGCCTCCTGGCTGTCAAATCTTACGCGTACCAGCAGGCTTTGGAGAAGAAGCCGCTTTTCAACATTCTCCGCCAACTCCGACTGTCGGCCTAAAATCGATTTGACCGTCTACACTACCCGTCTCCGTCTGGGATTACATCAGGTCCATTTTGCAAGAGTCCAATTATTTACTATTCTGATCCTTGTAATTCTTTATATATTCGTCTTGAACGGCTTTGCCGCCCTGATCCATGTACTGTTGAACCAATGATTTGTACAGGCCATCGACATCGGCTGGTTTAGCAACAATGAGTTTTGCGAGCATTTGTGCTGAAAGATTTGTAAGCGCTGCGTTGTATTTTGCATCGGCTGTATTCGGTAATGCATAGTAATACGAAGTATAATAGTCCGTCAAACCGACCTTTAAAGCATTCTCGACATCCGTTTCATAACCGGGATATCCAGCGGAAACGGCTGCCGTATTTTTCTTCGGATCACCAAGCTCGATACCGTTCGATAGGATATCATAGTCGAGGTTATTTGCAACCGTCATCATTTTTTCGCCGGAATTTGTTGTTCCCGTCTGTTTTGGAACACCGTTAACCATGTTGTAGTCTACGCCTTCTTGACCGTTCTGGAGGAAGAGGGTTACCTTGGGATCAGCCATCCAGTTGAGATACTGTATGGCAAGGTCAACATTTTTACTTGATTTCGGTATGATGATATACATGCCATTTGGGCTGTACCCGTACTTCGGATGCTTGCCTGCATCATTTTGCCATGGATCGATAGGAATAAGCTGAGCACTGGGAACGTTCTTTTTAAGGTTGGTATAGTCGCCGGGAGCCGTCCTGTACGGACCATCCCAGTTCGTTTGGAATGCTCCAACCTTTCCATTGGAAATATCGGCGTCCAACAGTTTTCCATCCTTGTCCGTTGCGAAATTCGGGCTGATCAAGCCTGCATTATACATCTTGTTCATATATTGAACCGCTTTATCAAACCCAGGCATACTCCAGTTTGCCGACCAGCTGGCTTGCGGCATAAGTGTAGCAAACTGTTCTTCCGTAAGATTAGATGGTCTAAAGGCTTCCGGTATATAGTTCAACCCGGGATATGCAGGTTGCAGGGAATAACCATAAGGAATGACTCCGCTTACATTTCCAGGGTTCTTCTCTTTGAAGGCAACCATGGTGTCATAGAACTGTTCCGGTGTAGTCGGCACAGGAAGACCCAGTTTATCAAGCCAGTCTTTACGGATAAACGTATTTTCACCAGCGAGAACCGTCCTCTTGCCCGGTACGGCATACTGCTTGCCACTAAATTTCCCATACTTTAAGACATCGTCGCCCAGATACTTGGTTAGCGTGGATCCATATTGCTGGAGCGCCGAGTCTAGATCCGCCAAACCACCCTGCTGGACATAATTATAGACAACACCCTGGTTGTACGTGTAGGAAATGTCAGGTGCCTGGCCGGCTGCCATCAATACGTTCAGCTTGTCCACTTCCTGGGATCTTGGAACTGTAACGTAGTTCACGGTGACATTAAACTGCTTGCCGAAATTATCGTTGACATACTTGGTCCAGTAGTTATTATTCAAATCCGGCTGCCCAGGTTTGCCTCTGTCGAATACTTCGACCGTTAATGTTCGATGTTTTGTATTGCCTGATCCCGATGTACCTTCATTTTGGGCGCCGTTTGAACTCTTACCCTGACAGGCGGCCAATGTGGAGGCAATGGTTAACGCTGCCAAAGAAACAGAAATCAATCTTTGTGCCTTTGCCTTCAAAGAAATCACTCCCCTTGTTGATATTTAGCAAATTGATTTATATAAATCCGTGAAAAAGATTTCATCATCTCTTTCACGTACCTATATCAGCCTTTCACGGCGCCAATCATAATGCCGGATACAAAGTATTTCTGGAGCCACGGATACACGAGAAGAATCGGAACCGTGCCAAACATAATACTTGCCGACTTTAATGCCTCTGAAGGAAGATTTACGTTGACATTCTCGCCGGACATTTGCTGCGAAATATTGATCACGTTATACAGCTTAAGCTGTATCGTATACAAATGCTCGTCTGTAATGTAGAAAAGAGCATCCTGAAAATAATTCCATCTGTATACGGCATAGAGCAGGCTGATTGTGGCAAGTGCCGGCTTGGAAAGCGGAAGCACAACCTTAAGCAAAATCTGCAGATCGTTGCATCCGTCCAGGCGCGCAGCTTCCTCCAGACTATCAGGAATGCTTTGGAAGAACGATTTCAGTATGATCATATAATAGACGCTCATCATACCCGGAAGAATCAGTGCCCATGGCGTGTTCAATAGGCTTAGATTCTTTACGTTCAAATAATCCGGAATCAATCCGCCGCTAAAATACATGGTAAACAGCATCACCAACAATAAAGCATTCCTGCCCTTGAGTCTTTTTTTAGTCAGCGGGTACGCGGCCAGTATGGTGACGGTCAATGCAAGGAGCACGAATACAATCGTCAAGATGACCGTATAGGCTAATGAGTACAACATACCTCCATCCCCGAATACAACTTTATAGGCTTCTAAATTAAAGTCGATCGGATAAATGGTAACGGCCTGAGATATAATCGCCTTATTAGAGCTAAGGGATTCCGAAAGAATATAAAGAAATGGAACCAGGCAGATAAAAACCGCAATTAAAATAACAAATGCTGCCGTAAAGTCAACCAGTCTATTTTTTAACGTATGTGACATGGTCAGTACCTCCTCACCAAATTCCGTTTTCGCCTAATTTACGGGTAATAAAATTAGAGCTTAACAGGAATATTAAGCAAATAACGGACTGGAACAGGCCGACAGCTGCACCGACTGAAAAGTTCGCCGATTGAATACCTACACGATAAACATAGGTACTGATAACGTCGCCAAAATCCATAACCAGGTTGTTTTGAAGGTTGAATGGACGGTCGAAGTTAATCGCCATCAGATTGCCGATCTGCAGAATCAGAAGGATCACAATGGTTGGTCTGATCCCTGGCAGCGTAATATGCCATATCTTCCTAAATCGACCGGCTCCATCTGAATCTGCAGCTTCATACAGCTGCCTGTCAATTCCCGTCATGGCAGCAAGGTACAAAATGGTACCCCAGCCTGCGTTCTGCCATACTCCAACCAAAGAATAAGTTGCAACCCATGCATATTTGTTCGTGAGAAAAGGAACCGATTCACTGCCCAAATGGCTAAGCAAGGAGTTAAACATTCCCGTAGGAGAAAGCAACTGTGTAACAATGCCGCCAATAATAACCCAGGAAAGGAAATGCGGCAGATACAGGATAGTCTGGCTTATTTTTTTAAACTTATTCCATACCAGTTCATTAATTAAAATCGCCAAAATGATTGGCGCTGGAAATCCCACAATCAAATCCAAACCGTTAAGCACCAGCGTGTTTCGAACAACTTGATAAAATTGGGGTGATGAAAAAATTTGCTTGAACGTTGCAAAATCATTCCACGGACTCAAGCTGACGCCCTGAAAAATGTTGTAATCCTTAAAAGCAATTTGTATGCCGTACATGGGTACATATTTAAATACCACGATATATAAAACCGGAATAAGCAGCATCAGGTAAAGCACGAAATCCATTCTTATATAGTAAAACAATCCTTTCTTTTTTTGCACCGGCTCTTGGACGACATCTTTTTTTTCCAAAGCAACACTATTCTTCGCTGCTTGCATAAACTACAACCTCCATTCTACTAACTCCTTCGAGCAAACCGCGGACGGTCTCGGTCTCCCGTTACGGAAATATTATTGGCTCACGTTTTGCCCTACGCCTTCAATCAGTTTGGCATCGCGCTGCGCCAGCAGGCAAAACTCGGCCGCTTTAAAGGCGTGCTCCTGCGTCATCGCAATCTCCGTACGGTTTAAACAGTCCAGAATCAGTTCTCCGAAAAACGGATATCCGATCTTCCCCGTTACGTCGAAATGATACTCCCCCTCATGATTAACGAGGTATACGTGTCCGCCGCCCTTTTCTCTCGCTATATCCACGTATTTGCGCAATTCGATATAACCATCGGTGCCCAAAATAATCGTACGGCCGTCTCCCCACGTGCTGTTGTCCGCCTGCTTCGATAAGTCCGCTGCACATTCCGAAAATGTGTCCGTGATCGAGTCCGATCACCGCAAACGGAAATGCTCCCTTTGCTTGTCGTCTATAGGCTGGGCTTTTATGTGAAGCCCATCGACATCGATGGACAGAATTTGGTGATTCTTTAGCTCTGGCAAGTTGAGCATTTCATTGATATACTGAGTCTGCATCTGTCTATTCCTTTTGTTGTTTGGTAGGACTTACAACAATACAGGATTAGCAGATGTTTTTCCATTTTCAACCTCGGGTTATTTCGTCAAGCACTGATTTTTTTGAGCCACTTATTATCATCATCATTTCACTCCTTGGAAACATTGTGGGTCGATTTCTTGTCGGTATTGTTTACTTACTGTAAACTTTGTTATAGAAAGGATGTGAATCCGGTGCCTTCTAATTTCATAACGACATACCCCTACCACGAATTTTTTCTTCATTATGCATATCGACGCAAAAGCACAGGGACAGACTGGTACAAAGGAACATTCCATGCGCATCAAGGATTGGAAATCATGATCATTCATGAAGGAAAAGGCAGATTCATCGTCGATCAAAAAAGCTACGAAGTGATACCAGGTATGCTTTGCGTATTTCAACCTTATCAATTGCATCATATTCAATTGGAGATGACGGAAGAGACCCCTTTCGTCCGCTCGATCATTCAATTTGAACCGTTGCTGTATGATGCTTACTTCGAGAAATGGCCAAGTTTGTTTGCATTCTATAAGGGACTTCTGACCAGCAAGCTCCAGTCTCCGTGCCTATATAACCTTGATGAAGCGGATCAATTCCATTCCGTGTTCCAAATCTGGGAAAATCGGAAACAGACGAATGTAGAAGAGTTTTCGTTGTTTCTCGTCGCTTTTTTTTATCAACTTAAGTCGGTGTGGGAACGCTATCAACGTCAGGTCGAAATAAGTGCCATCCGTACGCCCAGTCAAGTCGAACGCATTCTCGCATGGCTGGAAGCTCGATACACTGAACCGCTGAGTTTAAATAAAATGGCAATCGAATTACATCTCTCCCCCTACCACATCTCGCATCGGTTTAAGGAATGGGTCGGAATGACCTTATCAGATTATTTGAATGAGCGGCGTTTGCAGGAATCAGTAAAACTCTTGACCACGACCAATCACACGGTCGCTCAGATCGGCGAATCGATTGGACTTGAAAACTGTTCATATTTCTGCAAAATCTTTAAGAAGAAATTTGGCCTTTCGCCCCATCAATACCGCAAAAAATGGTTATATTTAGTTGAATCCACCGAGTCGAATCAATGACGATCTATAATACTAATTTAACTGTTATAATTTATCGAAACGCCACCAATCGCATGCGCTTACAAATGATCCCTTTCGGTTCTATTTCTGTCCAATTATCTTGGCAAGCAACGAAGTGCACATGACCTTATCTCCTCTTTTCGCCAGGTTTTAAGCCAAAGATTTGCTGCTCCAATCGTATCACAGGCAACCTGGACAGAAGTGACAGGGCATTGCGCCAGAATATAACTATATTGCGGTTAAGCAGTTCCTTTTATACTTCCAATTCCGAACACCCTGAGGATGCAAATCTTGTAACAGACGCTCCTATTTCGGCGCTTTCGGTCGCACATCATTTGCTTAGAGTTGCATTAGTCCAGCGAAAAAAAAAGTAATCGAGCCAAAAATTCCCCTGGTCCGATTACTTATTATCCATGTCAGTAAAGCGCGTGATCATCGCTTTCATGGGATCGAGAGTGGCATACTGTACCAATACGAATATCCAATTTCAATAAATGCCCAATTGTTACCACTAATACTCCCCATTTTTCGCCTGCCTATTCTCCGTCGCATAATAATCATCGCAATAGCCGACAAAGCTATTCCGATCAACGATGCTGCAATTAAAGAACTTTATTTTCTCTCTCCATCACTACTTACTTACGTTCAATCTGAGAAAGTTCTAACCATTGTAATGAAACTGTAATGTTCCCTTCATATTCCTTTCATAATCGCGTCCTATAATGTAACCATGACCCCCCTTTATTATATATTCTCTCTTGCAGCCTGCGACTGATGCCGCAGGCTCCTTTTTTTGTTCCGGGAAATTGCCGCGGGCCGGCAACGAAAAAAGGCGCGGCTGCAGCCGCGCTTGGGATGATCCTGCTTCGTTTCTATCCGGTCAAAAGCTTTTCACCGCTTCGGTAAACTTGCGTGCATGCTCGGTCATCAAGTCAAAGCGCCCCTCCCGCACCAAGTCCAGGTTGACAAGCTTGCTGCCCATGCCGACCGCGCTGGCGCCCGCTTTGAAATAATCGCCGATGTTATGCAGGTCAACGCCGCCCGTGGCCATCATCGGAATATGGTTCAGCGGCGCACGAATTTCTGCCAAATACTTCCATCCGAGAGCTCCCATCGGGAAAATTTTGACCGCATCGGCGCCGGCTTTCCAGGCGCGGACGATTTCGGTCGGCGTCATGACGCCCGGCCAGACGGACACGCCGCGTTCGATGCCATAGGCGACAACCGCCTCGTCCAGGTTCGGCGAGATCAGAAATTGTGCGCCTGCGGCTACCGCATCCTTCGCCATTTCCAGATCAAGCACCGTTCCGGCGCCGATCGCCGCCCTGCCGCCGAATTTCTCCCGCCAGCGGGCGATCACCATCAGCGCGCCGTCCGTATTCATCGTCACTTCCATCATCGTAATGCCGCCGTTCAGCAGCGCCTCGCCTGCCGGGTCGGCATGCCTGTCCTCAATGCCGCGAAATATCGCGACGATTTTATCCTTCAGCAGCCGGTTCAGCATTTCGCTCATGACCGTCTCCCCCATTTCCGTTCGATTAATAGCGCCCGTCCCAATAATCGCGCAAAATACGCAGAAATACGTTTGGAAACGCAAGCTCGCGCATATGCTCCGGACCGATCCACCGGTAGCCGCGCGGCAGCCGCTGCGCGACGGCGTTATCGGACGCGAGCGGGATACCTGCGTCCATCCGGTCCCGGGCAGCGGTCCCATCGGTGAGCGTCGGGCTAGGGCTATGACCCGGCCGGCTTGTGTCTGCCAGATCATGGCCGCGTAAAGCGCCTGAATCGCCCGCCTGATAGCCGACCGGGGCTTCGGCGGCCAGCATCGCGCCGACTGGAGCTCCCCCTGCCGGGTAGATGCCCGGGGCTGCCGGCGATTCCGGCGCATCCAGCGCAGCCGCCTGCTCGAGGACGAAGCCGAACTCGGCCTCGAACACCTGCACGCTCCATACGATATGGCTGAACGTATGCTCGGTTTCGCCCCACCAGCCGGTCGGCCGCACCAGCAGGCCGTCCTCGGCCGCAAGCTGCCGGCACAGCGCATCCATCTGCGCTGCGCGGATCCGCTGCGGCGGCTCGCCGGCCCGCTCCGCAGCCGCCGCGGCAAAAGCATCGCCGCCGTCCCAGCCTGCGGCGGCACCGGCCCCTGCCGAAGCGGCGCGCCGCCCGCGACGCTTCGGCGCAGCTTCGCCGCCCGCGCCCTGCGGGTCCGCGACATGCGGCAGCTCCCACATGCGCGCGAGCAGGCCGCTGTCCGCACGCTGCCGCACCAGCACGCAGCCGGCATAGGCGCCGCTGCCGGCGACGAGCGCCGCCAGCCGCGTTTCCGGCCGCGGCGGCTTCGCCTTCGTCTTCACCGGCAGCTCATGCTCCCTGCCGGCGGCGCGCCCTTCGCAGTGCGCCACGACCGGGCACGTCAGGCAGCCCGGCGACTTCGGCGTGCAAACCAGGGCGCCGAGCTCCATCAGCGCCTGGTTGAAATCGCAGGCGGCTCCTTCCGGGATGAGCGAAGCCGCGAGGCGTTCCAGTCCGGCCCGGGTGGACGGCTTCGCGATGTCGTCCTCCAGGCAGAAATAGCGCGACAGCACGCGCATCACGTTGCCGTCCACCGCGGGCTCCGGCTCGTTGAAGGCAATGCTGAGGACCGCTCCGGCCGTATAAGGGCCGATGCCGCGCAGCGCCGAAACCGCCTGCTTGTCGCCCGGAATGATGCCGCCGTGGCGCTCGACCACCTCGCGCGCGCCTGCCTGCAAATTGCGGGCCCGCGAATAATAGCCAAGCCCTTCCCAGCACTTGAGCACCTCGTCCTCTGGCGCCGCAGCCAGCGCGGCGACGGTCGGGAACTTGTTCATAAACCGCTCGTAATAGGGAATGACCGTGTCGACCCGCGTCTGCTGGAGCATTACCTCCGACACCCAGATCCGGTACGGGTCGCGGTTTTGCCGCCAGGGCAAATCCCTTTTATTTTCCAAGTACCAGCCTAACAGCTCGCGGCTGAAATAGCCGGCCGCTTCCGTCGTCACAGCTCCTCGTCACATCCTTCGCCAGCGACGGAGCTTTCTCCGTGCGCATGCTGATAAATTTGTCTGTAGCGGCTCGGCGTCAGGCCCGTATGCTGCTTGAACATTCGCGACAGGTAGTGGCTCTGCAGCCCGACCTCTCTGGCAACGTCCGACATGCTGGCGCCGGTCTCCTCCAGCAGCCGCTTGGCGCGCTCGAGCCTCCGGCCGTTCACGTATTGAATCGGCGAGCTGCCGACAACATGCTTGAAAAACCCGATAAAGTAGTTCGGGTGCAAATAAGCCAGCCGCGCCAGCTTGTCCACGCCGATGTTCTCCTGGAGATGATCCTCGATATATTCGAGCACGGGATTGAGCGTCTCCAGCGCCTCGATCGCATGCAGCTTCTCGTCGCTCAAGTCGCAGCATTCGAGATAGCAGGCCACGATGTCCAGCAGCGCGGCCCGCTGCCGCAGCTCTTTCGTAAACCGCTCCGAACGGTACGCGCGAAGCAGTTTATCGAACAGGCCCTCCGCATCGCTGGCGGCACTCGGCGTCACGCCGGCCGGCAGCTGCAGCAGGTCGAACATCCGCATATCGCCGACCGGCGCCCGAAAATGGCACCAATACAGCTCGCAGTCCGGTTCGCCGCCGTTTCCGTACGAGACGGAGGCGCCCCTCGGAAGCAAATACAGCTGACCCGGTGCTACCTCGTGCGTCTGCCCGTTGACCGTAAGTAGGCCTGTTCCTCTCTTAAACAGCCAGAACCGGTTATAATCGGCAACCGAATCCGCCTGCCAATGCGGCCCCGGAGCGGATAACGCCGCCATAAACACATCCGCCTGGAAATG